>PWWP01000066.1 GCA_003562075.1 Gemmatimonadota bacterium
CCTCTGCCCCGTCCGACCGGCCGGCTGCGCTGGAGAGTTCCGGGTCAGGCCGCCGGCGTGAGCTCTGCAGGATCCTTGGGACGAACGAGCGGCAGGACGAGACGGAAGGCTGCACCCCCCGACGCTCGGTTTCGGGCGGTCAACTCACCACCCATGGCCATGGCCAGTCGCCTGGAAATGGCCAGACCCAACCCCGTCCCCCCTTCTCCGACCTTGGTCGTCATGAAGGGAGTGAAGACCTCGTCCACAAGGGAATCGGGGATTCCCGGACCGGTGTCAGCCACCTCGATCAGGATGGAATCCTTCTCCGCCCAGCACCGAAGCTCGGCCGTCCCCCCTTCGGGATCCATGGCCTCGGCCGCATTGGCCATGAGATTGATGACGATCTGCTCCACCCGAGTCTGAGGCAGGGAAACTCGCCCCTCGTACCGTATCCGGTCCTGCCAGGTGACGCTTCCACCCCGGATCATGGTTTCCATCCGGAGGAGCCGCCGGAGGAGACATGCCAGGTCCACCGGCCCCTCCCCGGACGCAGGGCGGGAGAACCCCAGGAGCTCATCGACCAGCTCTTGAATCCGCCGACCCTGACGACTCATCTCGGTAATCGAGTCCAGAAGCTCCTTTGGATCCAGATCAGGAGTGGAGTGGGCCAACTCCCCTTCGGCCAGGATGACCGCCAGGGGGTTCTTCAGTTCATGGGCAACCCCGGCCAGGGCTTCACCAAGCGTGGCCAACTTCCCCTGGCGCTCCCGCTCCCGGTCGGCAGCCGCATCCAGGGTCCGATCCATGAGGAGGACCTGGTATCCGCCCGGCTCGTCCTGGCGCAACGCCGCCACCGCCAGGTGCCTGGTCCGTGGGCCCCGCGTAGTCTGAACCTCCACGGTCCCGGTCCATCCTCCCTGTGCAACCACCTCCGCCAGGGGAGGGAGCGGGGCCAACTGAGACACCTCCTCCAGGGAGCGTTCCTCCAGGCTTCCCGGCTCCAGTTGGAGTATGCGGGTGGCTGCAGGGTTCGCCTCCATGACGCGACCGCCGGGAGTGGTTCGGATCACGCCCGTCTCCGCCCGCTCGAACAGGACCTGGTACTTACGAGAGACCCGGCGGGCGTAGAGGGCGAAGCCTCCCACCAGGATCTCGGTGAAGGCCAGGGCCACGGCCAGAGAAAGAACGGTGGCCCAATCGGCCGGGATCCAATAGCCGGCACCGAAAAGCCGCTCCCCCAACACCAGGAGGGCAACGCTCCCGAGAATCCCTGGTCCCAGAGCCCGTTGTCCCATCCGGTGGGTCAGGAGGGCCAGGGGAAGGACGTGGGCCCACCACAGGAGGTGGGATGCCACCCCGACCACTGGAAGGAGGACGGGATGCAGGCCCGGCAGGACGGTCAGCGCGACCATACCGGCCCAGAAACGTGCTCGGCTCTTCATGGCTCACCCCTGATGGAAGACGAGGACGCTCCCCTTCTGAGCGCCTACCCTGGCACCCCGTCTCATCCTCGTCTGGGCGCCAATCTCTGTCCTCCAAAGGCGAAGCGGCTGGTCGGGGTTCCGGAAGCCTGGAGGTAGAGGGGACCGGTTACGCAGTGCCTGGGGGATGAAGGGGGGCGGGGAACCGAACCGAGCCACGGCGCGTTGGGGTGGACGAAGCCCCGGCTGGACCTCCCGAGGAACCAGACCGGGAAATGTCTCCCTTCAGGTACAACCAACGATGACCACACATTCTCTCCGCCAACTTCTCCCCCTCACCCTGGTAGCCGTCCTGGCTCTGGCGTTGGGCCCGTCCCTGGGTCAGGCACAGGAGAAGGAGGACTTCACCGAGGCTCGATTTGCCGAGCTTCAGGCCCAGGGAGCAGTGGTCCTGGTGGACATCTTCGCCGACTGGTGCCCCACGTGCGCGGTACAGCAGGAGGCGCTGGCGGCCTTCCAGGAATCGCACCAGGACGCTCCGCTCCACATCCTGACCATCGACTTCGACGACCAGAAAGAACTGGTCACCCGCTTCCAGGCGCCGCGTCAATCCACCCTCATCCTGTACCGAGGCGAGGAACAGATCTGGTTCTCGGTGGCTGAAACCAGACAGGACGTGATCTTCCAGGAGCTTCTCCAGGCTCTGGACGCTCCATGAGCCTGGAGTTGGCTGCGGTTCCACTGGCCCTGGTAGCCGGGGTCGTCGGAGTCCTCTCCCCCTGCGTTTGGCCGCTGGTACCGGTGGTCACTTCCTCGGCAGCCACCTCTGGACGGAGCGGCCCTTTCTGGCTGGCCGGAGGCATGAGCTTGTCCTTCGCCGTGGCAGGGACAGTGATCACCTTCCTCCTGGTCCAATCCGGACTGGACCCGGAACTCTTCCGGTACGTGGCGGCGGCCCTGCTCCTGGCTGCGGGCGTGGTCCTCCTGGTCAACCGAATGGCCGAGACCATGAGCAACGCCCTGTCCCGAGGCGTGGCTGCATTGGGGATGGGCAGAATGACCAGCGGCGCGGAGCCGGGCCGGTCCGCTGCCGGACAGTTCACCATGGGTGCGCTCCTGGGGGTAGTCTGGCTCCCCTGCGTGGGCCCCACCCTCGGGGCGGCCATCGCCCTGGCCTCCATGGGACAGAGCGTCCCCATGGCGTTCTCCGTCATGCTGGCCTATGGGATCGGCACAGCCGGCGTCCTCATGGTCGCTGGAATGGCCTCCGAGTCCCTGATCCGCCGGTGGCGGGGAGGCGGTCTGAGAGGAGGCGGCTGGGCCAGGAAGCTCCTGGGGGGATCCCTCCTGTTCCTGGGGGGTGCCGTCCTCACGGGGGTGGACAAGTGGATGGAAGCCCTGGCAGTGGACCTCCTCCCACAATGGATCTTCATGCTCTGAGCTCGCCTCATCCCGTGAGCCAGGAGACGGTCCTGCTTGGGGGCCGTCAGGGTCCATCGGCCTCCAAGCAGGATCCCCCTACTCGTCCCGTCCCGCCGGCTCCACTCCGGCCTCCCGGAGGGCGGCCTGGGCCGCCGAGAGTCGGGTCACCGGGACCCGGAAGGGGGAGCAACTCACGTAATCCAGTCCTGCACCATGACAGAAGGTCACCGACCGGGGATCGCCCCCGTGCTCACCACAGATCCCGATCTTCAGTTCGGGCCGGGCCTCCCGTCCCCGCTCCACTGCGATCTCCATGAGACCCCCTACCCCCGGGACATCCAGGGTGGAGAAGGGGTTGTCCTCCAGGATCCGGCGCTCCACGTAGTGCATGAGGAAGCCCACCTCGCCGTCATCCCGGGAGATTCCGAAGACGGTCTGGGTCAGATCATTGGTCCCGAAGGAGAAGAACTCGGCCTCGGCGGCGATCTCGTGGGCCGTCAGAGCCGCCCGGGGCACTTCGATCATGGTCCCTACCTCGTAGGGGATCTCCACATCATGCTCCTCCATGACCGCCCGGGCCTGGGCCTCGATCTCCCGGAACTGGGCCTTGAACTCGTTCACATGAGAAACCAGGGGAACCATGATCTCCACCCGGGCGTCCACCTCCTCCCGTATGGCACGGGCCGCGGCCTGGAAGATGGCCTGAGCCTGCATCCGGACCAGCTCAGGGTAGAGGATCGCCAGGCGAACACCCCGGGTCCCCAGCATGGGGTTCTCCTCCCGCAGCGCCACGATTCGTTCCAGGAGATCCTGCTTCTCCCGGATCTGAGCCAGCGTGTCATCCACCTCGCCCAGGGAGGACAGGTGCTGGAGCCGGAGCTTCAGATCCGAGAGGGTCCGGAGGAGATCCTCGTAGGTGGGGAGGAACTCGTGGAGAGGCGGGTCCAGGAGGCGGATTACCACAGGAAGACCGTCCATGACCTGGAAGAGCTCCTGGAAGTCGCTCTGCTGGTGGGGTAGGAGGGCGTCCAGGGCCTCTTCCCGTTCCGTCCGGGTCCGGGACATGATCATCCGACGCATGAGGGGGAGCCGGTCTTCCTCGAAGAACATGTGCTCCGTCCGGCAGAGGCCGATGCCCTGGGCGCCGTACTCCCGGGCGCGCTGGGCGTCCTGGGGATAGTCGGCGTTGGCCCAGACCTCAAGACGGCGGGCTTCGTCGGCCCATTCCAGGAGCCTGGTCAGCCACTCGTCCTGGATATCCGGGACCACGGTGGGAAGCTCGCCCAGGTACACGTCCCCCCGGAGACCATCAATGGAGAGGGCCTCGCCTTCCCGGACCGTCACGTCCCCGACCCGCACCACCCGGGCATCCAGGTCGATCTCCATTCCTTCCACCCCCACCACCGCCGGCTTCCCGAACTGGCGGGCCACCAGGGCGGCGTGGCTGGTCCGCCCCCCTCGACTGGTGACGATGCCCTGGGCCGCCAGCATCCCATGCACGTCGTCGGGTCTGGTTTCGGGCCGGACCATGATGACGTCTTTCTCCTCCTCCTTGGCCCAACGCTCCGCCGTGTCGGCGTCCAGGGCCACCACCCCCACGGCGGCACCAGGGGAGACGTTCAGCCCCTGTCCGATGAGCTGGGCCGACCGTCGGGCATCCTCCTCGAGTTGGGGGTGGAGGAAGAAGTCCACCTGCTCCGGCGCCACCCGGAGGAGGGCCTGCTCCTGGGTCAGGAGCCCTTCGTCCACCATCTCCACGGCGATCCGGACCTCAGCCTGGGCCGTCCGCTTCCCGTCCCGGGTCTGGAGGAGCCAGAGGGTCCCGTGCTCCACCGTGAACTCCATGTCCTGCATGTCCCGGTAGTGTTGCTCCAGCTTCTCGGCGATCTCTGTCAGCTCAGCATAGGCCTCAGGCATCTTCTCAGCCATGACGTCCATGGAGAGGGTGGGCCGGATCCCGGCCACCACATCCTCCCCCTGGGCGTTGATGAGGAAATCCCCTTCCACCCCCGGCTCCCCGGTGGACGGATTCCGGCTCATGGCCACGCCCGTGGCGCAATCCTCCCCCATGTTGCCGAAGACCATGGTCTGGATGTTCACCGCCGTCCCCAGGTCATGGGGAATGTCGGCGGCGTTCCGGTAGTCCACCGCCCGCTTCCCCTGCCAGGATTTGAAGACAGCCTCGGAGGCCGACCTGAGCTGCTCCAGGGGATCCTGGGGAAAGTCGAAACCGGTATAGCTCCGGACCAGCTTCTTGAAGCGACGGGTCACCTCCTCCCAGTCCTCGCCGGAGAGCTGGCTGTCCGAGTCCACCCCGGCCACCCTCTGACGCTCCTCGATGACGTCCTCGAAGACCTCGTCCCGCATCCCCCGGACCACGGCGCCGAACATCTGGATGAGACGTCGATACGAGTCGTAGACGAAGCGGGGATCGCCGGTCAGCTCCACCATCCCCTGAGCCACCTCGTCGTTCATCCCCAGGTTCAGGACCGTATCCATCATTCCCGGCATGGAGAACTTGGCGCCGGAACGACAGGAAACCAGGAGGGGGTTGGACGCATCTCCGAATCGCTTGCCCGCCTTCTCCTCGATCCTCCGGAGAGCGGCCTGCTCTTCCTCCCAGATCTCTTCGGGAAATTCGTTCTCGCTCTCCAGGTAGGCAATGCAGGCTTCGGTGGTGACGGTGAAGCCTGGCGGTACCGGCACGCCGATCCGGGCCATGTCGGCCAGGTTGGCTCCCTTCCCTCCCAGGAGTCCTCGCACCGAGTCCCAGTCTCCCGCGTAGTCCTCGGCCTCCTCGATCTCTCGGAACAGATATACCCACTTCTTCGCCATGGCCCTTGTCTCCATTGCCCGTCGAGTTGCTGGAAGGTCTCGGAAGCACTGCAACATGCAAGAAGTGCGCACCGGAAGGGAATCGATTTCCTATGGGTTTCGGGGCCGGGTGCTCAGGGGAGGTCCTCCGCCCAGCCCTTGTGCACAAGGCGCCCCAGATCCAGATCGTTCGACCGGAAGACGTTGAAACCCAATGATTTCAGTGTTCCTTGGTCCAAACCGACCTCGGTTGTGGCCCTCGCTCCTACCCGAGCTACGCAATCGGCCCGCGCTACGAGATCAGTCGTCACCCAGGGTCCATTGCTTGCACAACTTACTTGCACAACCATGACTGGATGAGTCAAATTGAGTCATTGTGGCCCATGACGTCCACCATCCGACAGTCATGGGTCCCACCCCAGCGGAGCCGGCCCTGGACAGCGGGCCCCGGGAGTACTTATGCAGGCACCGTCTGAACTCAACCTGCCTGAGGTGGTGCCTGGCTACCACGCCTGCGCCATCTATCGCTCCGAGAAGGAGCATCGGCAGGTCCTGGTTCCGTTCATCACCGAGGGACTCCGTAAAGGGGAGAAGGTGATCTGCGCCACGTACACGGTGCCGGAGACGACCATCCACCAGTACCTGGTGGAAGCTGGAGTGGACCCGGCCCCTTACCTGGCATCGGGCCAGCTCTCCATCCTCACCACCGGATCGGCATACCTGCCCGGCGGCGCGTTTTCACCGACCCAGGCCCTCGAACGGATCGAGAAGCTTGTGATCTCGGGGCCGGCGGAGGGCTACTCCGGCGTCCGCATCACCGGTGACGTGTGCTGGCTGGCCGAGCTGCCGGAAGCCCGGGAAGCCTTCTTCGAATATGAGGCCTCAGTCAACCGGATCCTCCGGGAGCACGGGGGAGCCGCCATCTGCCAGTACGACCGGCGCCGGTTCGACACCGGCGATCTCCTCCGCTGCCTGGCCACCCACCCGGTGGCCTTCGTCCACGGCGACGTCTTCCCCAACCCCCATTACCTGGACCCAGCCGAGGTCCAGAAGGAACCAGACGTCCTGGAGCTCCACCTCCGACAGCATCGAGAGGCTCTTTCCCGGGTGGAGAGCCGGAGCACAGAACGAAGGCTCCAGGAGAGCGAGGCCCGATTCGGAGCCATGGCCGAGAGCATGGCCGACGCCCTCCTCACCATCGATGCCGAGAGCCGGATCCAGTACGCCAACCCGGCGGCTCACCAGATCCTTGCCTACGGCCCGGGCAACCTGGTGGGACGCCCCATCACCGAGATCATCCCTCCTGAGTACCGGGCTCGGCATCGGGCCGGCTTCCAGCGACACCTGGACACCGGGGAGCGGACGGTGGACTGGGCTCGTCTGAAGTTCCCGGTCCTCCGGTCCGACGGCACCCGCTTCGACGCCGAAGTCTCCTTCGGAAGGCACCATGCCGAAGGCCAGGTCCGCTTCACCGGGGTGATCCGGGATGTGACGGAGAGCAAGGAGGCCGCCGCTCGTCTCATGCAGGCCCAGAAGATGGAGGCCGTCGGACGCCTGGCCGGCGGGGTGGCCCACGATTTCAGCAACCTTCTGACCGTATTCCGCGGGAACGCCGAACTGGCGCTGTCGGAGCTGAGCGACACCGAGGGCGTGAAGGAAGCCCTGAATGAGATCTTGCGAGAGGTGGAGCGGGCCGAAGAGATCACGCGACAACTCCTCACCTTCAGCCGTCAGGAAACCCCCCGGAACGAGGTTCTGGACCTGGGGGCGGTGGTGGAGGAGATGCAGCCCCTCCTCACCCGACTCACCCCCTCCCGGATCGAGCTTCGATTTGCCCAGACCGAAGGGGAGCGTCGTCGGGTCTGGGGCAGTCGGGGGCACCTCCATCAGATCGTCCTCAACCTGGTGGTGAACGCCGTGGACGCCATCCCCGGTGCGGGGGTCATCACCATCCAGATCGAGCCCCACGAGCTGCCCCCCTCCGGTTCACCCTCCCAGGGCCACCCGGGACCTGGGGCTGCACCGGAGATCGAGGAGGGCGTTCGCCTATCCGTCTCGGACACGGGAAGTGGGATCGCCCCGGAAATTCGAGACAAGATCCTGGAACCCTTCTTCACCACCAAACCTCGTGGCGAAGGGACGGGACTGGGGCTTTCCACCGTCTTCGGTATCGTCCAGGACTGGGGTGGGGAAATCGAGGTTGAAAGCGAGGAGGGCGCCGGCACTACCTGCCACGTCATCCTCCCAGGGACCCGAGGCGACCCGGAGACTCTGGACCAGGTCTCCCTCCCGGACCAACCCCGGAGGCAGGGCTGGGGGACCATCGTGGTCGCAGACGACTCGGCACCACTTCGAGGGGTAGCGCAGCGGATCCTCACCCGAGCCGGCTACCGGGTGCTGGTGGCGGAGAACGGAGAGGAGGCGCTGGAGCTCCTTCGGAACGCGGATGAGGAGGTGGTCCTCCTCCTGACCGACCTGGTCATGCCCCGGATGGGGGGTGCCCAGCTCCTCCAGACCGTTCAAGCAGAGGGCATCCGGATTCCCATGGTCCTCATGTCGGGACACGGCGAGAAGGAGACGGCCCACTTCCAGGAGACGGACCAGACCCACTTCCTGGCCAAACCCTTCACCCCCGCCCAGCTCCTGAATCTCGTCCATCGACTCCTGGGGGAACCAGGAGCAGGGGCGTGACCGCGTGGCGTAGCACCTTCCGGCTCTGACTTCCAAAGACCAGTTCGGGGAGAAATCCCAGGCCCTGGGTGGCCATGACCGTGAGACACCCCTTGCGCCTGGCGGCTGCGGCCAGGATGGACTTCCACGGCTCGCCTGCCTCCACTGCGTCCTGTACCTCCTCCACACCGGACTCAGCCAGCTCCGCTACCCTCTCCTGCAATCGGCGCTTCGGATTGGGACCCTCGGGCTCACCCTCACCAGGATCTTCCCTCACGTGAAGGAGGGTCACCGGAAGGGCCCCGTCCACAGCCAACTCACGAACAATGGGAAGGGCCCGGTCGGAAACGGCGGAGAGGTCAGAGGGGGGCAGGATCCAGGTCAGCTTCCGACCCGAGGTCAGCTCAGCCGTCTGGGCATCCTCCGCCTCCTTGGGCACCGGCACCATGAGCACAGGCAACCGGGCCCTACGAACCACCTCCCATGCGGTGCTGGCACGCAGACCTTCCCGGGTCGGTTCTCCCACGAATGAGGGGAGCACGATGAGCTGGGCCTCCCGGTCCTGGGCCGCCTGGGCCAGCTCCTGGGCCGGCGTCCCCATGAGGAGGGAGAGCTCAACCTGGAACTCTCCCTCCAGCGCCATCCTGGCACGGGCCAGAAGACGGCCGGCGTCTCCGGTGGGATCGCTCTTGTGGAGAAGAGGAACCGGGGAGGGTCGCTTCACATGGGCCAGCACTACCTCCCGGACGCCCAGGTCCTTGAGCCCGGACAACGCCCTGGCCAGATCTTCGGGAGGAGTGTCTTCCTCGATTCCAACGAGCACGCGTCGCATCCGGTGGATCTCCGTTTGGGGAGGGCGTTCATTGGGCCAAGATGCCGGGTCCTTTCCCGTTTCTCAACTTGGGCCTCAGCCCGTTTCAAGACCCGAGCCTCAACTTGGGCCTCAACCCGTTGCACAACCCGACCCTCGCCTGGGCCCTCAACTCGGGTCCCGGGGGAGACGGAAGACGGGAAGGCGAAGCCCCTTCATGATGGCCAGGAGGCGGAGAGTCACCACCGAGAGCATTCCCAACACCGCAGCCACTCCCGGGGGCAACCCCAGCGCAGACAGGAGGAGGTAGACCAGGATCCCGGCGATGGCAGCGGTGGCGTAGATGTCGCGGCGGAGAATGAGAGGCACCTGGGCCGTCAGGACGTCCCGGAGAACGCCACCGGCCACCCCGGTCATCGTCCCCATGAGAACGATGATGAGGATCCCCAGCCCGACTCCCTCGGCAATCTGGGCTCCAGCCACGGCAAAGAGCCCCAGCCCCAGGGCATCAGCCACCAGGAGAGCCCGCCCCGGCGGCTCCCGCAAGCGAACATACGCCAGGGTAAAACCGGCGGCGGCCAGGATGACCACCAGGTAGGTGGGATCGTCGATCCAGAAGATGGGGTGTCGATCCAGGAGAAGGTCCCGGAGCGTTCCCCCACCAATGGCCGTGATGGCGGCGATGACGAGAACTCCAAAGAGATCCAGCCCCTTTCGGCCTGCGGCCAGGGCGCCGCTGATGGCGAAGACGGCCACGCCCAGAAGATCCAGTATGTAGAGGAGCATGTACGCTCCATCAGGATGATGGGGGAAAGAGTCGAACACCCCGTCAGGAGCCGGGGTGTCCACGACAGCCAACCCTCTCCCGGTCTCGGAGTTTCTCCAGCGTCGCCCCCTGCACGACTTCGGTCAACACGTGTGTGCGGGACCTTTCGCCGAAGACTCCTTCGACTACCAACGTCCAGGACTCCCTCGACTCCCGACGTTTCAGCTGAAACGCCAACGGACAGGGCACCGGTAGGGCCTGGCGGCCTCAGTATTATAATGTATTCATTATAAAATCCTCCTGGATCGGGCAGTACCACAAGAAAATCCTGGCGCAGCACCATTTCAGGAGTGAATCCTGGGAAAGGTTGTCCTCTCTCTCCCTTTTCTGGAGGAATCATGTCGGTACGGCGCATGGCGGTTCGCTCGGTGGTGGTGGCGGTAGCGGCCCTTCTCCTGGCCGGCGGAGGCTTTGTCCTCTGGGCCTCGATCTCGACGGAACGCTCCATGGCACGCGCCATCGACACCCACGAGGTGGACTTCCCCGTCCCCTTCCCCCTGGACCCCGAGGAGGTGTCCCAGGAAGGGCTCACGGAGGAGGAAGCCCGGGCGGTGGCTCTGGAACGGGCCCAGGCGCGGGGTCGCCACCTGGTGGAGGCGCGGTACGCCTGCGCCGAGTGTCACGGAAGCGACTATGGGGGCGGGGTGATGGTGGATGCCTTCCCCATTGGTCGCCTCCTGGGTCCGAACCTGACCCGGGGAGAAGGGGGGATCACGGGGGGCTACACGGTGGCGGACTGGGACCGGATCGTCCGCCACGGAGTCCGACCCGACGGCCGCCCGGCAATCATGCCCTCCGAGGACTTCCTCCTCATGTCGGACCAGGAACTCTCGGACATCATCGCCTACCTGGAGTCGGTCCCGCCGGTGGACAACGAGGTTCCGCCATCCCGCCTCGGCCCCCTGGGACGGGTCCTGGTGGCCCGGGGGGAAATCGTCTTCTCTGCTGACCTCATCGGCCCTCACGACACGCCCCACCCCGTCCTCCCGCCCCCCGCCGAGGTCTCGGTGGAGTTCGGCCGCCACCTGGCCGGCGTCTGCACGGGGTGCCACGGGATGCAACTCACCGGGGGTCGGATTGCCGGTGGCGATCCGTCCTGGGTCCCGGCGGCGGACCTGACCCCCTCAGGCCTGGACGGGTGGGACTACGCCGACTTCCGCCTGGCCATGTTGGAGAACCGCCGCCCCGATGGCTCGGAAATCCGGGAACCCATGACCTTCGTCAGTCCCTTTGCTCAGAACATGACGGAGGTGGAGATGCAGGCCCTCTGGGT
Source organism: Gemmatimonadota bacterium (assembly GCA_003562075.1). Classification (GTDB taxonomy): domain Bacteria; phylum Gemmatimonadota; class Gemmatimonadetes; order Longimicrobiales; family Gaopeijiaceae; genus PWLA01. The sequence continues at coordinate 11,220 of PWWP01000066.1, forward strand.
GTACCTCCAATCCCTCCCCTCGTCCAGCATGGAGTAGGCTCCCGGGCTCCGGCCGGCGCGAGCAGCTCGGCAGGCGGGGCGCTGCCTCAGCCGCCCAGGTGAGCCGGGATGGGGTTCTGGGGTCGTTCGCCATCCCAGAGGATGGAGATGATCCACCAACGGCCCTCGTCCCAGAGGAGCTGGAAGGAATTCACTCCCCGGGAGTAGGGCTCAGGGTCATCGGCGGCTCTCCGGGAGGCGTACGCGCTGAACCGATGGACCATGTGTCCGAACTCGTCCTGGTTGTAGCCCAGCTCCAGGTCGAAGAACCCATTCTCCACGAAGTTCGGCCCTACCCGCTCCACGAAATCCTCCGGGCTCATGACGGTGTGGGCCGCCTCCCCCTCCTCGTCCGTCCGCATGGAGATGAGCTGCCCCGAGGGGTGCATGAGGTAGTGGAAGAGCTCCCAGTCCCGGGGGGCTCCGGCAGGCCCGGAAATGGAGGCGTACAGACCCTCGATGACGGCGTCCACGGAGGTGGCGTCCACCGTGGCCACATCCACGTCGGCAGCCGTCAGCGATTGGGCGGCGCCATCCGCCGGGGCCAGGCAGAGGGCCAGCCCCAGGGCGGCGGCCGTAATCCAGCGCAACACAGAAACGTCCGACCCACTCGCGGGACCAAGGGCCCACCGACTGCCGGGCCGGAGAGCCCCCCGGGGCGCGGGCGTTCGGACGATGGGGCGCTGACGGCCCAGACCAGAGGAGAGTGGAGAATGTGGGTTCATGGCTGACGGGTTCGTGGAGGGGAAAAGGAGATGGCAGGGCTTCACCTCCCCACTCTGGGACGGAAAGCTCCTCCTGTCCAGCCGAGCAGGCCTGGCGGGAGGGTCAGCCCAGACGGTCGGGGACTGACCCCGCGAATCCGATGATTCGGCCCTCCATTGGCGTCCACCCCCCAGTCACTTAGGTATTGACCTAAGTATATAATCGCCCCATCCTATCTACATGCGACGCCCCGACCACCCAGACGAGCCTCCTCGAGTCAGGAAGTCACCCCATCCGCCTGCCCTTGTGGAAGACCAGGTATCCGGGATCTTTCGGGCCCTGGGGAATCCCACCCGCCGTCAGGTGGTGGAGGCGCTGGTCCATGGACCCGCCTCGGTCTCAGACCTGGCCGAGCCCCATGGGATGGCCCTCCCCTCCTTCCTCCAGCACCTGAAGGTGTTGGAAGAGGCAGGGGGGGTTCGATCGGAAAAGGAAGGGCGAATCCGGACCTTTGAGCTCGTGCCGGACCGGCTGAATTCGGTGGAAGGTTGGCTCCAGCGCCAGCGTTTCCACTGGGAGTCCCGCCTGGATCGCTTTGACGCATACGTCCGAAAACTCAGTGAGGAGGAGAGATGACCAGATCTGCCATTCGACCGCCCGATCCTGACCTGGACCTGGTTCTGGAACGGGTGGTGGACGTCCCAACCCGTCTGGTCTGGGCCGCCTGGACCCAACCCCAGCACCTTCGTGAGTGGTTCGTCCCCCGCCCCTGGACGGTGGCTGATTGCGAAATCGATCTCCGGCCCGGTGGGATCTTCCGGACCGTAATGCGCTCCCCTGATGGGGAGGACCATCCCGATGTGGGTTGTCTCCTGGAGGTGATCCCGGAACGGAGGCTCACCATGACCGACGCCCTCCTTCCCGGATTCCGTCCAGCCAGGAACCCTGGCCTGGGCTTTACGGCCATCATCAACATGGAGCCGGAAGGGGAAGGAACCCGGTACAATGCCACCGCCTTGCATCAGGACCGGGAGGGGCGGGTCCGTCACGAGAAGATGGGCTTCCACGAGGGCTGGGGAACGGCCCTGGACCAACTGGTCGATTACATGCAGGGGATGGAGTGAATACACAGGACCTGACCCGCCGTGTCGCCTCCGAGCTGGGGTTGGCCCTGAACAAGGTGGAGGGGGCACTGGCCCTCTTCCAGGAGGGCGCCACCCTGCCCTTTGTCGCCCGCTACCGGAAGGAAGCCACCGGGGGTCTGGATGAGATCCAGCTCCGGGACGTCCGGGATCGGGCCGCCTATGTGGAGGAGTTGGAGGACCGGCGCGCCACCATCCTGGACTCGGTGGCGGAACAGGAGAAGCTGACCCCGTCGCTGGAGAAGGCCATCAGGGCAGCCGACACGAAACAGGCACTGGAAGACCTCTACCTCCCCTACCGCCCCAAGCGTCGAACCCGGGGCATCATGGCACAGGAGCGGGGGCTGGGTCCCCTGGCCAATTTGATCTGGGGCGGCCAAGCCCACGACGGCAAGATCCGGAAGGAGGCCAAGGGTTTCGTGGACCCTGCACGGGACGTTCCGGACCTGGACGCCGCCCTCCAGGGAGCTCGGGACATTCTGGCTGAGCGAGTGGCTGAGGATGCCGGCCTCCGGCGACGGGTTCGGGAGCTGGTCCGGCGGGAGGGGATGGTGGTCTCCCGGGCCGCCCGGAGGAAGAAGGAGGATCCGGCGGCCGCTCGCTTCAAGGACTACTTCGACCACCGGGAGCCGGTCCGACGGATCCCCTCCCACCGCATGCTGGCCATCCGCCGTGGCGAGGCGGAAGGTGCCCTGAAGTGGAGCATCGAGGGCCCGGAGGAGGCCATCCTGCGGGAGGTGGAACGGGTGACGCTTGGACGTCGTGCTGCCAGAGACACCCTCCGGGAGGTGGCGGACGATACCACTCGGCGGGTCCTGGGGCCCTCGGTGGCGTCGGAGGTGGCGGGTGAGCTCAAGGATGAGGCTGAGGCCGAAGCCATCCGGGTCTTTGGCGAGAACCTGGAACAGCTCCTTCTTCAGCCCCCTGCCGGGGAGCGGGCCGTCCTGGGGTTGGATCCCGGCTTCCGGACCGGGGTGAAGGCAGCCATGGTCTCAGCCACCGGGAAGGTGCTGGACACCGCCACCCTCTACCTCCACCAGCCGGAAGCCTTCGCCGCGACGCTGACCGGGTTGGTCGAGCGGCACGCCCCCGAGCTCATCGCCGTAGGAAACGGGACGGCGTCCCGAGAGACGGACCGGGCCGTCCGGAACGCCCTCGAGGCGCTGGGATCCGGGTCCCGGAACGACCCCCCATCCCCTTCGGTGGTCATGGTGAATGAGGCCGGCGCCTCCGTCTATTCGGCCTCGGAGCTGGCCCGGGACGAGCTCCCGGGTATGGACGTCTCCCTCCGGGGCGCTGTCTCCATCGCCCGGCGACTCCAGGACCCCCTGGCCGAGCTCGTCAAGATCGATCCCCGCTCCATCGGGGTGGGCCAGTACCAGCACGATGTCCACCAACCCAGCCTCCGGAAGCGTCTGGACGAGACCGTGGAGCTCTGTGTGAACCGGGTGGGGGTGGAGGTGAACACGGCCTCGGCACCCCTGCTGGCCTATGTGGCGGGCATCGGCCCATCCCTGGCTCGGGGGATCGTGGAGAAGCGAGAGGCGGAAGAGAAGCTCCGTTCCCGGCAACAGCTTCTGGAGGTGCCCCGTCTCGGGCCCAAGGCGTTCCAACAGGCCGCCGGCTTCATCCGGATCCGGGGCGGGGCCCACCCCCTGGATGCCACGGCCGTCCACCCAGAGCGATACGAGCTGGTGGAGGAGATGGCCCGGGAGCTGGGCCGGGCGGTGGCCGACCTGGTGGAAGACCAGGACGCCGTGGGCCAGCTGGAGTCACGTCTGGACCGATACATCTCCGGTGATGTGGGTCGGCCCACCCTGGAGGACATCCTGGAGGAGCTTCGGCGGCCCGGGCGCGACCCCCGGGAGGCCTTCCAGGCCCCAGCCTTCCGGGAGGACGTGAAGGAACCCAAGGACCTGAAGCCAGGCATGCGTCTCCAGGGGGTGGTCACCAATGTGGTGGCCTTCGGAGCCTTCGTCGACGTAGGCGTGCATCAGGACGGACTGGTGCACATCTCCGAGCTGGCCAACCGATTCGTGAAGGACCCGGCCGAGATCGTCCGAGTGGGCCAGCGCGTCACGGTGACGGTCCTGAAGGTGGAACTGGACCGGAACCGGATCGCCCTCTCCATGAAGGAGGGGTAGGTAGTATCCACGGAAAGGTGGGAGGAGGGCACCGGCAGAAACGTTGAGCGGTCCACCGCTACTCCCGAGGACGGGCCGATGGAGATCGAGGGGGCGGCCCAGGCTGGCGCTCCGCCAGCCTGGGCCATAGGTTGGGCGTCATCCCGTTGACAGACGCGCTGGCGTGACAGGCCGCCAAAGGGTGATTCTTCGTCCCCTACCTGTGCGATGCCGTCTCCCAGTCCCCTTACAGGAGTGGATGTTATGCCCCATGCCCTGGCCCCCTGCCGCTGGTCGTCCCTGGCCTCACCCCTTGCCGCCGCCCTTCTGATCCTCGCTCTGGCCCTGACGGGATGCGCAGAGCCCCCCGCCGAGACCGAGCCGGGGGACGATGTGGCCGAGACCCAGGAACCCGACGACGTCTACGCCGCGTTCATGGCCAACCTGGCGGCCGTCTGTGGCCAGGCCTTCGAAGGGGAGGTCCTGGATGCGCCGGACACCGATGACGCATTCAATCCCGGGGACCACATGATCATGCACATCCGGGAGTGCGCACCCGATGAGATCCGGGTCCCGGTCTGGATGGGGGACGATGCTTCCCGGACCTTCGTCTTCACCACCCACCCTCAGGGGCTGGACGTCCGGCATGACCATCGTCACTCCGATGGCCGTCCCGAGCCCAACACCCTCTACGGCGCCGCCAGCGCCCATCCCCCCATTGCCGAGGAGCCGCCGTCGGCTACCCGCATGGAGTTCAAGCGGGAGACGGAGGAAGGGGTCCGAACCGGATGGATCGCCGAATTCCTCCCCGACGAGGAGCTCTTCCTCTACGGGACGCAGCGGAATGGGGAATGGCGCCACCACTTCGAGTTCGACCTGAGCCAGACCGTGGACATCCCCGGCGATCCGTGGGGCTACCCGCCCCTGGGGACTGTGGCCGAACTGGGTGCGGAGCATCAGGCATTCTGGGACAACCTGGCCCAGCACTGCGGACAGGCCTTCGGGGGCCAGCTCACCCGCCTCCCCGATGGAAGCGATGCCTTCACCGGCGAAGAGGACCTCATCGTCCACTTCCGGGAGTGCGAGGACCACCGCCTGAAGCTCCCCTTCCACATCGATGACGACCACTCCCGGACCTGGGTCTTCATGCGTACGACGGCCGGGATCGACCTGCGCCACGACCACCGGCTGGAGAATGGTGCCCCCGACCCCCAGAGCACCTGGTACGGTGCCCACACCTGGTCGGACGGGACGCCCAACATGCAGGAGTTCCTGCGGGAAGAGCTCCGGAATGGAGTGGAGACGGGATGGCGGGTGGAGATCCTCCCCGGGGAGCGCTACACCTACGGCACGATCCGGGACGGAGAGTGGAACTTCCGGGCTGATTTCGATCTCAGCACCCCAGTAGATACGCCACCGGCACCCTGGGGCCACTGACGTAAGAGGCTACTGACGGTAGGGACCATCCCCCAGGCGCAAGGCTTCGTTCCGGAGCCCTGCGGCCTGGGGGAAGTCACATCCGACCCCCTGGGCCCTCGGGTTCAGGGGGTCGTTCCGTTGGCTTGATCTCTGCCACCAGTTCATAGGATCGGTGGCGAGCCTCAGGGTTGTGAACCATGGTGGACACCATGATCTCCTGGGCTCCGGTCTCCTGGGCCAGGGCCTGGAGGCGGGCGGCCACCTGGTCCGGCATCCCCTGAACCTGGAGCCTCCTGTATTGCTGTACGATGGCTCGCTCCTGAGCCGAATAGTCATAGGCCATGGCCTCCTCCGGGGTGGGCAGGGGACCGAACCGGCCCCGGCGAAGCTGGACCCAGGCCAGATCCATGCTCCGGGAGAGATAGTCGGCCTCCTCCTCGGTCTCCGCACACACCACGGAAACGGCCAGTATTGCGTGGGGCTCGGGGAACCGATCCGAAGGCCGGAACGCCTCCCGGTACGCCTCCAGGGCCGGACCGGCGGGCGTGGGACTGAAGTGACTGGCGAACCCGTAGCCCAACCCCATGGTCCCGGCCAGGCGAGCGCTGGCCCCACTGGACCCCAGGATCCAGATGGGTGGGAGCTCCACGTCTCCGGGCACGACCTTCACCCCATGAAAGGGGTGGCCCTCGGGAAACTCACCTCGGGAAAGGGCCAGGAGCTCGGCCACCTGGTTCGAGAACTGCTCCGGGTCGAAGGGGCGTAGGGCCCGGGAGGTAGCCGGGTCCGTGCCAGGCGCTCGTCCCATCCCCAGGTCGATGCGACCGGGGTGGAAGGCCTCCAGGGTGTGGAACGCCTCGGCGATGCGGAGGGGGGCGTGATTGGGGAGCATGATCCCTCCGGCCCCCACCCGGATCCTCTGGGTCCGGCTGGCCACATGGTGAATCAGGATCTCCGGCGAGGAGCTGGCAATACTGGGCATCCCGTGGTGCTCGGCCAGCCAGAACCGGGCATAGCCCGCCTCTTCAGCCATCTGAGCCAGAGGCCCGATCCGGGTCAGGGCCTCCGACGGGGTGGATCCCGAGCCCACTGGCGCCACATCCAGAACGGAGAGGGCCGGACGCTGCCTGTCACTCATGGTCAGCGCCCTCCTGTCCGTCGGCGCCCTCCTCCAGATCTGCGCCCTCCTCCATCCGCTCCAGAACCTGGTCCAGCATCCTGGTGAAGGCTTCCGGCGGCTGGGCTCCCCGGATGCCCCAGCGCCCCTGAAAGACAAAGGTGGGCACCGAGCTGATCCCGATCCCCCGGGCATACTCCATCGCATCCCGGGTGGCCTCCATCCCCTCGTCCGAGGCCAGGAAGGCTCCCACCTCCTGACGGTCCAGTCCCTGGCGCTCGGCCAGCGAGGCCAGGACCTCCGGGTCGCTCAGATCTCCCCCCTGGACGAAGTGGAGGCGGAAGAGGGCCTTGGCCAGCTGCCGCTGCACCTCCGCCCCTTCCTTCCAGACGACCATCCGGAGGAGGCGGTGGGCATCGAGTGTGTTGGCCACCTGGGCCTGCTCCCAGTCGACGGCCAGCCCCTCAGCCTCTGCTGCCTCTCCCGCTTGCTCCATCATGGCTCGGGCCTGGGCACCGTACCGCCCCTCCAGATAGCTGATCAGGGGCGTCCCGGGGACGGGGGCCTCCGGGTCGAGCTGGAAGGGCCGAAGGACCACCTCCACCTGATCTCGGTGAGGGAAGGTCTCCAGGGCCCGGTCGAAGCGGGCCTCGCCGATATAACACCACGGACAAACCAGATCCGAATAGATCTCTACGAGCACCAGGCGACTCCTCTGAACGAATTCTGTTGAAGACGGGTGGGGGGATGCTGCCAGGGAAGGCAGAGAATGCTACCATTGGCGGGGCCCCGTCGGCACGGACACCCTTCGACCCAGGAACTCCCGCGGGGGCACTGGGTGTGCTCCAACGGGGAGGTGCCACGTCCCGTGGCGTCCCCCCGAAACACCGGGGCCACCTTAGCGTTCCTCCGTCCCGACCTGGAGACGACTGCGCCGTGGAACTCTACGAGTTCGTCTTTGCTGCCGTCATCCTGGCTCGCTTCCTGGTGCCCCTTCTGATCCCGGTATACCCCATCCCGGGGATCCTGGCCTCCCTCCTCCTGGACGCTTCAGACCGGGCCATCTACGCCCAGTTCGTGGAGATCGATGTGGAGGCCTATCAGGCCTACGACAAAGCCCTGGACATCTACTACCTGACCCTGGCGTATGTGGCTACCCTCCGGAACTGGGGGCACTCCACGGCCCTTCGCCTGGCCCGGGCCCTCTGGTACTACCGGCTGGTGGGGGTGGCCCTCTTCGAGCTCACGGGGATCCGGTGGATCCTTCTGGTCTTCCCCAATGTCTTCGAATACTTCTTCATCGCCTTCGAGGTGGTGCGGGCCCGGTGGAATCCCAGCCGGCTCCAGACCCGCCACCTGGTCATCATGGCGGCGGTCATCTGGGTCTTCATCAAGGTCCCCCAGGAGTACTGGGTCCACGTGGCCCAGCAGGATACCACCGACTTCATCAAGGTCCACCTGGTCGGGGCTCCCCTGGAGATGCCCTGGGTCCAGGTCCCCTTCGCCTATCCGTGGGTTCTGGGGGCTGGCCTGGGTCTCATCGTCCTTCTTGTTCTGGCCACCCGCCTCGTCATCCGCCTACTTCCGGCCTCGGACCGGCCCCTGGCCTTCCATGCTGATGCCTGGGAGGGCACCCCGGAAGGAACAGCCCTGGTCGGCCGCCCTCGGGGGACCGCTCGTCCCTCGCGAATCATCCTCCTTGAACGGATCGCCCTGGTGTCATTGGTGGCCATCATCTTCGGAGAGATCCTCCCGGGCTGGACCGCATCGCCCCTTCAGGTCTTTACCGCGGTGAGCGTCGTCATCGTGCTCAACGCCGGCGTGAGCATGTGGCTGGGACGACGTGGGGTGGAGTGGAAGGGAGCCGCCACCGAGTTCCTCATCATGGGGGCGGTGAATGTGGGGCTGGTGACCGCCTACGGGATGGCCTCCCGAAGGCTGGACCTGGAGTTCGATGTGGGAAGCGCCCTCTTCTTCATGGGGATCCTGACCCTCATCGTCACTCTCCACGACCGCTATCTCTCCCTCCGGCGCCTCAGAAGCGCTGAGCGGTCACGGCCGAATGAACTCCGGCCAGGGGCTGAGGGGCCGGGATGAAGTGCGCTGGGATGACGAGGGCCGGGAAGACCAGTGTGGTCAGCACCGAGCCGCCGGTTCGCCCAGGGGAGGTTGTCATGGCAGGGAGGAGGGGCCTACTCGGTCCCGGCGAAGGCGGCCCGGACCCAGTCGGTGAGCGGAGTCAGCTCGACCCCGAATTCGCGGGCCACTTCGGGAGTGGCGATCTCCATGTCCGGCCCCTGGGCCAGGCCACCCCACATCTCCGACAGGACCGGAGGAAGCCCGGGCACCGAAGTACCGGGCAACTCCACGGAAACAGGCGGACGGGTCCCCATGGCGGCCTCCACCGCGTCCAGGATCTCACGGTAGCTGGCAGGCCCGACGCTCAGGGGGATGCTGCGGCCCAGCGCCTCCTGTCGGCCCACCGTGGCCGCCGTCACGCGGGATACGTCGGCGGCGGCGATGTAGGAGAAGCGGCGCTCCAGGCCACCCAGGATGGTGATCCGACCTGCAGCCTCAAGCTGAAGGCCCAGGAGAGCTCCGACCCAGTCCTCCATAAAGAGCACCGGCTGCAGGATCGTCCACCTCACATCGGAAGCCCGCAGGTGCTCCTCCACGAGCCCCTTGCCCCGGATGACCGGATCCGGGTGGTCGACGCTCGCCCCTGCAGCCGAGACGAAGACGAACTGCTCCACCCCCGCCTCGCCGGCCGCGTCGACCAGGTCTCGGATTCCACCGACGTCGGTTCTCTCCAGGTCGGGGTCTCGCTTGGCGGTGCTGGCCGTGCACACCACCCGCCGTATCCCTTCCAGAGCCGGGGAAAGACTGGCCCTGTCGGTGAGATCGCCGGACACGATCTCCACCCCTGAGTCCTCCAGCTCGGTCACCGGCGTGTGGGGGCCTCGGGTCCGACCCGGCGACTCGGGCCGCACCATGGCCCGCACGGGCTCGCCTCTTCCGGCCAGCGCCTTGGCGACGCCTCCGCCGACCACCCCGGTAGCTCCAACGACGAGGTTCATGGTACAGATCTCCTGGTTCAGTGGGCTTGGGCGATGAGCGCTTCCGATTCCTCCCAGAGTCGTCGAGCCGCCTCGGCGCTGACCTGGGCACTGGTTTCAGCCGGCTTCCGCTTGGCGTAATACTCGCCAGGGGTCCAGTCCTGGCCCGGCGTGCCTCGGAGGAGCCAGACCAGGGTGTCGGCCCCCTTCTCCGGAGAGAGCATGAGGAGGCGTCCCAGGAACGACTCGTAGAGCCAGGCAATGACGCCGCCGGCATCTCGGGCCACACCGGTAAACACCGCTCCGGGATGAAAGGACACGGCATGAACACCGTCGAAGCGCCGGTTCACCTCCATGGCGTGGAGGATGTTCATGAGCTTGGCGGTGGCGTAGGCCCTGAACCCGTTGAAGTCCTCTGCCATCTGCAGGTCCTGGAAGTCGAGTTGTCCCCGCTTGTTGGTAGCGCTGGAGGTGTTGATCACCACACCCCCTGCGGCCTCCAGGCTGGGACGGAGCCGGTTGGTAAGATGAAAGCCGGCCAGGTGGTTCACCTGCAGGGTGAGCTCATGCCCATCGGGGGTCACCTTCCGTTCCCCGAAGATGGCGCCGGCGTTGTTCACCAGGGCGTGGACCCTGGGGTATCGGTCTAGGACTGCGTCGGCAAAGGCGTCCACTTCGGACAGGGAGCTGAAGTCCACCCGGTAGGGATCCGCCCCCACCTCCTCAGCCACCTGGTCCGTCGCGTCGGATCGGCCGGTGATGACCAGCCGAGCCCCCTCCCTGGCAAGGATCCTGGCAGCAGCCGCACCCACCCCGGAGCTTCCCCCGGTGATGATGATGGTCCGGTCCTGGAGATCATCTCTCATGAGCTTGCGTTCGCCTCCTCCCTAGTCTTCGGTCCACGCTTGTCCCCCGGCGCGGATTCCCGTCCCTGCTCCGGAACGAAGTCAGGAGGGCGGGGCGACTCGAGCTCCAGGGTGGCGTCGCCTGTGATGAGACGTACGTCCCGGGCATTCACGAACCAGCTCCACAGCCATCCCAGGAGGACCTGCACCCGGTTGCGGAACCCGATGAGGAAGGCGATGTGAACCCCACCCCAGAGGAGCCACGCCAGGAATCCCCCCACCTTCAGACGTCCCACCGTGGCCACGGCCCGGGCCTTCCCGATGATGGCCATCATCCCCTTGTCCCGGTAGACGAAGGGTGCTCGATCCGGTGCTGGGCCCGGCCCGTCCGGTGCAGAACCAGGCCCATCCGAGGCGGCCGCCTCCCGGGCAATGATCCGGCCCACGTACCGGCCCATCTGGAGGGCCGCCGGCGCCACCCCCGGTACGGGCTCATCCGACCCGGCCGAGGTGGCCGCAGCCATGTCGCCCACCACGAAGACCTCGGGATGACCGGGCACCGATAGATCCGGCTCCACCTGCACCCGTCCCGAGCGATCCAGCGGCACCCCAAGGGACTGGCCAATGGGGCTGGCCTTCACCCCGGCCGCCCAGAAGACGTTCCGGACCGGGATCACCTCATCGGAGACGTGGATTTCGCCTGGGTGGATGTCGGTGACAGGGGCATTCAGTCGCACCTCCACCCCCAACCGCTCTAGATCCTCCTGGGCACGCAGGCTCAGCTTTTCCGGGAAGGCGGGAAGAACCCGGTCTCCAGCCTCGAAGAGGATGACCCGGGTGGTCCGGGTGTCGATGTGACGGTAGTCCTCGGGGATGGTCTGCCCAGCGATCTCCTTGATGGCACCGGCCAATTCCACCCCCGTGGGCCCGGCGCCCACAATGCCGAAGGTCAGTGCCGCCTGTCGGGCCCGGGGGCTTCCTTCGTACTCGGCCGACTCGAAGGCCAGGAGGATGCGGCGACGAAGATCGATGGCGTCCTCCAGGCTCTTGAGACCCGGTGCCATCGTCGCCCACTGGTCGTTTCCGAAGTAGGCGTGGGTGGCGCCAGCAGCCAGGACCAGGACATCGTACTGGACGAACCCTCCTTCCACGAAGAGGCGTCGGCCCTCCAGGTCCACCCCCGTCACTTTGGCCAGAGCCACGTCACAGTTGGCCTGCCCCCGGAGGACGGTTCGGATGGGTGCACTGATGTCACCCGGTGACAGGGAGGCCGTGGCCACCTGGTAGAGGAGAGGCTGAAAGACGTGATGGTTCCGCCGATCCAGGAGGGTCACCTGGACTGGGGCTCCAGCCAGTTGACGGGCTGCCTCAAGGCCGGCAAATCCGCCGCCCACGATGTAGACCCGGGGCTGGGCGCCATCGCTCTGGGGTTCCATGATCCACCTCCGATTGGTAGACCTACCGCTTCCGACAGGTAGGGCTGCCGCCTCCGACTGAGTGGACTGCCCTTCCCACAGGTGGGGCGGCTGAAGCGACGGGCTGTACGCCCGGAATCGGCCGGGGTTCCGGTCTCCTTCCCAGCGTGGTTAAAGCCGGACCCCTTCCCGGCCCGGGTAAAGGCGGACCCCTTCCCGGCGCGGGCAGAGCCGATCCACTTCCCGGCCCCGGCCCGGGTAACGGCGGTCCCCCTGCCGGCACGGATCGAGGCCGTGGAGCAGGTCCCGGTCACCCACCGGTTGTTCCTGAGTCGCTGTGCCTGGACGGACACCGGGTCGCTGGCGTCACCCGCCACGCCGTCATTAGTCTCTCTTCCAGATTCGAACCTACACTCCACCCAGCCCCCCTTGGCCAGAGGATCATCGATGCGGCGTCGTCCGTCTGCTACTGCAGCTCTTCTCATCTTCGTTGCCTTCGGGTGCGCCGAGCCCCAGGCGCCAGCAGCCTTCTCGGAGCTCATCGACGACTTCGAGGCCCACGAGCTGGCTCACGACCCGGAACGACAGGCCCGAGACGGTGACCTGGAAGCAGCCCGGGTGTGGCCCGATATCTCACCGGAGGCCACGGCGGCCAAGGTGGAGGCGGAGGGAGACTTCCTCGAGCGCCTGCAGGCCATCGATCGGTCAGCCCTCCCCGCCAACGACCAGGTCAGCTACGACGTTCTCGAGTATGTCCTGACCTTCCGGGTGGAGCTGGCCCCGTTCCAGACCCAGCGTGCCCCCTTCACCAACGACTCAGGGTTCTTCTCCGAGCCGGGCCGAGCCGCCTCCTCCCTTCGCCTGACCCGGGTCCCGGAAGCAGAGGCCTGGATCGACCGCCTGCGCGCGCTCCCCGCCTACTTCGACGCCCATGTGGACTGGATGCGCCAGGGGATCGAGGAGAACTACGTCCAGCCCCGGGACATCATGGATGCGGTGGTGGGCCAGGTCCGGTCCCTGGCCGGGTACTCCGCGGAGGAGACGGGGCTCCTGGAACCCATCGACGAGTTGCCCCGGTCCATCGCCCAATCGGAACGGGACCGCCTTCGGGAAGAGGCGATGGCGGTGATCCAGGATGAGGTCCTCCCGGCCTACCAGGATCTCCTCACCTTCTTCGAGGAGGAGTACGTGCCTGCGGCCAGACCCGATCTGGGTATCTCCTCGGTGCCGGAGGGACGGGAGCTCTACCGGACCCTGGTCCGCTTCCACACCACCCTGGAAACCACCCCGCAGGAGGTGCACGACCAGGGGCTGGCGGAGGTGGCCCGGATCCGGGCGGAGATGGACGATGTCATCGAGGAAACGGGGTTCGATGGCTCCTTCGAGGAATTCCTCCAGTACCTCCGGACCGATCCCCGGTTCTACGCCGAGACCGAGGAGGAACTCCTCATGCGGGCGGCCTGGATCGCCAAGCGGGCCGACGACCAGATGCCTCGCTTCTTCCGGAACCTGCCCCGTCTTCCCTACGGCGTCCGGCCCGTCCCTGCCTCCATGGCTCCCACCTACACCACAGGCCGCTACTGGCGCGGAGACCTTGAGCAGGGGGTAGCCGGGGGCTACATGGTGAACACCTACCGGCTGGACCAGCGTCCCCTGTACGAGCTCCCCTCGCTCACCGTCCACGAAGGGGTGCCGGGCCACCACCACCAGGTGGCCGTCTCCCAGGAACTGGAGGATGTGCCCGACTTCCGGCGCAGAACCTCCATCACCGCCTTCGGGGAGGGCTGGGGGCTGTATACCGAGTTCCTGGGCGTGGACATGGGGATCTACGAGACACCGTACGAGGACTTCGGGCGGCTGACCTACGAGATGTGGAGGGCCTGCCGGCTGGTGGTGGACACCGGGATCCACTACCTGGGATGGTCACGCCAGGAGGCGGAGGACTGCTTCCTGGACAACTCGGCGCTGGCTCCCCACAACATCCAGACCGAGGTCACCCGGTACATCTCCTGGCCCGGACAGGCCCTGGCCTACAAGACCGGTGAACTGCTGATCCGGGAGCTCCGGACCCGAGCCGAGGACGAGCTGGGCGAGGACTTCGACATCCGGGCCTTCCACGACCGGATCCTGGACGACGGCGCCATGCCCCTCTCGGCCCTCCAGGACAAGATGGAGCGTTGGATCGAGGAGGCAGGCGGGGGCGGGTGAGGAAAACCCTTCGATGACTCCCTGGCCGATCAGGTGAACGGAATCCTTCAATGACCCCCTGGATGGCGCCTCAATGAAGGATTTGTCCCGTTTTTCCGGGAGGAATCCTTCATTGATCAGGGTGCCGGCGGCGGCGTGAAGGATTTGTGTCATATTTGAAACAAATCCTTCATCCGCTCAGGAGACGTCCTCTTGGTGAAGCATTTGTCCCGCTCAAACGGGAGTTTCCCTGCACCAAGGCTTGCCGGAGGGGGTGAATGCAGGATTTGTCCCACCCGACGGGGCAACTCCCGCTGATACCGCCCGTCAATCGTCCGTTGCCACCTGATGGCCCCGCCTCGTGAGTACATCCCCCCCGCCGCCGACACGGTGGGCCGTGATTAGTTACCCTCGGCCCTTCTCCCTCGCCAGGGAAGACCCGATTCTCCCATCGATAGAATCACTGACTGACGAGGGGTGGACGATGTGGCGCCCTGGACAACAGGGCCCTGGCAGGAAGAACGGAGGGCGGTGGCATCCTGCTGGACACCTCCGTGGATGGAAGGGCCATGGACTTCTTCAACAGTCCATATACAGAATGCCCGTGAAGCGGATTGTACGGCCCGACCACCCCACCCCACGTTCCGGTTCGACTTCGGGAAGGCACTGGGGAACCCAGAGGAGCCCCCGGAATCCTGCTTAGCCAGAGTCAGGCTACTCTACGATACGAAGCACCTTTGCCAGGGACCCATCGTGTCCCCCGGAAGGCCCGGGATTCTCTCCCATGTATTCGACGAACCTCGCCGTCACGTGACTCTGAGGCGCAGGGGTGCTCTGGGCCGACTCGATGAATACCCCAGCCAGGTTTGCCACGGGGAAGGGGGGAGACGAACCAGCAGGTCCCCCGGGACCCTCCTCCGGATTGAAGAGGACGATCGGCCGAATTCGCGGACTATCCCGACATTCCATGCTGCCTGAGGTGGTCACGCACCCCTGTCCCTCGTTTGCCGCGGGGTTCCAGGTTGCCGTCGGATCCTGGGAGATGAGCGTTTCGAAGGCCGCTACCACCTGGGTCATGAATCCCGGCCCAACCCGAAGCCCGTCGTTGTGGTTTGTGGTTCGGTCATGGCAGTTCAGCACTCGGTCCACAAGGAGATTTGAAGGACCACCCGGAGGATCTTCCTCATAGACAAAGGTGCTGAACCAGGGAGTTATTCCGAAGCTGTTTCCACCACCGCCCTGTCCCGGTGGGCCCCCCCCGCCCGGCGGACCTCCTCCCCCTGGCGGGCCTCCCCCGCCCTCACCGGGCCCTTCTCGGAGAACGACCTGGATGCCCCGAAGGTCGTCGCCGTATCCGGTATACCGATCGTTATACTCCCACTCACTAGGTGGAGCGCCCGGATTCTGGATCCATGGCTCGTAATGGTCTCCCGCCTCCCAGGTGTCCTCCAGCGTCGAGTACTGGCTGCAGTTCACCCCGTCCCAGCTCTTGCACCAGCGATCCGCAAGGGCGATGGGAAGGACGCACCTGGAACTCCCTGCAGGAAAGACCTCGGCTGCCGCCATGGCCCGAATATCTACGGTCGGGGCCCCAAGTAAGCCGGCGAACACCGTGGCCACCGGATTGTCACGCTCTGCCGTGCGATGTACCCAGACCCGCACCTTGGCCGAATCCATCATGACCTGGATGTCCTGGTCAGGGTCGATGCTCACCTGCCCCCCCCGCACCAGATTCCGCTCTGCGAATTCGACCGCTTGGCTCCGAGCCCCGGCTTCATCGGAAGGAGATCGGGCAATGTGTCCAGCCCCGGCATGGGCTGCCGCATCCGCAGCCCGTTGCGCCTCAGCTCGAGCCACGTACAGCATCCCCAGATCGATGGAGAGGGCAGCCAGCCCCAAGAAAACGATCAGGAGAAGCGTGACGAGAGCCAAGACGGCGCCGCGCTCGTTGGAAACCATTCGAAGAGTGGTCGATTCACCCTCTTCGATTCCGTCTGGATTCGATCGGCTCATTCTCAGGCTCCGATGGGGAACACGTCCCAGTTGGGGCGACCGCCGGCAGAACGGCCCGGGAGTGCGTCACCGTTTGCACCGCCAGATCTCTTAAGCCAAAAGGCCCGCTCGACCGGAGTACTCATCCAAGCAGGTTTCGTGCCGGACGTCCACTGTGTCCGGCGTCGCGTCTGTGGGGAGGCCTCAGACGCCCCAGTAGTGGGACCAAGGCATTGTTTGGGTCATCCTGAAGAAGGCGCGCTCGAGGGAGTCGGTGTGGATTGGTGAGTCAACGTGGTCACCAGGTGCCGACCTGCTGCAACAGAATACCCGAGGCCATCGCTCCAGCATTGGGGGCTCGCGGCAACCCTCTAAGCGCCCTCTCCCTGGAACCGCTCAGCGAACCATTCGCGCCAGTCACCCTCGGCGCGGGCCGCCACCTGGGCGGCCTCAGGCCCGTAGAAGAAGAGCCGGGCCGACAGCATGGTCTGATCTCCCATCGGCATGGCCATGAAGGTGGCGATGCCCGGTGCCGGTTCGTCCAGGCGGAGGAGGAGTTCCGGCTCTTCGCCGCCCATGGCCTCCAGGGTGGCCGCCACCTGGGGCGCCCGCTCCCGGACGGCAAGCCATTCCGGCTCCCGGACCTCCTTGGGCTCCCACACCCCGGCGAGGTGGGGCACGCCGGGAGCGGAGGTGAAGGTGCGCCTGGTGGGGTCGATGGGGAAGGCTGCGGTGGCCTCGTCCACCTTGAAGGCGCTGACCACGGTTCGCCACGCCTCCAACGCTGGCCCCTGACTGAACGCCGTGAACTGGAGGTCCGAGCACGGCTCCCCTGCGAAGTGCTCCAGGTAGAGACGCAGGATACGGAAGAACGACGTGGCCCACCCGTAGGCGTGGCCTTCGAACATTCCGTCCCAGGCATCGGAGTCGGCGAGCCACCGGTGGATGACGCGCACCGTGCACCCGTCCCCCTCCTCAGCTTCGACCACCCACTCCGTCGTCACCTGGGTCGGCCCTTCAGCCGCCTCGGCCTCGCCCTCCCCCAGGGCGGTGAACCGGTGGGGGGGATCCCAGTCCGTGACGGTGGCCACTGCATCCATTTCGGGTCCGAAGCTGGTGATGATCCGGGTGGGCCTGCCCTCCTGGTCCGTCTCTGCCGTGGTCGGCATGAACCAGCATGAAATCCCGTCGGCGGTGGCGACGGCCTGCCATGCCTCCTCAGGGGTGGCGGAGAGGTGGACGGCTGCCTCCACCGTGCGTCGTCCTTCCCCATCGATGATCACCGGCATTCGCGCACCGATTCCCGCTCGTGGAAGATGACCTCCCGGTCGGTCCGGGGCACCCGGACCGCCACGACAGGAGAGGTGATGGCTGCAGTGACAAAGCAGGTGCGGCCAGGGGACTGTTCGTGGATCACCACGTGAAGGGCCCCGTCATCCTCGTGGATGCCTTCCACCTGGATGCTGAAGCCGCCGCTGGGCCGCGATCCCATGGCCGCAACGATGACCATGTGCTCCTGGAAGTCCACCGACGGTGGCGCCGGCTCAGGTGCAAGCGAGCCGCGCAACCGTTCCCAGAAGGCGATCCACTCCTCCTCCGTTCGGACCACGGCCCGCTCCCGCTCGGACAGGCCCGAGTTGCCGGCCCGCAGGAGGGTATCCACCTGGGCCTCCTGGAGCTGAACAGCAGAGGTCGGGAGTTCGATGCCCTCCGACTCGGAGCAGGCAGCGGTCAGCACAATACCTGCCCCTGCCAGAAACGTCAGCATCAGTCGCAGCATGGGTCACACTCCAGTCGGAACACGAAGGAGGAATGGTAAGCTTCCTCTCTTGAACGATTACACCACAGAAGATCTGACAGCAACGGTCGAAGCTCCTCCCCCCCCCGGAGTCCACCACCAGTCCGGTGGGAATCTGGCTCGGGCCTCCACAGCGGCCCTATGGTGGGAGATAGCGGTGGTTGGAGGGGGAGGGCGATGGTGTGGGACAACGGTGGTGCGGGAAAGTGGTGGTGCGGGGGAGCGGTGGTGCGGAAGGGCCAAGCGCCCGGTCAAGGAGGGGACCACGGGGGGGCCTGGGATCGGGGGCCAGGAGGGATGGAGCCAGGTGCCAGCTCCCTGGTCGGGGGGAGAACCTGGAACCGGGCGCAATGTCCAGCCCTGTCGATTCTCCACCGCCTCGTGCGTTGCAGGGGTAGGAGGCCGGAAGTGCTCCGGCTGCGACCCCATTCCACAGGAGGAACCCCCATGCGATTCATGATGCTCATGATCCCCAAGGGCTACGAGTCGGCAGAGCCCGGCGCCATGCCGGACGCCGAGGCCGTTCAACGAATGATGAAGTACAACCGGGAGTTGCAGGAGGCCGGTATCCTTCTGGCCCTGGATGGCCTGCACCCCCCTTCCATGGGGGCCCGGGTGTCCTTCCAGGGAGGCAAACCCACCGTCACCGACGGTCCCTTTGCCGAAGCCAAGGAGGTGGTGGGGGGCTACTGGCTCATTGATGTGAAGTCAAAGGAGGAGGCGGTGGAGTGGGCCAGACGATGCCCTGGCGCGGAGAACGAGGTCATCGAGATCCGGCAGGTGCAGGAGATGGGCGATTTCCCCGACGATGTCCGGGAAGCCGCCACGGGATTGGACCAGATGACTGCCGGGAGGAACGACTGATGCACTATCTCTGCCTTGGATACTACGACCCGAAGGCCTTCGAAGACCTCTCCGAATCCGAACAGAAGGCCCTGGGCCAGGAGTGCGCTCCCCACGACCAGGAGTTCCGCGCCAGTGGTCAGGTGGTGTCGTTGGCCAGCCTGGAGCACGGGACCCACGTGGTCCTGCGCCCCTCCGACGCCCAGACTTCGGTCACCGATGGGCCCTTTGCCGAGTCGAAGGAACTGGTGGGATCGTTCTTCATCGTGGAGGCGGAGGACCTGGATGAGGCCGTTCGCATTGCCTCCCTCCACCCTGCAGCGCGGATCCGGGCGGACATGGGCTTCGCCATCGAGGTCCGCCCCATCCAGATCCTGGGCATGCGGTCCGCCGACACGGGCGAGCTGGAGCTGGTCCAGGGATCCGTGCCGGAGGAGCCTGATGCCGCAGGCCCCTGATGCGCCGGAGCCCAGTTCCGCAGTCCCCTGATGCCGGAGAAGCCCGTGGGGTCAGATGAGATTCAGGCCACCGTGGAGGCCGTCTGGCGAATGGAAGCGGCCAGGATCATGGCCGGGCTCACCCGACTGACCGGCGACGTAGGTCTGGCAGAGGACTTCGCCCAGGACGCCCTGGTGGCGGCCCTGGACCGGTGGCCCGAGTCAGGCGTGCCGGACAACCCGGGCGCCTGGCTCACCACCACGGCGAAGCGCCGGGCCATGGATCACCTGCGGAAGGGGAAGCGACGGGCCGCAAAGGAACCGGAGGTGACCCACGAGATCGGAGCCCGGCGGGAGGCGAACCGTCCGGATCCAGACGGGGCCCTGGACGACCCTGTGGGAGACGATGTCCTCCGGCTCATCTTTCTTTGCTGCCATCCCATCCTCTCTGCCGAAGCCCGGGTGGCCCTGACGCTGCGGCTCGTGGGTGGGCTCACCACTGACGAGATCGCGCGGGCCTTCCTGGTTCCGAGAGCCACCCTGGCCCAGCGGATCGTACGGGCCAGGCGAACCCTCCGGGAGAGCCAGGTCCCCTT
This sequence comes from Gemmatimonadota bacterium, assembly GCA_003562075.1. Taxonomy (GTDB): domain Bacteria; phylum Gemmatimonadota; class Gemmatimonadetes; order Longimicrobiales; family Gaopeijiaceae; genus PWLA01. The sequence continues at coordinate 30,934 of PWWP01000066.1, forward strand.
CGAAACTCCCCATGGGCCGGCGCTGATGGAGCGCATGTCATCGGTCCTGGAAGTGCTCTACCTGATCTTCAACGAAGGGTATTCGGCCACGGCCGGTGAGGACTGGATGCGACCGGAGCTCTGCCGAGATGCCCTCCGCCTGGGACGGGTCCTGGCGGGGTTGACCCCGGAGGAGCCGGAGGTACACGGCCTGGTCGCTCTCATGGAGATCCAGACCTCGCGGCTCGGCGCACGGACGGGGCCGGATGGCCGGTCCGTCCTCCTCATGGACCAGGACCGGAGCCGGTGGGATCCCCTGCATATCCGCCGAGGTCTGGCAGCCCTGGAACGAGCCCAGTCGCTTGGTGGTGGGTTCGGAGTCTACTCCCTCCAGGCCGCCATCGCTGCCTGCCACGCCCGAGCCCGGGCCCCAGGGGACACGAACTGGACGCGGATCGTCGCCCTCTACGATGCCCTGGCCCAGGTGGCCCCGTCACCCGTGGTGGAGTTGAACCGCGCCGTGGCCGTGGGGATGGCCTATGGACCTCGATCCGGACTGGAACTCGTGGATGCCCTCGTGGACGAGGGTACCCTCAACAACTACCACCTCCTTCCGGCCGTGAGAGGCGATCTCCTGGCCAGGGCCGGCCGGCTGGACGAGGCCCGGACCCAGTTCGAGGAAGCCGCCTCCCTCACCCAGAACGAGCGGGAGCGGGACCTCCTCCTCCGCAGGGCGGCAGAGTGTCAGGAAGGGGAGCGAAAGGGAGCCCCCCCCGGAACCGCGGAGCACCCGTAACCAAGCCCGATTCGCCCTGCCCCTGCCCTGTTGCCCCCTTCCCCGCTCCGGTGTACCTTCTACCCACATTGATGTTGAGAATCATTCTCAACTAAACAAGAATCGTTCTTGATAGCTCCGAACCCAACGGTCTGCCCCCTGCTTCGTCGAACGGTCTGACCGCTCAACATAGATTGAGGAATCCCTTCGCATGCTCCCCTTGAACCGCTCGCTCCACCCGAGCCACCCACACCCGTCGGAGCGGACGACGTTCCGTACACCGGGTCTCACCGCGGACCCGACCCTGACCGGGCCCCGGCCCATGACCCTGACCGGGCCCCGGCCCCTCGCTCTGACCTGGCCCCTGGCTCTAGCCCTGGCCCTGATCATGGCGCCAGCCATCCTCCTGGCCCACCCCTCCCCCGCCGCTGCTCAGGATGGAGAGACGGGCCGCGTCGAGGGGCGGGTCACCGCTGCTGAGGGCGCCACTCCCCTTCCCGGTGTCCAGATCGAGGTTGAGGGGACGGATCGACGCGTCATCTCTGACGAGCGCGGGTATTTCGTCCTCCGCGACCTTCCCGCCGGCCCGGCCACCCTGGCAGCCCAGCGACTGGGCTACGAAGCCACCTCCGTAGAGGTCACCGTGGAGGGCGGGGAGCGGGTAGTTCGCCACATCGAGCTTACCTCCCAGGTCATCGGGTTGGATCCCATGGTGGTCCAGTCCCGCCGCACCCGGATGGTGGGCGACCCCCTGACCCTCTCGTCCATCCCCGGTTCGGCCCACTTCCTTACCCTCCAGGACCTGGAGGCCCGGAAGGTCCCCCACGACAACGTCCACGACATTCTTCGACGGATCCCCGGCGTCAATGTCCAGGAGGAGGACGGGTACGGGCTCCGACCCAACATCGGGCTTCGGGGCACCGGGGTTTCCCGGAGCTCCAAGGTCACCCTCATGGAGGACGGGGTCCTCATCGCCCCGGCCCCCTACGCCGCCCCGGCGGCCTACTACTTCCCCGTCACCGGGCGCATGGAAGCAGTGGAGGTCCGGAAGGGCTCGAGCCAGATTCGCTACGGCCCCCGGACTATCGGAGGGGCCATCAACCTTGTCTCCACCTCCATCCCCGATGAGCGGCGCTGGGAGCTGGACACCCGGGGCGGGGAGAACCAGACCCTTCGCGTGCGGGCGCGAGGAGGGGAGTCAGGCGAGCACTTTGGCTGGCTGGCCGAGACCTACCAACTCCGAACTGACGGCTACAAGGAGCTCCAGGGCGGGGGGGACACCGGCTTCCGGGTCAGCGACTACATCCTCAAGCTCCGGGCGAACACGGCACGGGAGGCGGGCCGATACCAGGAGTTGGAGCTCAAGCTAGGCTACCACGACGAGCTCTCCGATGAGACCTACCTGGGGCTGACCCAGGAGGACTTCCGGGCCAGTCCCATGCTCCGGTACCCGGCCTCCCAGCCCGACGTCATGGACACCGAGCACTCCCAGATCCAGCTCCGGCACTTCTTCCAGCCCACCGAGCGCCTGGATCTGACCACCACTGCGTACCACAACAGCTTTGCTCGCAACTGGTACAAGCTCCACAGCGTCATGGGCACGGGCATTTCCAGCGTGCTGGACGATCCTCAGGCCTATGCCACGGAGCTGGCCATCCTTCGGGGGGCGGACAGCGACGACGATGCCTTCTTCGCACGGGCCAACAACCGGGAATACTACTCCCAGGGTGTCCAGACCGTGCTGGGCGTCCGCCTCGGCGATGGTGCCGTCCGCCACGACCTGGAGATGGGATTCCGCCTGCACCGGGACGAGGAAGATCGCTTCCAGTGGGAGGACGGATACCGGATGGCGAACGGCCAGGCCGTCCTCACCTCCGAGGGCACGCCGGGCACCCAGGACAACCGTGTCGGAGCGGCCCGTGCATTCGCGGCCTACCTCCAGAACGAGATGGCCCTGGGCGATCGCTGGACCCTGGTGCCCGGGGTCCGCTACGAACACATCGAGCTCACCCGCACCGACTACCCCACCGACCTGCCCTCCCGGGCCGAGCCCACCCGGGTCCGCTCAGCCACGGTGTCGGCGGTGACACCGGGGCTGGGCGCAGTCCTCGCCCTGGACCCCTCCACCCACCTCTTCGGCGGCGTGCATAAGGGATTCAGCCCTCCGGGGCCCGGCGTCTCCCGGGACACCCGTCCCGAGGAGAGCGTCAGCTATGAGCTGGGACTCCGGACCCGGCGGGGCGGGATGGGGCTGCAGGTGGCTGGATTCTTCAGTGATTACAGCAACATCCTGGGCCAGGCCACCCTGGCCACCGGAGAGGCACGTACGGGTGAGATGTTCAATGGGGGCGCAGCACGGGCCTCCGGCCTGGAACTCTCCCTGGACCATGACCTGGCAGGGAACGGGGCGCTGGCCGTCCGCCTGCCCGTCTCAGCGTCCTATACGTACAGCCGAGCCACCTTCCAGACCGATTTCGAGAGCGATTTCGGGCCGTGGGGCACGGTGGAGAAAGGTGACCACCTCCCCTACCTCCCCACCCACCAGTTCTCAGCAAGCCTGGGGGTGGAGGATGCCGGGTGGAGGCTCAGCGGTTCCGTGAACGGGGCCACCGCCATGCGGACCCGGGCTGGCCAGGGGACCATGGCGGAGCTGGAGTCCACCGACCGGTTCCTGACCCTGAACCTGGACGGAGAGACGGAGCTGCCCGGCTTTTCCGGGGCGTCCCTCTACGGCGGCATCCAGAATGTCATGGACCGGCCCTACGTGGTGGCCCGCCGCCCCGCCGGAGCTCGTCCCGGCCTCCCTCGGACCCTCTTCCTCGGGGTGCGGCTGGCGTTCTGAGGGTCAGGGGGAGCCGTCATCCAGGGCGCCGCGGACCGCCTCGGCCAGTTCCTTCACCGAAAAGGGCTTCTGCAGAAAGTGGAAGCCCTCCTCCAGGACCCCTCGGTGTGCGATGGCGTCAGCGGTGTACCCTGACATGAAAAGGAAGGCCAGTCCGGGATGGGTGCGCTTGACCTCCTCGACCAGGGCCTGGCCACTCATCTCCGGCATGATCACATCTGTCAGAAGAAGATCGAGCCCCCCCTGGTGATCCTGCGCCAGGCCAAGGGCTTCTCCCGGGGTAGAGGCCTGGATCACCGTGTAACCCAGGCGCTTCAGGATTCGTCCGGATGCCTTGAGGATGGCCGGCTCGTCCTCCACCACCAGGATGGTTTCCGAACCCCCTGGCGGCGGGCCAGATTCCTCGGCGACCACCGTCTCACCTGAGGCTTCCTCCTGGGCGGGAAGATAGACCCGGGCCGTTGTGCCGCTTCCGAGCTCGCTGTAGAGCTTGATGAATCCATCATTCTGCCGGACGATGCCGTAGGTGGTGGCCAGTCCCAGACCCGTCCCCTGGCTGGGGTCCTTGGTGGAGAAGAAGGGATCGAAGGCCTTCTCCAGCGTGGCCTCGTCCATACCGGACCCATCGTCGCTGACGACCAGTGTGGTGTAGCTGCCCTCCTGGAATCCGGGGTTCGCCCTGCAGTACTCTGCATCGAGGCGGACCATGCCCGTCTCCACCGTCACCTTTCCCCCATCCGGTCCGATGGCGTCCCGAGCGTTCACCAGAAGGTTGGAAAGGATCTGGTTCAACTGGACCGGATCGATTCGAACCGGAGCCAGGCCGTCCCCGGGGTTCCAGCGGAGGTCGATATCCTCGCCGATGAGGCGCTGAAGCATCCCCAGCCCGGAATCCACTGTGCCGTTCAGATCCAGCACGCGAGGGGCGGCGGTCTGCTGTCGAGAGAAGCCCAGAAGCTGCTGGGTGAGTTCTGCCGACCGCTGGGCCGCCTCCTGGATCTCCTGGAGTTCGGTCCGGATTGGGCTCTCCGGCGGCAGTTGCTCCAGGACCAGTTCGCTGTTGCCCAGGATAACGCTAAGCATGTTGTTGAAGTCGTGGGCAATCCCGCCGGCGAACCGGCCCACGGATTCCAGCCGCTGAGCCTGGAGGAGAAGCTGGGACAACCGACGGGTTTCGGTAATGTCCTCGCAGATGGCCACCGTGGTGGCCGCCCGCCCCTCCTCATCGGGGATGAAGGCCACATTCAGGCGAACCCACACCACCGAGCCATCCTTCCTCACGTAGCGTTTCTCGGCCCGGTAGGGGCTCCCTTGCCTGGCCGCTTCCTGGAAGCGATCCCAGTCCTTCCCGCGATCGTCCGGATGGGTGAGCTCCGAGAAGGTCATTCCCAGGAGCTCCTCCCGGGTATAGCCCGTGATCGTCTCGTACCCCCGGTTGATCCGGAGGACGCGACCGGTTTTCACCTGGACCCGGGCAATCCCCAACGCGGCCATTTCGAACATGGCCCGAAAGGGCTCTTCCTCAAGTTCAGGGCCGGCCCCCAGCTCCTCCGCCTGGAGACCCTGGTCCTCCATCTCCTCCAACCGGGGGGCGTCCTCGCCTGAACGGGGGTCCCTCTCGTCCTCAGGGCTCACCCACACCCCCGTACGCGATCCCTGCCAGGTGAGCCATTTCCCGCTTCCATGTGGTGAGATCGGTGGCGGAGAACTCCGAGAGGGCACTGTGCCCGCAAGCCCGGGACAGGACCTTCATGAGCTCCACCGAAGCCCCGAAGAAGCGGGCCAGCCGCTCGGCCCCCTCCTCCACCTTCAACCGCTTGCGAAGCTCCGGGTCCTGGGTGGCAATCCCGGCAGGGCACCGGTTGGTGTGGCACATGCGAGCGGCCACGCACCCAACCGCCTGGATGGCTGAATTGGCCAGCGCCACCCCGTCGGCACCCAGGGCCAGGGCCTTCACGAAGTCCTCCGGCGTGCGGAGACCACCGGTGACGATGAGGGTCACCTCCCGGCCGCAGTGCTCATCCAGGTGGCGGCGGGCCCGGGCCAGGGCCGGGATGGTGGGCACGCTGATGTGATCGCGAAGGATCTGAGGCGCCGCCCCCGTCCCTCCCCCTCGGCCGTCCAGGATGATGTAGTCGGCACCGGCCTCCAGGGCGAAGTCGATGTCGGCCTCGATGTGGTTGGCCGAGAGCTTGAACCCCACCGGGATCCCCCCGCTTCGCTCCCGGACTTCATCGGCAAAGCGGCGGAAGTCAGCCGGACTCTGAAGATCCTCGAACCGAGGCGGGGAGATGGCGTCCTGTCCCACCTCCAGCCCTCGGGTCTCGGCGATCTGTTCCGTCACCTTGCTCCCCGGCAGGTGCCCGCCCATCCCCGTCTTGGCGGCCTGCCCCCCCTTGAAGTGGAAGGCTCGGACCTGATCCAGGAGCTCCTCCCGCCAGCCAAAACGGGCCGTACCCAGCTCCAGGAGATACCGGGAGTTGGCCTCCCGCTCTTCGTCCAGGGAGCCACCCTCACCGGAGCAGATCCCGGTGCCGGCCTCCTCGGCGCCTCGGGCCAGCGCCACCTTGGCCTCAGGCGAGAGGGCCCCGAAGCTCATGTCCGAGACCAGGAGGGGGATCTCCAGTTCCAGGGGCCGCTCCGCCCGGGGACCGATGACCAGCTTCGTGTCGATGGCGGCATCATCGTCCAGGGGAGGGCGGGCCAGCTGAGCCGCCAGGAGCTGGATGTCATCCCAGTGCGGCAGATCGGCCCGAAGCACCCCCATGGCCACCGTCTCGCCGTGGGGCCCCACCTTCTCCAGCCCGTTCCGGGCCAGGGCGTGGATCCGCTCCAC
>PWWP01000114.1 GCA_003562075.1 Gemmatimonadota bacterium
CATCGAGCCGGCGGCACGGGTGGAACTCCGCTGGGATGCTCCTGTGGCGCTCGCTACGGAGGGCCCCCGGGTCTACTGGTCCGACTGGGCCATGAACCCGGCTCCTGCCGAGGGAAGCTCGGCCACCGACGGCGCTGCTCACCTCCGAGAGGTGGATGGAGGAGGGCGATTGGTTTGGTTCGGTTTTCATGGGGTGGAAGGACGGGATCTTCCGGATGAGGACCGGATCGAGACCCTCTTCCGGAATGCTCTGGGCTGGACAGCCCAGCTCCCGTCCGCAGAGATCCGTGCCTGGCCACATGGCCACGGGTCCGCCGTTACCATCACCCAGCAAGCCGGGTGGGAGTTCTCCAATGTGGCAAACCTGGCCGAGGCAGTAGCGGATCTGGACCTCCCAGCCACCTTCTTCGTCGCATCGCGCATGGCCCTGGATTACCCGGAGCTGGGCCATGTCCTGGCCGAAGCGGGAGAGGTGGCCAGCAGGAGTGTGGACGACCAGCCTGTGGTCGGCCTCCCCCTGGACGAACAGCGCACCCGCCTGCGACAGAGTATCTCCCACATTCAGGGATGGGTCGGAGAGGCACCTTTGGGACTTCGGCCACCGGAGGAAGCCTACGACGCCACTATCCTGCAGGCCTGGAGGAGTGAAGGAGGACAGTACGTGGTGGGAGTGGGCAATGGTCGCACCGGAAGCCCCGAGCTCCATGACACCGAGGCCGGTCCCATCGTCGTCCTCCCTCGAGTCACCAAGGACGACTACAACATCCTGGTCCAGGATCGAGTCCTGGGGCAGGATGCCGTAGTCCGGGAATTCAATCAGGGACTGACGAAGATCCAGATCCTGGGGGGGCTGTCGATCTTGACCACCCACAGCCAGTTGGCTGGCCAGAGTCGCCACATGGGTGCCATCCGACGGGTCCTGGAGGGGATTCGGGCCGACGAAAATGCCTGGGTTGCAACGGCCGGAGAGGTGGCCGAGTGGACCCTGGCCCGGCGATCCGCTACCGTGGCCATCAACTCCTGGGATCCTGACCATCAGCTTGAGATCCAGGTTGAAGCTCCCGACGACAGGGGCCTCTCCGGAGCCTGGGTGGAGGTCGTCCTTCCTGACGATCCCCATGAGTGGGAAGCCGAAATCGACGGACAGCGGGTCGAGTTCGCCCCCACGGCCTGGGGGATCGCTGTCCCGGTGGGCCCGGTGCCTGCCGGCCAGTTCCAGACCCTTGCCGTGACCCGGGTCCAGGAACCAGAGTGATAGAGAGTCGGGCCGGCTGAGCCCGGGCCACATGCGCGGCCCTCCCGCCCACTCGAGTCTGCCGCAGCCTCCCCAGGGGTGCCTCACACGTTCCGGAGCCGGTGTGAACGAACCGTCCAGAAAAGAGCCAGGCCACTGGACATGGCATCTGGTGGGATGCCTTGCCGTCCTCCTCCTCTCGGTAGGCGCCTGCATCCCCGACAGCTCCCCGGTGGAACCGGCGGTTCCTGGGCCCCGAGCCCTCCCGGAAGGGCTCCCGGAGGAGGGCCGGGCCCTGTGGGTGGTGAGGACGTCGCTGGAGCATCCCGACTCCCTGGAAGCTGTGGTGGAGAGGGCCGATGCCGGTGGCTTCAACACCCTGCTCGTTGAAGTGCGGGGTCGGGGAGACGCCTGGTACAGGTCCGAACGAGAGCCTCCCCCCATTCAGTGGGACGAGGTACCGAAGGGTTACGATCCCCTGGGCATCCTGGTGAAGGAGGCTGGGGCCCGGGATATCCAGGTCCATGCCTGGATCGGGGTCCACCTGGTGGCCAGCGCCGATCTCCTCCCCTCAGACTCCCTCCACATCGTCAGGCGGCATCCCGATTGGCTCGCCGTCCCCCGGGATCTGGCGCCCAAGCTTCACGATATGGACCCTCACGACCCGGCCTACCTGGACGCCCTGGCCGAGTGGACGTTGGAGAATCTGGATCGGGTGGAAGGGCTCTACACCAGTCCGGCACACCCCCAGGTGCAGGCCCATGTGACCGGCGTGGTGGAGGATCTCCTGAGTCGATATCCCATCCATGGCATCCACCTGGACTACATCCGGTATCCAGCCCCGGACTTCGACTTCTCGAGAGCTTCCCTCGTCACCTTCGCCCAGTGGCTTGACTCCGATGCTCCTGGAAGGGCGGGGCTGGAACGGATAGGGGGCGCCGAAGCGCTGGAGCCGGAATCCCTCCCCGACGCCCTCCCGGAGCACTGGGATGAATTCCGTCGCAATCAGGTGACGAACCAGGCCCTGAAGATCGCCGAGACGGTCCGGGCCGGGTGGCCTCAAGCCCTGGTGTCGGCCGCCGTCTTCCCGGATCTGGACGACGCCCATCACACCCGATTCCAGCCGTGGGGACAGTGGCTCGAGTGGGGGGTCGTGGATGTGGCCACACCCATGGCCTATACCAACGATCCCGGCACCTTCACTCAGCACCTGAACGGAGCTCTCGGGCTTGGAACATCGAGTCGCATCTGGATCGGGGTGGGACTCTTCGAGAACAGCTTCAGTGAAGCCGTCTCTCAGGCCCACCTCGCTCGCTCCAACGGTTTCGGGGGCGTGGCCCTCTTCTCCTACGACTGGGCCATCGGCCCGGAGGGTTCGGCAGCGGCGGGCACGGGCCCGGGAGGATACCTTCTCCGGTGGGGACAGGAGGGATGGATCCACTGACGGACCGGGGACACCCCGACTCACCCGTCGCCAGCCACCTCCTCAACCGCCGTCCGTCCATCCGACCTCGGATCGCCATGAAGCCCCTGGACCGTAGACAGCCCCGCCCTGCCATCGTCCTCTTCCTCTCCCTTCTTGCCGTGACGATGCCACACCCTCTTGAGGCTCAGGAGTCCCTCGACCTGCCCGCCGGGGCGGGTGCAGCATGGGACGACGTCGCTGACTTCTTTCACGATACCGCCCAGGAGAAGGGGGTGGTGGGCGGTGCTCTCTGGCTGGTGCGGGACGGCCAGCCCCTGGCCCGCGAGTTCCATGGGACGGCGGACCTGGACGAGGATCGGTCTGTGGATGAGGAGACCATCTTCCACTGGGCATCCAACACGAAGACCCTGACCGGGATCGCCGTCCTCCAGCTCAGGGATCGCGGGCTACTGTCTCTGGACGATCCAGCCGTCCACTGGATCCCGGAGATGAGGCGGGTCCACTCCCCACATGGATCGGTAGAGAGTATCACGATCCGACACCTCCTGAGTCACAGTGCCGGCTTCCGGGCCTCCACCTGGCCATGGGGGGGTCAGGAGTCCTGGCACCCCTTCGAGCCCACTCGATGGTCGGAGCTGGCTGCCATGATGCCCTGGACCGAGGTGGAGTTCGAACCCGGCTCCCGCTTCGGGTATTCCAACCCTGCACTCGTCTTCCTGGCTCGGATCGTGGAGGAGAGCTCGGGGGAGCCGTGGGAGGCCTACGTGGAGAAGTGGATTCTCCGGCCCCTGGAGATGCGGAGGAGCTACTTCCGCCACACGCCACCCTACCTGACCGGGTACCGGTCCAACGCCTACCGGCTTGAGGGAGGAGAGCCGGTTACCCGAGGAACTGACTTCGACCCCGGAATCACGGTCTCCAACAGTGGTCTCAACGCACCCATCCCTGATCTGGTCCAGTACCTGGCCTTCCTCTCAGGAAGCTCGGACGCTCCGGTCCTGGACCGCTCCTCCCTGGAGGAGATGTGGGTTCCCCACCATCCGGTGGGGGAAGGTGCGGCGTGGGGCTCACCCCACGAGGAGATGGGGTTGACCTTCTTCTTGACCGAGCACCCTGAAGGTCGACTGGTCGGTCACGCCGGGCGACAATGGAACCACCTCTCCTTCTTCTACCTGGATCCGGATACGGGTGTGGGAGCGATCGGAGTGGTGAATACGGATGGGGCCCCCGGGCCGGATCGGATCCTGGATGCCCGAGCTTTCATGGACCAGATACGAGCCCGGCTGGTGGTGGAGGTCTTCCCTCTCTTCCACTGAACCCCTGTCCGAATCCTCCCCACACGGCAGGGAGGACGTTCTCCACGGCAGGCCGTCAGCCCTCCTCTCGGGCCGCCGCCAGGGAAATGTCGATCTCCTCCTCGGAGATGGTGGGCTCGCCGGGAGCCACGTTGTCCAGCCGGCCTTCCTTCATCCAGTCCTCCAGACGGTTCACCTCGTCGAAGAGATGATCGAAGGAGTCCACCACGAAGAGAAGGGGTTGATACCGGTCGATCCGGAATCCCTGGTTCACAATCCACTCCAACTGAAATGGATATCGCTGAACAGCCTCACTCTCCACCGAGTGCTGGATTTCCCCGTAGGAGCTCAGGAGTCCTGAGCCGTAGACCCGGAGTCCGTCTCCCCCTCCGTCGGACCCGTCCCGCATGAGCCCGAACTCGATGGTGAACCAGAAGAATCGAGCCATGGCCCGCATGTTGCTCGCCACCCGTTCCCGCAACTCGGTGGTGTCATCCTGGTCCACAAGTCGTTCGACCGCTCCGGCGGCCACCTGTCCGAATCGAACCAGGGTCTCCGCGAACGCCGGATCGGTGTGCATGGGCACGTGGCCGGCGATGTCATGAAAGATATCCGGCTCAGGCAGATAATCTGGAGTCGCTACATCCCGGATGGTGATCGTCGTGGGAAACTCACGCCGCCCCAGGCAATCGAAGAAGAGGTAGGCAGGCACGTATCCACTCACAGGCTTGGCCTTGAATCCGGTGAGGGGAGCCAGGAACCCGTTCACCTCCTCCAGGCGGGGAACTCTCTCCCCATTCAGCCCCAGGGAATCGAGACCCTCCAGGAAGCGGTGATTCGCATACCTCTCCCACCGATCCAACATCCGGGCATAGAGGTTCCGCCAGCTTTGATGGTTTTCCTCCGAGTACTTCTCATAGGGCTGGGTAATGAACAGGTCACCCCGGCTCCGGGCGCCCTCGATGAAGGGAGCCTTGGTGGTGGTGAGTCCCGGCACCTGCTCAACGCCTGTTCCCATGGAATTCCGTCTCCTGCCTGTGGTGGATTTCTTCGTCCATCTCGAGCACCGATCTCGAGGATGGAGTACTCGCGTTTCCTCGACAAAGCTACGCCCCGACCGCCGAACCCCGACCATGAGGTCCGGGCAGCCCCTGAGCAAACTTCTTTTTTGGCGGTTGAGGCCTACGAAACCCCGACGGCATCTGGAAGGTCCCAGGATCGGTTCATGCCCCCCACCAGGCGTTCCCATCTCTTCGCTGGTTTGCCCAGGAGATTGCAGGTCCCGTATTCTGGACCGTCAGTAGACCATCCGGGAGCTTCAAGCCTGCACCTCACCATCCCAGCCGGCCCAAGGCTCCCCCATCGACATCCGGTTCCAGAGAGGCACGTCAGATGAGCGTACGTCACCAGGACTCCCACCTCCCCCCGTCCAGCAGGACAACCCCACCTCCCAAGGCCCCTGAGCCCTGCAGACGACCTCAAGGAATCTTCTGGGTCCTGGCTCTCCTCCTGGGCTCGGGGTTCTTTCTGGCCGCTCCCCTTGCCAGCCAGGAGATCCAGTCTCCAGAAAATTTCTTCGGGCACGCCATGGGGGCCGACCGGGAGCTGGCCCATTGGGATGAACTCCTGGCCTACTACCGGCACCTGGATGAAGCCAGCGACCGCCTTCAGGTGAAGGAGCTGGGGCCCAGCACCCTGGGCAATCCCTTCATCGCCCTCTTCATCTCTTCTCCTGAGAACCTGACCCGGCTGGATGAAATCCAGGAGCTGAACCGGGTCCTGGCCGATCCCCGGGGTCGGTCGGAGGCGGAGGTCGACCGGGCTGTTCGGGACGGCGTGGCCATCGTGACCCAGACCTTCGGACTCCACTCGTCCGAGGTGGCGGCCACCCAGACGGCCGCCGAGTTAGCCTGGGACATGGTGACCCGGGAAGATGACGAGATGGAGGAAATCCTGGACAACACCCTCTCCATCCTCTTCCCCTCCCTGAACCCGGACGGGACGGGGCTCATCACCGACTGGTACCGGGAGACCGTCGGGACCGAACACGAAGGCTCCGGTATGCCCTGGCTGTACCACCCGTACATCGGGCACAACAACAACCGGGACGCCTTCATGCAGAACACCATTGAGTCCATCTACGCCGGACGGCTCATCTTCCGGGACTGGCTTCCCCAGGCCTTCATTGATCATCACGAGATGGGAGGCTCAAGCGCCCGTTTCTACATCCCACCCTACGCTGAGCCCATTCGCCCCGACGGAGATCCGCTGGTCTGGTGGGAAATGCAGTGGTACGGGGGACACATCGGGACCCGAGCCGACCAGGAAGGGATCGAAGGGGTGACCAACTTCTCCATGTTCTCAGGATGGGGGCACTTCGGTTTCCACTGGATCACCCCGTTCCACAACATCGCCGGAATGCTCACCGAGTCGGCCCGGACCGGACGCCTGGCCACCCCGGTGTACATTGAACAGGATCAGCTCCAGGGGAATCGTCGAGCACTGGAAGAGTATGAACCCCAGGTCAACTTCCCCAATCCGTGGTCCGGAGGATGGTGGCGTCTCAGCGACATCGTCCGACAACAGAAGCTCTCGGCCATTGCAGCCCTGGAGGTAGCCGCCCGGAACCGGGAACAGGTTCTTCGGAATGCCTACATCAAGGCCACCCGCCAGACCGAACGAGGTCAGCAAGCAGAGCCCGTCAGCTACGGGCCGGACGGCCCAGTGGCCGGCTTCGTGATCCCGGCAGATCAGCACGACCCGTTGACGGCCCGGAAGATGATCCACCGTCTCCTCCTCCAGGGAATCGAGGTCCAGGAAGCCACTGGATCATTCGAGCACGAAGGGAAGGTCTACGACGCAGGAAGCTGGTATGTCACCATGGCCCAACCCAAGCGGGGCGTCATCCGTTGGCTCCTGGCCTCCAACATCTATCCCGACAATCGCTTCACCCGGGACCGGGATGGGAACCCCATCAGCCCCTACGACCTCTCCACCCACACCATGGCCGAGTTCATGGGCGTTCGGGTGGATCGGGCCCGCACCCATCTGGACGCCCCTCTCACCCGTGTGGACTGGGAGTTGGAGGACCGACGGGGGATGCCGGTGGAGCCGGGGCAGGTCAGCCAAGGGAGCCACGGATACGTGGTGGACGGCCGATTGAACCATGCCTTCCGGGCCGTGAACCACCTCTTCGATGAAGGCGTGACCGTTCGGCGAGTCGATGATCCCGGCAACTCGGATCTTCGCGTCGGCGACTTCCTGATTCACGATGCCCCCACCGAGCTCCTGGAGGAAGCAGCCCGGGCCACCGGGGTGGACTTCCAGGCCTTGGAGGTGGACCTGGACGGCACACCCGATGCCAGAGCGCGGGAGCTCACGCGTCAGCGGGTAGGGATGTACCACCGGTACTACGGTGGGAACATGGACGAAGGGTGGACCCGGATGATGCTCGAAGACTTCGGTTTTCCCTACGACAGCATTCTGGACCCGGGAATGACCGAGTCCAGCCTCCAGGCCAATTACGATGTGGTAATCCTCCCCAATGACGGCCTCCAGACCATGCTGGGCCGGGAAGAGTCCCCCTACGGCCTGGGACAGAACATCCCTCCGGAGTACCGGAGTGGATTCGGAGAGGAAGGGGCGGCGGCCCTGGACGCCTTCGTCCGAGGGGGCGGCACCCTGGTCACCTTCTCCGCTGCAGGTGACCTGCCCATGGAGAAGCTGAACGTCCCCGTGCGGAATGTGTTGGATGGCCTGTCGGCTACTGAGTTCTGGGCGCCCGGGCCCACCCTGCGGACCCGGGTGAACAACAGTCATCCCGTTGCCTACGGGATGCCGTCTGAAGCCATTGTCCTCCACGGTACCCAGGGAGGAGCCAGCCAGATCTACGAGGTCCCCATCCACGACCATAACGAGCGGGTAGAGCCGGTGGTCACCATCATCGACCGGGATGTGCTCCAGAGTGGATGGCTGGTGGGTGAGGAACACATCACCGGAAAGGCTGGGCTCCTGGTAGTGGAGCACGGGGAGGGCCGCATCATCATGGTTGGTTTCCGCCCCCAACATCGGGGCCAGACCCACGGCACTCTCAAATTCCTCTTCAACAGCCTGGTGAGCTGGCCCGATTGAACCGGGAGCCAGGCCCTGATTGGACCCGGCGCAGGAGGGGGGACGAAAACCGATGTCCCCGGGCTCGTAGTCCCGGGCGTTCCTCCGCGCGGTGCAGCTACAGCCCCTCAGATGAGGGGCTGTAGCTGTCTCAACGCCTCCCTCAGATGGCTCTGTGACTCCCGGTCCAGGGCCGAGCCTCGGGAAAGCGCCGACTCTATCTCCTCCGCCAGGAGTTGCAGCTGCTCCCGAACCAGTGGCACCACATCGGACTGGTGCACATGGAAGGACGTTCGAAGGCGACCATCATCGAAGCCCGGTGAATCCAGATCTGGACGGTAGTCTCCTGGAGGTGCCGGCACGGGAGCAGGGGCCTCCTCCAGAAGCGCTCCCATCCGGTACAGATACCCCCGCTGCAGATTCCGCCGGAAGGTGTCCACCGATGCCCCTGACGCCAGCTCGCTCCACACCGCCGTTCGCAGATCGTCGAGCATGTCGGCCGGCGCGTAGGCCTCTTCACCCAGCGATGCCTGCTGCTCGATCAACCGCTCGATCCGATCCACGCTCAGGAGCTGCTCAAGGGCATTCACCTGGTACCACCGGACCCGCTCCACAGCGCCTACATGCTCGAATCTCCGCAGTAGGTCCCAATCCAGGATCCACTCTGGCGTCTGGAACACGTGCTCAGCCAACCAGGCCATGGAACGAGCCTGATCCGGAGCTGGGATCGGAGTGTACACTGCCCCTTCCTGCCCTACCACCTTCAACTCCTCTTCCAGCCCTCCCACTGCGCTGGTGACACGGGTAATGAACCGGTTCCACTGAGCGAACACCTGCATGTAACGCTCCATGACTTCATTGTACGGCTCCCCCTCCACCCCTACCCACTCAACCAGGTTGGGGACCACCCGTTTCAGATTCGCCATTCCCAGCTCGCTGGCCTCCACCCACTCGCGACCGATGGACTCGGTCTGCTGGTAGGGATCGAAGTCGTTTCCGTACCCGAAGCGGTAGAGAGGGTCATGGGCCCGCTCCCGGATCCAACCGTCCAGGATGGGGCGCTCTTCCGCCGCCGATTGAGCTTCGGGGATGGGACGATAGGCCCACTCAATGGCCCACTTGTCGTATTCCCCCACCGATCGATGGACCGGCATCTCCCCGTCTTCAGGCTGGGCTACGTAATTGAAGCGAGTCCGCCCCACCACCGAACCCGAATTCCCCCACTCCTGGGTGAATGAAGCAGAACGGAGAGAGTCCACCGGGAAGGCCGAGTTGGCCTTCTGGTTGTGGGGATACCCCAAAGCATGGGCCATCTCGTGGGAGACGACGTAGCGCAGATACCCCCCCATCTCCTCGGTGGGGACAGTGAGGCTCTGGACGGCAGGATTCCGAGGACCGGTCTGGGTCAGGGACCACCAGTGCACCCGCTTCATCAACCCGTGATACATGTTCATGTGGGCCCGGATCGTCTCTCCTGACCTGGGATCCACCACGTCGGGTCCGGCATTGGCCGAGAGTTCCGGCGTTGCCACATAGCGGATCACCGAATATCGGGCATCCATCAAGTCGAAATCCGGGTCGTCCACGGGAGCCATCCGGGCCTGGATGGCATTCCGGAACCCGGCCCGCTCGAAGGCCGCGTTCCATTCCTCCACCCCTGCCTTGAAGTAGGGTCGCCACTCCTCCGGTGTGGCCGGGTCGATGTACCAGACGATGGGCTCCACCGGCTCCACCAGCTCACCCCGCTGGAAGGCCTCCATGTCGGAGGGCTCGAGCCGGAACCGCTGGATATACCGTTGGGTCCGGGCGGACTGGGCCGGATCACTGTAATCGATGGTTTCCACTGTGATCATCCCCACCCGTTCATCGTACAGGCGGGGCCGCATGGGCTCTTCAGGAAGGAGGACCATGCTGTGGTTCGCCACCAGGGAGAGGGCACCGGTCCGCTCCAGGGCAGGGGGATTGTCGGCCCGGTAGGTCAGGAGATTCCGGACCTCCACATTGATGGGAAAGCTCCGGATGAACCGGACGTGACTCCGGTCCGGGTCCACACCCCGGGTCTCCCACGCCTCTCGACGTTCCCGATCCAGGCCGAAATTGGGATTTCCCGTTGTGTAGAGATGGGAAGCTTCCACCACCGTGGATCCGTCCCCCTCCGTAGCCACGGGCAGAGATGCGATGACCGGCTCGAAACCCGCGTGATCCACAGCCTGGGCCACCGGGTGGTCGGGATCTGCGATCTGGCCGTGACTCACCGCCTGCAGGAGTACCCTGTTCCCCTCTCGAATCCAGCGAACCACCTGGGAATCGTAGTTCATGAACTGGGTCTCGTTCAGCCGGTCACCTCCCGGGAGCATTCGGGTCAGGCCGCCTGCCGGCATGGCCGACATTCTGCTCAGGAGGGCCATCTCCCGACCCATGATGGAATCCGGAATCTCGAACCAGTACCGGTCTCCATCCCTGTGCACGTTGAAGAGCCCCCGGTCCACCTCGGCCTCTGCGGGGATGACCTCCCCCCACGGTCGGGGGTCGGGCTCTGGGTCAGGGACTCCCTGGCCCCCCAGGGCGGAGGGCCCACTCATGAGCAGACTCAGGGTGATGAGGGACCACACGGACCAGCGGGAAGTGCGAACCAGGGTCATTTCCTCTCCAGGGCATTGCATTCACGGAGGCTCGTTGGGAGCCGATTCCAGTCAGCGTAGGAGTGGGGACTGGCCGCGGCAACCGTCGACCGGGGGACTCAGGGTTGCCTGCCTCTCGGCCAAGGTGCCAGAGGGCGTTTTCATCCAGTGCTTGACTCATCCCCCACCCGGCCACCTCCCTCCCCTTCTTGTGGTCCGAGGCCAGAGAGGATAACTGTGGGTGACGTGTCAGGAGGCCGTTGAAGAGATACAGGGCCTTCCAAGCTGACTTCCCCGTGAAAGGATCGGTTCCGTGGTCGCTCTTCTCTCCATCCGGCTGCGTCTCCCCTCAGGCACCTACGGCAGGCCCCTCTGCTCATGGCCCCTGACCGCAGCAATAGCCCTCCTGATTGCCTGGCCCGTTCCGGCCACAGGTCAGGCGGTAGACTCCCAGCAACTCTCCACCCTCATGGAAGAGGTGGACCAGGGGGTCCTGGCCCGGGAGAAGCTGGTCCAGGAGATCATCGACAAGCTCTTCTCCTTCTCCGAGCTGGGATTCCAGGAGACGGAGACGTTCGACTATCTGGTCCCTCTCCTACGGGACCACGGGTTCCAGGTGGAAGAGGGGATCGCCGACATCCCCACAGCCTGGTGGGCCCGGTGGGGATCCGGCAGCCCGGTCATCGCCCTGGGAAGCGATATCGATGGGATCCCCAAGGCCAACCAGCGTCCTGGAGTGGCTTATCACGATCCCTTCGTGGAGGACGCGCCAGGGCACGGGGAGGGCCACAACTCAGGTCAGGCCGTGAACATCGCGGCTGCTCTGGCGGTGAAGGAGATCATGGAGCGGGAAGGGCTCCCAGGCACGCTGATTCTCTGGCCCGGCGTGGCGGAGGAATTGGTGGCCGCCAAGGCCTGGTTCGTCCGGGAGGGATACTTCGAGGATGTGGACATCGCCCTCTTCACCCACGTGTCCAACAACCTGGGTGTGACCTGGGGACACGCCAATGGGACGGGGCTGGTGTCGGTGGAGTTCGTCTTCCGAGGAGAGGCGGCCCACTCAGCAGGCGCACCGTGGCGGGGCCGAAGCGCTCTGGACGCCGTGGAGCTCATGAACGTGGGCTGGAACTTCCGACGAGAGCACCTCCGTCCTCTTCAGCGCTCCCACTACGTCATTACCGATGGAGGGGACCAGCCCAACGTCGTTCCCTCCCGGGCAGCTGTCTGGTACTACATCCGGGAGATCGAATACCCCCAGATCCGTGAGAACTTTGACATCGCCATCCGGACCGCTGAAGGGGCGGCCCTCATGACGGACACCGAGATGGAGTACCGAATCCTGGGAACCGCCTGGCCCCGTCACTTCAACCGACCTGTGGCCGAGGCCATGAACCACCACATTCAGGCGGTTGGACTCCCCGAGTGGAGCGAGGAGGACCAGCTCCTGGCCCGAGCCACCCAGTTGGAGGTGGGAAGTGATCCGGAGGGCCTGGCCGTTGAGCTCACCGAACTCGGAACCCCTCCCGAGGAACCCAGAAGTGGGGGCTCCGACGATATCGGTGATATCTCCTGGAATGTACCTACGGTCACCCTCCGCTTCCCTTCCAATATCCCGGGCCTCCCGGGCCATCACTGGTCCAACGCCATTGCCATGGCCACGCCCATCGCCCACAAAGGAGGGGTGGCCGGTGCCCGGGTCCTGGCCCGGACCACCCTGGAGCTCTTTCTCCAACCGGAACTCGTGGACGATGCCTGGCATTACTTCCGGGATGAGCAGACGGCAGAACAGGAGTACATCCCCTTCATCGGTCCTGATGACCCACCGGCCACCTACATGAACCGGGAGATCATGGATCGATTCCGGCCTGCGTTGAGCGAGTTCTACTACGATGAAACCCGCTACGACAGCTACCTGGAGCAGCTGGGGCTGGAGTATCCCACCCTCCGTCCGGACCAGCTGGAAAGGCTGAGGGAGTTGGGGGACCGGGAGGCTACCAACCCATGAGGTAGGTGGCCTTTACCAGGAACTGGTGGTCTCTGAACTCGTGAGGAAGTCTCTCCCCCTGGAGGTAGTCCCTGCGGATGTTGTCGTAGACCAGGTACAGATCGCTCCCGGGCCGGTAGGTGTACCGGAAACGGGCGTTGGAACTCCACTGTTCCGTCAGGGAGTTGTACTGGGTCAGGGTCCGGATCCCCATGTTCGGTGAGATGGCGTAGTCCAAACGAAGGGAACCCACCGTGGCAGTGAAGTCCCCGGACGGCAGGTCCACCTCATTCCGCGTCAAACCGGCCTCCGTGGCCA
>PWWP01000042.1 GCA_003562075.1 Gemmatimonadota bacterium
CGCTTCGGTGCAGGCAGCAGGTACGAATGGTAGGGCCGGGATGCCAGGGGCCCCAGAGCTCCACGCTCCTCCCGCTCGAAGCGGTCCACGGGGCGCTCCCGGGTGGTGGCGTGCAGTCGCCGGTTGGCCGTCCACTCCAACCACCGCCGGCACTCGTCTGCCAGATGGTCATCGTTGATCAACTCCCGGCCGTAGTGGAAGCTCTGGCGGAGGTAGCGGATGGGGCGCTCCACCTTGCCCTTGGTCTGTGCCCGCTAGGGCCGACAGGCCCCTGGAGTAATGTCCCAGGGCTGGGCGAACCGGAGGAACTCCATGTTGTGCTGAAGACTGCCCCCCTCAAGCCGCTGGTCACTTGTGATGACCGAGCGCACCTGCTCGAAGAGGAGCTCCCTGGGGATCCCGCCGAAGAACTGGAACGCCCCTTCCAGCCCCTGGAAGAGCGCTCACATGTCCTTGCGCGCGAAGAACTGCACCCAGAGAAGCCGCGAGTAGCCCAGCACCATCAGAAGGGCCGAACGGCGGCCCCAGGGGAGGCGGAAGTCGGTGAAGTCCATCTGCGCCTGGTGGCCCGGCGGCGTCTCAAACCGGATCAGGGGCGCCTCCGGCGGGCGAGGACGGACCACCCGGACGAAGTCCCGTACTTGGGAGTAGCTGCCCGGATAACCGGCGTCCTGGATCTCGTGAAAGCTCCGCATGGCTGTGAGTTCTGGGTAGCTCTCCAGGCGAGCCAGGATCGTCGGCTTGTAGGGATCCAGCTTCGTCGGTGCCGGGGGTCTCGGCCCGTACCGGGGCGGGTCCACATCCACGTCTCGATCCAGCTCACCCTCCCGGATCCAGCGATACAGCGTGTCACGACTGATGCCGAGGCGGCGGGCCAGTGCCCTGCGACTGCCCCCCTACTCCAGGTCGTGTCTGAGCAGCATCCACTTCTTCTGTCCGTGCATGGCGCCTCCGAGCATAGGTCGAAGTCGCCAAGCTGTGGAATCCTCACCGGAAAGCCAGCGCTCCCCGGCCTGCGGTTCTGCTGCCCAGTGGTCCGATTTTCGACCGCCACATCTGTCCGATTTTACTCCGCCGCTAACAACCTGACCGAAACGTCCCAGAACGCACCAGTCCTGGAGGCCGATTGCTCGGCTCCGGGACGAGCACCAACGTCACGTGCCCGAGATGGCGTGCCGGATCAAGGGCCCGTCGGAGGCCCAGGAGGTTCAAGTTGTCACTGGTTTGGCACAGCTGTGCCAAAAAAAGGGTCCCGGAGGCCGACTCATCGGCTCCGGGACCGCCCCGCAAAAACAACGTAAGTCTTTGTGGTACAACACAATGCCGGGAGTGGGAGTCGAACCCACAAGAGCGTAAGCTCAGAGGTTTTTGAGACCTCCGCGTCTACCGATTCCGCCATCCCGGCCTGACTCTGCCGGAGCCCGAGCGGTTGAGCGGGTCCGACAGGCCCACAATTTCCCCTTTTCGGCGACCGGAGACAAGAGCCCTCCGCCCCGAGCCATGGATTTCCCCCAAGTGTCTCGGGAGAGGGCTCTGGCTGTATGCGGGGCCCGGAAGCCCCCGGCCTGGGTCCATGCGGGCCACCCTACCCCCCATCCACCAGTCGGAGCAGCTCCTCCACGGCTCGTTCCAGCTGCTGGTCTCGACCCTGGGCTTCCCGGGCCGGCTCGTTGGACACCTGGATGTCAGGCTCAGTCTGCCAGTTCTCCAGGTACCGCCCAGTCTCCGTGTCCTTCACCCCCCGTCCGGGAACCCCCCACCGGAGCCCATCCACGAGGGTCTGCCACCCGCCGAAGGTGCAGGTCCCGGGCACGGGCATCCCGATGAGGGGACCGATCTCCATGGTCTGGTAGGCCCAGGCAAAGCAGTGGCCATCTGAATAGTTGGCCTCGTTGGCCAGGGTCACGCTGGGTCGGGTCCATCGGAAGTTGGGCTCGAATCCACTGCTCCGGGTGTCGGTGGTGTAGTCAAAGAAGCGGGTGCCGCTCAGGAACATCTCCAGGTCGGCCACCAGGTCGCCGCCCCCGTTGAAACGGGTATCCACCACCAGCCCCTCTGCGTGGACGTGGCGCCCCATGACTTCCTCGAAGGTGGATCGGTAGGCCCCGTCGTTCATCCCAGGGATGTGGACATAACCCAACCGCCCATCGCTCAACTCTTTCACCTCCGCCCGGTTCCGCTCCACCCAGCGCTGATAGCGGAGGCTCCGCTCCTGGGCCAGGGTGATGGGCTTGACCACCACCTCCCGGCTCGAGTCTCCCTCCCGGATCTCCAGCAGGACGTTCTGATCCGCCTTCCGGTTCAGGAGGCGGGCCGGATCGGTTTCGGCAGTCAGCTCCTGGCCGTCGATGGCCGCGATGACGGCACCGGGCTCCACCTCCACCGTAGCTCGGTCCATGGGTCCTCCTGCCATGATCTCGGTGATCCGGAGACCCTCTTCGCCATTGGCCTGATCGTAGAAGACCCCCAGGGAGGCCGTGGCGTCATCCCCGGACTCGGAAGGGGCATAACGGGCACCGCTATGACTCACATTCAATTCCCCCAGCATCTCGCCCAGGAGTTCGGCGAACTCGTGGAGGTTTCCGATGTGGGGCAAGAACCGCTCGTACTCCTCCCGGGCCGCATCCCAATCCGTGTCGTGGAAGGTCCGGGTATAGAAGGTGTCCCGGGTCCGCCGCCAGACCTGGTCGAACATGGCACCTCGCTCCTCCGACGCGCTCACCACCATCTCTCCCTGGATGGGGATGCTGTGACGGCTGCCGCTTCCCGGCTCCAGGGTGGAGATCCGCCCATCGGCCAGGATGAAGAGCTTCTCCTTCTCCCCGTCCCAGGTCATGCGCGCCGAGTTGGCGTCCAGCTCGGCCACCCTCCGGGTTTCCCGGGTTCGGGTGTTGGTGGACCAGACATTCAAGCCCCCCTCGAAGCGGGCCAGGTAATAGAGGGTGTCTCCATCCTGACTCAGGAGGGCATCGCTCATGGCTGAGGAGTGGATGGTAAGCCGGATCCGCCGATCCCGGGCTCCCGCCAGGTCCAGCTCCAGAGGCTCGTCCACCTCCGAGGTGGCGTTGTCCTCCTCCTCCCGCTCCCGCAGGAGCCCGATCTCCTCCTCGCTCAGCTGGAACTGGCTCCACGCCTGGGCGTCGAAGAACATGGCGTAGGCATCCACCTCCGTGGGCCCGGTCTTGGCCAGGGCCCGCCGTCCGTCCCGGTTCGTCCGCCAGAGCATGGCCTTTCCATCCAGAACCCAGGTGGGCCAGGTGTCCTGGAAGCCGCTCCGGGTCAGGTTCAGGGGCTCCTCCGTCCCGTCGGTACGAACGACCCCGATTTCCCGGGGAGCGATCCCCGGAACGGCGTGGGTGAAGAGGATCCACTCTCCGTCCGGGCTCCACTCGAACTGGTGGGTCGGTCCGGTGGCAAAAATGTGGTCCTCGGTCAGGAGGGTGACC
>PWWP01000116.1 GCA_003562075.1 Gemmatimonadota bacterium
CGTGGCTCCCGCGCCCCGGCGTGCTGCGCGCCGCCGGCAGCGCGATCTGCCCGGCGCGCTCCAGGGAACGCAGCGCCTTCAAGCAGCCCGCCCGCTGCACCCGCCCGCGCGCATCGCGAAAACCAAACGTGGCACGGACGCGATCGGCCAGCGCAGTACGATGCAACTCCGGGCTACCCTGCAGCAGTGCGTTGACCCGCGCCAGGCTCTCCGGCCGGTTCAGCGTGCGCTTGATCTGGCTCTGCTCCCACATGCCCGGCACGGTACCCGGCCGGCACGCGTTTGTGCAGCGCTAGATGTGGGTATAGGGCAGGACTAGTGGGCCACAGCTACGGGCGGTGCTGACTCAGATCCGGCTGAACGGGGGCGGGTGGATACTGATCCCACTTTAACGGTCTTTGACGGTACTGCCCGGGCTCAAGATGAGGGCCATGCAGCCGATAGAGATTCTAGAGCGGGGCCGACCGGTGTATTGTTTGAGAAAGGTGAGCGACTGCGTACATCCAGCAGGGTGGCGAAGGTGATCTTCAGGCCGACATTCTAACCGGAGCGCAATCACGAGACGATCTTGTGCGAACTGTGGCCAAGGGGCAATCTCGAGACTGAGCGGCAGCGATATCAAGCGCGGTTAGCGCTCTTTAGCTCGAGACGCACTTACCTGTTTACAGGGTTTCACCGATAGACCGAGGTGGTTCTTTGTCGATACTAACGTTGCTTGTTTTGCTAAAGGCGTTTCGGGTGGGATGACGCTTTCCAGATGTTTGGCGAACGCAGATTTTTCAGTTTAATGGAATAGCGACTACTCAGGGTTCGCGGGGGTCAATTTGATGGGTTTCCAGTCGTACGAACAGATCCGCATTTCCTGTGTTGTTCGCTCTGGCGCGGGCACCGCCCCAGGTTCAAAAAAGGACAAGGCGGATAAACGGCACCGCGAAAAGCATCGGTTGATCCGGGATTTGAGCGGAACAGGATCGGTCCCTGGTTCTCTAAATATTCACCCCGAAAGCCGTCTTTGGTTTCGGCGTTCAGAGGCGATTGAATCGCCATTCGGTCCACTTTTCTTGGGTTCCCTAAAAGGAGTTTCGGTGGTCTTCCGCACATGGCCGCCGACGATAGATTTGGGCACCCCCCCCACAAGGCTGCTCGTTTACAGCGATGAACATCTACGCGATCGTTTATGTCTTGAAGATGGTGATCGTGTCGCACTCGTGGTTTCGGGTCGCATCCTAAAGCACCCTGCTCTGTTGCACAGAACTGTGTTTGCTTTGCGACGGTTAAAGTGTATGATTATCCGTCATTTCAAGCGGATTTTTGGGTAATGTTCACTGCGGCGTGAAATCATCTGAATCTTGGTGCTCGAGGCAGCCATACAGCATTCTTGAGAGCAAGGAGCTAGCATTTTGGGCCTGGGGGAAGTCTCCATCCTGTGATGGCTCCAGCGTGTTCCGGTGCACCCGCGACGCATACTGCCGCCGTCAGTGTAGTGGACCAGCCCGGAGAGGGCCGCCAGCTACTTGGCGCCGCGTTGCTCCATCGACTCCACCTCCCGTGGAGGCACCGCATCAAAGATTCTATCGAATATCGCCTCTGCATCACTGGCCGAAAAAATCCCCATGCGCACAAGCGGCCAATGGCTGACTTCTTCACGTCGTACTACTGCGGGGCCTCGATCGGTTTGACTATGAACAATCACGGACGCAATCGACTGCCCAAGAGCCGCCAACGCAGAGGATCGATGTTGACCGTTGGCAACAACGAAACGCACGTCGGCGTCACGAACGAGACAGTTAACTATAATATGCTGATCTTCATATTGCTCGGATTCGGTGGCAACGTCACGATATCCGTGGGTTTTTATACTCTCAAAAACAGAGAGTAAACGTTGAAAACGCGTCATGCCAAACCACGCGGGCTTTGGTCCGCATGACCGGGCAGGTGTACAACCCGCTTCACAAAGTGCGCGATAATCAGGTCTGTTCATCCATTGCTTCTGCTCCATATAGCTGACACGATCAGCCGGTGACCACGGCAGTATGTTGTGATTAGGGGGGGTTTGCAAAAGAAGTGAATGACAACCTGTTGTGTCGATACGAAAATATTCAGCAAGGTTTCTCGGTGCCCAGCTTTCCCAGTACCTCTGTAATATTGATCCTTCATACACAGCGCACACGCCACTCTCATATTCAGCAAGGGTCCGAATATAGGGGTGCAACGAATCGCGCGAATAGGAAAGCCCGCTGGCCCCATACCAGCGGCAGTGCTCTAACTCCACGCCGATGACGCTGGGCCTTCCCATGTTCTCATAGTATGCATTCAACGGCCCGAGGTCGCTGCTACGGAGGTCGTAGGCGCGATTCCTGGTCCTGCGATTGTTTCGGCTCAGAAGACGCCTGGCTTTAAAGAACATTTCACATGGCTCGGGTTTGGGGTCGAAAATCTAGCTCAATTCAGGGTAGTAACTCCCATCTCGATTCAAGGTTTTGACTCTTTTCCGTAGCGGAGATGGCTCGGTCGACTGCCCAGTACACAACCGATTCCCTTTCAAGAGCGCGAACGATCCTGACTCTCTGGGAGTCGTCGACCAGCAAAGTCTCACTAGTCGACTCCAACGCGACGACAGCGCGAATGGTTTGACAGGTTTTTTTACGTACACGCGTCGATACGGCTTTTCAATTCGGCGACGTGCGCGGTGATTTCGCGCTAGTCGTAACCGTATGCGCGACCCAGATGTTCGAGGAATGGGTCTTCCTGCCCTACCATGGACGTTGCTTCGGACCAACTCGTATAGAGATTTTTTACAAAGGCAAAGACCGTCGGACCTAAAATGATTGGTACGCAGGCTCGTTATTTTCAATTCGGCTTTGCCTAACCCGAGGAAACGGGGAGGATCGCTGTAGCGCCACGATACCGAAATGATCTCACGTCGAAAGATCCTTCTGCGTGCGAACCGCAATCCCATAAACCGATATACGACCCGAAGACTGTTTTCAAGGTCGAGCAGGGTCCGCCTACTCGATCTTGGCGCAAGCCGCTTTATAGGCCGCTGAAGCATCGTCATTCAACCGTGCGCTCAGGCCTATGTAAGTTTTCGAAAATGAATTCCGCTTCGAATTGGGAAATTGTGCGGATTCGGCGCCGAAGACCGACTTGTATTGCCCTAATTTTACCACGATTCTATAAATGTGCCTACGGTTTGGATAATGGCGTTTTCGACGGCGACCCTTACCGGTCCCGCCCATCCAAAGCGGTGCGGGGGGAGAGAGGTGGTCTTACTAAGGCGACTATCGATAAAGCCGCTTTGCGAAGACGGCGTTTCGCAGCAGCGGGCAACAAGAGGTGGCGATACTAATAGCCGTCTTGGTATTAATCGTTGCATAAGTCCCCGCAGTTTTAGATAATATGCGCATGAGCAGAATCGACGCGCGTAACCAGAAGCGCCGCGAC
>PWWP01000091.1 GCA_003562075.1 Gemmatimonadota bacterium
CCTGGATCTCCGTGATCGCAGCCGTCAGCGTCGTCTTTCCGTGGTCCACATGTCCAATCGTTCCCACGTTCACATGGGGCTTCGTTCGCTCGAATTTCGCCTTGGCCATCGTCCGCCTCTTCTCTTGTTCAGTGTCCTGGTATGGGTCGGCTGCCCGCTGGGGCCGCCGGGTTCAGCCTGAGCTATTGCCACTCGCGCTGGCGATCTCGTCCGCCACACTCTTCGGGACTTCCTCGTAGTGTGCGAACTGCATGGTGTAGGCCGCTCGCCCCTGGCTCATGGAGCGCAGGGTCGTGGAGTATCCGAACATCTCCCCCAGGGGCACGAAGGCCGAGATGACCCGCGCACCTGCGCGGTCCGCCATCCCCTCCACCTTCCCCCGCCGGGACGAAAGATCGCCGATGATGTCGCCCATGTAATCGGCGGGCGTCACCACCTCCACATCCATGATGGGCTCCAGGAGAACGGGCTTGGCCCGCTTCACGGCCTCCTTCAGCGCCATGGAACCGGCGATCTTGAAGGCCATCTCGTTGGAGTCCACGTCGTGGTAGGAGCCATCGACCAACTCAACGCTCAGGTCGATGATGGGGTAGCCCGCCACCACACCGGTGGTCATGGCTTCCTTCACCCCGTTTTCCACCGAGGGGATGTACTCCCTGGGGATAGAGCCACCGACGATCTTGTTGTCGAAGATGAAGCCGGAACCGGGCTCACCTGGGGTCAGATTGATGACCACGTGGCCATACTGCCCCCGCCCACCAGTCTGCCGGATGAACTTCCCCTCCACCTTCTCCACCGGATTCCTGACTGTCTCCCGGTAGGCCACCTGCGGCTTACCGATGTTGGCCTCGACACCGAACTCCCGCTTGAGCCGATCCACGATGATCTCGAGATGGAGCTCGCCCATCCCCTGGATGATCGTCTGGTTCGTCTCCGGATCGGTGTGGACGCGGAAGGTCGGATCCTCCTCGGCAAGCTTCTGTAGCCCGGTGCCCAGCTTATCCTGGTCCGCCTTCGTCTTTGGCTCAATGGCCACGGCGATGACGGGCTCGGGAAAGCTCATGCTCTCCAGGACGATGGGATGGTCCGGGTCGCAGAGAGTGTCGCCGGTTCGGACATCCTTCAGCCCGATGGCGGCGGCAATATCCCCGGCGTAGACCTCGTCCCGCTCCTCCCGCTTGTTGGCGTGCATCTGGAGAATCCGGCCTACCCGCTCCCGCTTGTCCTGAGTCGCGTTGTACACGTACGACCCGGAGGGAAGGGAGCCCGAATAGACCCGGAAGAAGGTCAGCTTACCCACGTACGGGTCGGTGGCAATCTTGAAGGCCAACGCCGAGAACGGCTCTTCGTCCCCTGCCTTCCGGAACATGGGCGTGGGCTCCTCGTCCTCGTCCCCGCTGCCTGGCTCCTGGCCCTCGATGGCCTCTACGTCCAGGGGCGAAGGGAGATAGTCGATGACCCCGTCCAGGAGGATCTGGACGCCCTTGTTCTTGAAGGCCGACCCACAGAAGACCGGGAACATGTCCCCGGCCAGAGTGGCCTTCCGGATGGCGCGACGGATCTCTTCCTCGGTGAGCTCCTCACCCTCCAGGTACTTCTCCATGAGCTCGTCGTCGTGGCCCACGGCCTCTTCGACGACGGCTTCCCGGAGCTCGGCGCACCGATCCTGGAGCTCGTCCGGAATCTCCTCCTCGTGCCACTCGGACCCCAGCTCGTCGTCATAGATGATGGCCTTCTGCTGGACCAGATCGATGATCCCGGAGAAGTCATCGCCTGCACCCACCGGGTACTGGACCGGATGAGCATTGGCCTTGAGGCGGTCCCGCATCATCTCGACCACGTTGTCGAAATCCGCGCCCACCCGATCCATCTTGTTCACGAAGGCAATCCGGGGAACGCCGTAGCGGTCTGCCTGACGCCACACCGTCTCCGACTGGGGCTCGACACCGGCCACCGCACAGAAGACGGCGACTGATCCATCCAACACCCGCAGCGAGCGCTCCACCTCAACGGTGAAGTCCACGTGGCCAGGAGTGTCGATGATGTTGATCCGGAACTCCGTGTCGAACCGGGTCCAGAAGGCCGTTGTGGCAGCGGAAGTGATGGTGATGCCCCGCTCCTGCTCCTGCTCCATCCAGTCCATGGTGGCACCGCCATCATGGACCTCGCCCATCCGATGCAGCCGCCCCGTGTAGAAGAGGATGCGTTCGGTGGTCGTGGTCTTACCGGCATCGATGTGTGCCATGATGCCGATGTTTCGGAGCTTATCCAGCGGTGTCTGCCTGGGCATCGATCTATCCCTGCGTTGCCAATTGTTTCGTTTCCACTGCGCACAAACGCGCAGAGGGATGGAGCCCCCTGCGCGCCCTTGCCGGTCTTGCGAGGTGGACTACCAGCGGTAGTGGGCGAAGGCCTTGTTTGCCTCGGCCATGCGATGTACGTCGTCCTTCTTCTTGATCGTGGAGCCATCACCTCGGGCTGCCGCCATCAACTCGGTGGCCAAGCGCTCAGCCATGCTGCGCTCCGGACGGTTCCGGGCGAAGCCGATGATCCACTTCACCGCCAGGGCAGTCCGTCGCTCAGGGCGAACCTCCACCGGCACCTGGTAGGTGGCACCACCCACCCGCCGACTCTTCACCTCAAGGGCGGGCTTGGCGTTCTGGATGGCCTGGTTGAAGACCTGAACACCGGCCTGGCCCGTCTTCTCCTCGATGATGTCCATGGCCTCATAGAAGATGGCCTCGGCCGTGGACTTCTTCCCTCCGTACATCAACTTGTTGATGAACTTCAGGACAATGGGAGACTCAAAACGGGAATCACCACCGGCAACGTGCTGTCCGGCCCTGGAACGACGGCTCATAACTCTCTAATCCTCTGACCCGAAAGCAAATCAGTCTCTGGGCTTCTTGGCACCGTACTTGGAGCGGCCCTGACGGCGATCGGAAACTCCCGACGCATCCAGAGTGCCCCGCACGGTATGATACCGGACACCAGGCAGATCCTTCACCCGGCCACCCCGGATCAGCACGATGGAGTGCTCCTGCAGGTTGTGTCCCTCACCGGGAATGTACGAGGTGACCTCGTATCCATTGGTGAGGCGTACACGCGCCACCTTCCGAAGGGCCGAGTTCGGCTTCTTCGGTGTGGTGGTATACACCCGGGTGCACACTCCCCGCTTCTGCGGATTGCCCTGAAGGGCCGGGGACTTGTTCTTCTTCGAGACCTTCTTACGGCCCTTCCGAACGAGCTGACTGATCGTCGGCATGAATACTCACATCCCTTTGGTCAAAAAACCGCGCCAGCCGAACTGCCCGGGCGCGGGGGTTCCGTTCCCTGCCGGAAATGGATTCAGCCCACCTGAATCGCATCAGGGAGAGCCTCCGTGGCAGAGACTGGATAAGCTATATGGAGGCGCAGGGAGTGTCAACCGCTGAGGCTTCTCCG
>PWWP01000214.1 GCA_003562075.1 Gemmatimonadota bacterium
GACAGCCAGGCTGCCGAGTTGAAGGCCGACCGAGTCAGAGCCAGGGTCTCTTCCGAACCGGAAACGATGACACCGGGCCGGGTGGAGGAACGGGCCGCGCTGGCCTGCAGTGAGCCGTAGAAGACGGTCCGTTCCCGGTCTGATGTGGGTGTCCCCCGGGGCTGGAAACCTCGACTTCGGAGAAGCTGACGCCGGTCATCCGGGTCCGCCATCACCAACGTGTCGTGAGCCTCAGGGAGTCCGCCCTCCAGGAGGACTCCCGTCACCTCAGCCAGAGCATCCGGGTCTCCTCCCCGAATGACCTCCACCCCTGTGTCCTCATCCACACCGCGGCGGACCCGGGCCGCCGGGTCCTCCGTCTCACCAGGAATCCGGAGTTCGAGCCCCGGGAGGATCCGATGGGGGTCGGAAATGGCGTCTCGGTTCGCCTCCCAGATCCGATCCCAATGGGCCGCCGACCCCAGGTGGACCCGGGCGATCTCAGCCAGGGTCTCCCCCGCCTGGACCACGTGGGTCCGCTCTGCGGCAGGAACCGGTTCCTGAGCCGCCCCCGCTAGGGGAACGAGGGGGAGAATGGCGAAGGCGAGGACCGCGGCTGTCCTGAGGATCATGCCGGCTCCTTGTGGTCCCTGGGCGACAGTGACGGAATCTCGGTGGCTGATGATGCACCAGCCCCGGAGAGGCCGGGGAATGGCTGGAAGATACGGAGCCCCAGGGACAGGGTCAACGATCTTGACGCCATATGTTTCCTTCCGGGCTGGAGACCAGGGCGCTGAATTGGCAGCGGGCTCCCGGCCAGTCGTTTACCCCTCCCGATGCAGTCGCGCATATTGGCGAGCCCAGTACGTCAGGATCATGTCGGCCCCGGCCCGACGGATGGAGAGGAGAGCCTCGGTCATGGCCGCGGCCTCGTCCAGCCACCCCTTCTGGGCGCCGGCCATGATGGCGGCGTACTCGCCGGAGACATGGTAGGCAGCCACCGGCAGGTCAAAACGCGCCCGGACCTGGTGGATGATATCAAGGTAGGCCAGGGCCGGTTTCACCATGACGGCGTCCGCCCCCTGGTCTACATCGGCCTGGACCTCCCGCAGTGCCTCCCGACTGTTGGTCGGATCCATCTGGTAGCCCCGCCGATCTCCCTGGGCCGGCGTGGAGTCGGCGGCGTCTCGAAAGGGTCCGTAGAAGGCCGACGCATACTTGGCGGCGTAGCTCATGACCGGGGTGTGGCCGAACCCCTCTGTATCCAGGGCTTCCCGGATGGATGCGATTCGGCCATCCATCATATCGGAGGGGGCCACCATATGGGCCCCGGCCCGAGCGTGGCTCACCGCCGTCCGGGCCAGGAGCTCCAGAGTGGGATCGTTCTGGACCTCTCCCTCCTCCAACACCCCGCAGTGACCGTGGTCGGTATACTCGCAGAGGCAGACGTCGGTGATGACGGTCAGGTTGGGGCAGGCCGCCCGGAGGGCCCGGATTCCTTTCTGGACGATCCCGTCATCGGCCCAGGCACCGCTTCCCACCTCGTCCTTGGATCCGGGAATCCCGAAGAGGATCACTCCACCCAGGCCCAGTTCCACGGCCTCCTCCCCGTCCCGGACCAGCTCGTCTGGAGACGTCCGATCGACCCCCGGGAGGGAGGGCACCGGCCGGCGAAGTCCCTCCCCCTCCTCCACGAAAAGGGGCAGGATGAGCCGGCCCGGATCCAGACGGGTCTCTCGGACCAGGGATCGGAGACCGGAGGTTCGGCGAAGCCGTCGGCCTCGGAAGAAGGTGGGATCAGGCATGGGAATGGGATTGAGAGGGAGGTGTGTAGAAGGCCGTTGAGTCAGGGATTCGCCACACCACAAGGATCATTGAAAAAGATTCACGACGGACGGCGGCAGATCGATTTCTCAATCCGGCGTCAGCTCCTTCCTCAGAACCAGGGCGTCCTCTCGAGGGCTCCGGTAATAATCGGGGCGGATTCCCACGGGCCGGAACCCCCGCTTCCGATAGAGCTCCCGGGCCTCGGTGTTGGAGACCCGGACTTCCAGAAAGACCCGGGTCACTCCGGCCTGGGCCGCCTCTTCCAGGAGATGATCCAGGAGACGGCTTCCCAACCCCTGTCCACGATACTCGGGATCTACGGCCAGGTTGGCCACCTCTCCCTCGTCGTCCACCCGCCAGAGGACCCCGTGGGCCACGACCCGACCCTCCACCTCCACCACCCGCATGAAAACCTGGTCCGATCCCAGGAGAGACTGAAAGGACGGACGACTCCACGGGGTGGAGAAGCCAGCGCGCTCCACCTCCAGTATCCGAGTCAGGTCCTCCTCTCGGGCCGGTCGGATGAGGGGCGAACCCACAATGGCCATCATCCTGGCCCAGTTCCGCCGTCTCCCGAGCCATCTCCGGCAAAGCCCGGGCTCCCGGCGGAGTGGCCGCTTGCCCCTGAGCCGGCGGAGGCCCGCGACGGGGGTCGTTCCGCCGATGAGGACCGAACGTACGCCGGCTCCCAGCGAGACTCGGGGGGAAGAGGCGGCGCCCCGGAGTGGAGGTGATGAATCCGCATGAGTCCCTGGGCGGTGGGAAGTCCTGCCGGCAGGGGCAGGACCCGATGGCCGTGCTCCTCCAGGAACTCGGCGTGGGCCAGCGCACCATCTCCGCAGAAGAGGACGTTTCCGGGCAACTCTTCCCGGACCACCGAGTCCACGGTGGCCGCCTGGGGAGACACCAGGGTTTCCAATCGGTCGGGCAAGAGTCGGTAACAGGCTCCGTAGACCCGTCGTCCTCGGGCATCCAGAAGAACGTATCGCGGCCATCCGTCGGCCTCGGGGGGAAGATCCAGGACCGATCCGCTCCCGAATCGGCTTTGGATGGCTTCCGGGATCTCCACCCGCTGCGACGCGGCGGCGGCAGCCAGGGAACACCACGCCCAGAGAGGCCGCTGGAGTCCGGCCGCCAGTCCCCGGGCCGTAGCCGCAGCCACCCGGACCCCGGTGAAGGATCCGGGGCCCCGCCCCACCACGATCCCATCCAGCTCCTCCCGTCCCAACCCTGCGTCGGCCAGGATCCCCTGGATACTGGGAACCAGGCGGGTGGCGTGTTCTCGACGCTCCGTCAAGAGATCCTTCCCCAGGAGGGTTCGCCCCCGGAAGAGGGCCACCGACCCAACCGCGGTCGAGGTATCGAAGGAGAGGAGGAGCGGGTCGGACATGATCAGGCCCGGGTCTCAAGCTCCACGGGGAAGCCCGGGAGGTGAGGGGGGGTCCCGACCCGGTGGACCTGGACCATCCGCAGGTGGGAGCCCGGCTCGGGGATGACCAGGTGGATATCCCACCGGTCCCCGGGCAGGTGGTCTCCAGCTCGCTCGGGCCACTCCACCAGGACCATCTCCGATCCCTGGCCCAGCTCTTCCCACCCCAGCTCCCATAGCTCCTCCGGGTCCCGGAGACGATAGAGGTCCATGTGAACAACCTCCACGTCCTCCTTGGCCGGATAACGGAAGAGGAGGTTGAAGGTGGGCGAGGGCATAGCCCCCTCCACTCCGGCGCCTCGGGCGATGGCCCGAGCCAGTACCGACTTCCCTGCCCCCAGCTGCCCACGGAGCCCCAGGAAGATGGGGACCTGGACCTCCCGGCCCACCCGTTGGCCCCAGCGGACCAGTTCCCTTTCCGTCAACGTCATGTCGTCACCTTCCGGCGTCCCTTGGCTGGCCCCTTTCCATCATCGAGGCGAGCCCGAAGCTCGAAGAGTTCGTCCCGCAGGAGGGCGGCACGCTCGAAGTCGAGGGACTCGGCCGCCTCTGCCATCTCCGATTCCACCGCCTTGATCAGTTCCTCCACATTCACCTCATCCTGATAGGTGGCCGCTTCCTCCGCCACCCTGGGCAAGGGGGCCTCACGGGCGTCGGCCACCCGGGTGGAGAACTCGATCTCCTGGATGCTCTTCCGGATCGTGGCCGGGGTGATCCCATGTTTCCGGTTGTGCTCGACCTGAATCCGGCGGCGGCGCTCCGTCTCGTCCATGCACTGACGCATCCCCGCCGTGATTCGGTCAGCGTAGAGGATGGCTCGGCCATTTTCGTTCCGGGCCGCCCGCCCGATGGTCTGGATGAGGGAACGTGCGTTCCGCAGGAACCCCTCCTTGTCGGCGTCCAGGATGGCCACCAGGGAGACCTCTGGGAGATCCAGCCCCTCCCGGAGGAGGTTGATGCCTACCAGGACGTCGAACTGACCCAGCCGAAGTCCCCGCAGGATCTCCATCCGCTCGATGGTATCGATCTCCGAGTGCATGTAGCGCACCCGGACCCCCACCGACTGAAGGTACTCGGAGAGGTCTTCAGCCATCCGCTTGGTCAAGGTGGTGACCAGGACCCGCTCTCCTCGCTCCTCCCGGAGGCGGATCTCGGCCAGGAGGTCGTCCACCTGCCCCTTCACCGGTCGGACATCCACCTCCGGGTCCACCAGCCCCGTGGGCCGAATGATCTGCTCCACCACTACCCCTCCCGAGAGCTCCAACTCCCGATCCGCCGGGGTAGCGGAAACGAAGACGGCCTGGTGGAGGAGCTCCTCCCACTCCTCGTACTTCAAGGGTCGGTTGTCCAACGCCGAAGGAAGGCGGAATCCGTGGTCCACCAGCGTCATCTTCCGGGCCCGGTCTCCATTGTACATCCCCCCGATCTGGGGAAGGGACTGGTGGGATTCGTCCACGATGGCCAGGAAGTCATCGGGGAAGTAGTCCAGCAGGCAGGCAGGCCGGTCACCGGGCCCTCTTCCCGCCATGTAACGGGAGTAGTTCTCGATCCCGGGACAGGTCCCGATCTCCAGCATCATCTCGATGTCGAAGTTGGTCCGGGACTCGATGCGCTGGGCTTCCAGGAGACGGCCCTCCCGCTGGAAGTGCTTCACCCGCTCCTCCATCTCCTGTCGGATGAGGGGGACGGCGTCCTCGATGGTCCGGCGATGGGTCACGTAGTGGGAGGCCGGATAGATGGCCGTCCGGTCCATGGGGGTGACGAGCTCCCCGGTCAGGGGATCGAATCGGGTGATCCGCTCCACCTCGTCCCCCCAGAACTCGATGCGGATGGCCTGCTCCTCATAGGCCGGGAGGACCTCCACAGTGTCACCTCGAACCCGGAAGGTGCCCCGCTCGAAGACCACGTCGTTCCGGCGATACTGGATCTCCACCAACGCCCGGAGGAGATCGTCCCGGGCCACCTCGTCCCCCACTGTCACCTCGTACATGAGGGACTTGTAGTCGTCCGGATTGCCCAGCCCGTAGATGCAGGACACGGAAGCCACCACCACCACGTCGTCCCGCTCGAAGAGGGATGAGGTGGCCCGGAGCCGGAGGCGGTCGATGTCCTCGTTGATGGCCGAGTCCTTCTCGATGTAGGTGTCGGTGGCCGGGACGTAGGCCTCGGGCTGGTAGTAGTCGTAGTAGGAGACGAAATACTCCACCGCATTCCGGGGGAGGAGTTGCTTCAGTTCGCCGTAGAGCTGGGCCGCCAGCGTCTTGTTGTGGGACATGACCAGGGCCGGGCGGCCGCGGTTGGCGATGACGTGGGCCATGGTCAGGGTCTTCCCCGTCCCCGTGGCTCCCAGGAGGGTCTGGAAGCGGTCCCCGCGGGTCAACCCTTCACCCAACTCGGCGATGGCCCGGGGCTGGTCTCCCTTCGGCTCGTAGGGCGCCTCGATCCTGAAGTCAGGCATTCAGGCCCTCAGTCCGTGTCCAGGTTGAGAAGTTCTGAATCCCCAAAGGACTCCCTGCGCTCCACTGAGAGGACGCCCTTGATCTGGGAGATCTTCTTCATGACCCGACTCAGGTGGGGAAGGTCCTGGACCTCCACCACGAACTCGCCCAACATCCCTTCCTCCACCGCCCGGATGTCTGCGTGTTGAATGTTGGTCCCTGTGTCGCTGATGGCCTTGGCAATGTCCGAGAGGATCCCGCGACGGTCCGTTCCCCGGGTGTAGAGCTTCACGAAGAAGCGATCCCCTTGTTCGGCACTCCACTCGATTTCCACCCGCCGTTCCGGGTCCTGCGAAAGGTTCAGGACGTTGGGGCAGTCCTTCCGGTGGATGGACACGCCCCGGCCCGCGGTGACGTACCCGATGACATCGTCCCCCGGCACGGGCTGGCAACACTGGGAGTAGCGCACCATGAGGTTGTCCACCCCCTGGATCCGGACTCCCTTGTCCGTCTTCCGGATCTTCCGGGCGATCCGCTGGAGGGGGGAGGAGGCCTTCTTCCGGGCCTCGGTCACCTTCTCTTCGGGGAAGAGCTCCTTGATGACGGCAGAGGGACCGATGTCGCCTCGTCCCAGGGCGGCGTGGACGTGCTCGAAATCCGGGTAGTCCAGCGCCTCTGCCGCCTCCGAGAGGACGTTGTCGTCGGGGAGACTCACCCGGAGTTTCTTCATCTCCCGCTCCAGGAAGTCCTTGCCGAGCTTCACCGACTCGGTGTGTTCCTGTTGACGGATCCACTGGCGGATGCGCTGTCGGGCCCGGGACGTCTTCACGAAGGCCAGCCAGTCCCGGGAAGGTGACTTCCGGGAGCTGGTGAGGATCTCCACCGTATCTCCGTTCCGAAGTTCCCGGGAGAGGGGGGCGATCCGTCCGTTCACCTTGGCGCCGGCACACTGGAATCCCACCTCGGTGTGGACGGCAAAGGCGAAGTCGATGGGCGTGGCGCCGGTGGGGAGCTGTTTCACCTCACCCTTGGGGGTGAAGACGAAGATCTCCCCCAGGAAGAGGTCCATCTTGAGGAATTCCATGAACTCCTCGGGCTCCGAAGCCTCCTGCTGCCACTCCAGGACCTGCCGGAACCAGGAAAGGGCCTCGTCCACCTCGTCGGACTTCTCGCTCCCGTCCGCTCCCTGCTTGTAGCGCCAGTGGGCCGCGATCCCGTACTCGGCCGTCCGATGCATCTCCTCGGTCCGGATCTGGATTTCGTATCGGCGTCCCCCCGGTCCGAAGACGGTGGTGTGGAGGGACCGGTACATGTTGGACTTGGGGGTGGCAATGTAGTCGTGGAAGCGCTCCTGGATGGGGGTGAACTGGGAATGGATGAGCCCCAGGGCCGCATAGCAGTTCTGTACCGAGTCGGTGATGACCCGCATAGCCATGAGGTCGTAGATCTCCTCGTAGGGCTTCCCCCGCTTCTCGATCTTCCGGTAGATGGACCAGAGGTGTTTGGGCCGACCCGTTACCTCCGCCGGGATGCCGGATCGCTCCAGGAGCTCCCCGATGGGGCGCTGCATCTCCAGAATCTGCCGTTCCCGCTCCTGCCTCCGCTGGTGGACCATCTTCCGGAGCTCCTCGTAGGCCTCCGGCTCCAGGAACTTGAAGCAGAGATCCTCCAGCTCCCACTTCATCTGGGCGATCCCCAGGCGGTGGGCCAGGGGCGCGTAGATCTCCCGGGTCTCCAGGGCGATGCGGATCTGCTTGCCCCGGGGAAGGTACTCCAGCGTCCGCATGTTGTGGAGGCGATCGGCCAGCTTGATGAGGATGACCCGGGCATCCTCAGCCATGGAGAGGAGGAGCTTTCGGTAGTTCTCGGCCTGCCTCTCCGTATTGGAGCGGAACTGGACCTTCCCGATCTTCGTCACTCCGTCCACGATGGAGGCCACCTCGGCCCCGAAGCGCTCCTCCACATCGGTGAGGGAGAACTGGGTGTCCTCCACCACGTCGTGGATGAGCCCCGAAACGAGGGACGCCGTATCCAGCTTCAACTGGCCCAGGAGGATGGACACCTCCACGGCGTGGGTCACGAAGCTCTCGCCGCTGGCGCGCTGCTGGCCCCGGTGGGCTTCCTCGGCCAACTGGTAGGCTTCCCGGATCCGGTCCACGTCCAACCGATGCGCATACCCCTCCAACTCCCGCGCCAGGGGGCGAGGGAGCCCCCGGATCGTGGGGGTCGTGGGTGCACTCGTCTCAGTCGGAAGGCTCATGATAGGGAAGATACCCTCACCCGGGACCGAAGCTCCAGGGCTCGAGGGCAGGAATCAGGTTCCAGCCGAGCCCCCTCCTACCTGTCCTCCCAGGATCAAAGGCCGAGGATACTGGATGGGCCCCAGGCGGGTCTGGATGGTAGGGAGCGCTTCCAACCGAAGGTCGCTGGGCTCCCGAGCCGTCCCCACCCCGGTGAGGGAGAGGGCCAACTCCACCAGGTCTCGGCTGCTCCCCTCGAAGAACTCCAGGAGGTCCAAGCGGACCGAGACGGGGACATCGGTCCGGGCCCCCGAGGGGAGAGCCAGTTCCTGGCTCAGACTTCCACTCACCGTCTCCCGATCCTGGAGGAAGAAGGTCCAGTCCAGCCCCACCAGCCGGGCATCCGGGTTCCCATCCGGGTTGTGGGCCCCCACGTGGAGGGTGGCCTCCAGGGGTAGCTGGCGGTTCACCAGGGCCGATCCAATTCGGGCCGCATCCAGCACCGACAGGTCCTCGTAGCCTCGGACCCGGTCCAACTCCACCCCAGCCAGCCGGATCCCGCTCACCCCATCCAGGTCGAATCGGACCTGGGAGAGGGCCGTCAGGGACTGGAGTGTGGCGCAGGAGGGGAGGACCAGGAGGAGGGCCAGGATCGTCAGGAGACCCAAGCGGCCCCTGGGAGGGATCGAATGATTCACTCGGTGGAGACCCGAAGGGTTCACTCGAGGGGGTCTTGAAGGAGTCATAGAAGCCCCTACCCCCTCCCTCCGTACTCAGGTTCCTGCCCCGGCTTCCTGTGGGTGCCCAGAGCCGTGGCGGATCTCCTCCTCTTCCGATCCACAGCCCCGATCCTCTACATGGCCGAAGCCCACCGCCCCTTCCCCACCACCACGTGGTCCAGGACACGGATACCCACCGACTTCCCGGCCTCCCCGACCTGACGGCTCACGGCCCGATCCTCCGGGGAGGGTGTGGGATCTCCGGACGGGTGGTTGTGGACCAGGATCACGCCGGCGGCGCTGGCCAGGATGGCGGGACGAAAGACCTCACGGGGGTGGATGAGGGAGGCATCCAGGATCCCCCGGGTCACCGTCACGTCCCGAAGGACCCGGTGCTGGGTGTTCAGGAGGAGGGCGTGGAACTCCTCATGAGGAAGGTCTCGGAGACGAGGACCCATGAAGGCGTAGACGTCTGCAGGGCCCCGGATTCGGGGACGGTCCGGCTCATCCTCCCGGGCCGCTCGGAATCCCAGCTCCAGCGCTGCCACTACCCGGGCCGCTGTGGCCCGGCCCACTCCGGGCACGGATTCCAACTCTCCCAGGTCGGCCTGCAAGAGGGGTCGGAGACGTCCGCCGCCGGAGGCCAGGATCCCATCGGCCAGGGACAGGACCGACGCGCCGGATCCGCCCGACCCGATGACCAGCGCCAGGAGTTCCCGCACCGAGAGGGCCCGGCTTCCCATATCCACCAACCGCTCCCGGGGCCGCTGCCGAGGGGGGAGCTCCATGACGGCCGGCGGGGACGGACGCCGGTCCCTGGAGTCGGTAGCCGTCCGGGTCACCAGGGAGGTGTGGGATGATTGGCTGGAGGCCGCGCCTGAACGGGATGAAGAGGTCATGGGAGTCGAGGCGAATCGGTCACGGAGCCTGGGCAAAGGAGTCAGTGGATACCAAAGGAAAGGGAGAGGACAGGACGGCGGAATGTCGGAGTGGGCCGGCAGGGATCCATGATCACTGCCTGGATATGTGTTTTCATTATAATTGCCGATGAAACCAGGCGTCTTACGCCTTATCCCAGGAAAGGAAGAATCTGGGAGAGCTTCATGGGAGGAACGATCCTGAGGAACTCCAAGGGGATGAGGACCCCTGAGAAGCTCGGCAGGATATGTGTTTTTATTATAATCCGTCCGTCATCCACGCATTGACCCCAACCCGTCCCATCCTTTCCTGGCTTCCCACTTCGGCGCCCTGGCCTTGGCCCGACCGCCAGCCCGTTCCTTGACCACAGGAAGGGCCTCCGACAGCTTCCGTCACCCATACTCCATCCACTCCGGCCCCACCTCCAGCCTATGTCCCTTTTCGCCACTCTGGGCCTCATGGCTTCCCTGGCCTGCGCCTCCCTGTCCGGCGCCTCTTCGGCACCGGAAGCTCCGGTGCCGGAGTTGAGTTCGTGGGGCTGGGTCTCAGGGTCGGCGGCACTGCATCTGGAGGAGGGGGCACCCACCTCCTCAGGGGTGGCGGCTCTGTCCAGCCTGGTTGGGGTCAACCTGAATGGGACCGGCCTGAGTGGGATCAACCTGACCGAGACCACGGCGCCCACCTCCACCCGAATTGAGCCGGTCCCCGTCGAGACGAGGCCGGCGCCCACCAGGGAAGAAACGACGGATCCCACCCAGGAGTCAGAGCCCGATCCGTTCACTCCCACCTGGGGAATCATGGCCCTCGTGGGAAGCCGGGGAATGGGCGGCGATGCCCACCTCTTCGGAGGGACTGAGGCGTCGGTCCACCCCCTGGGCCAGGGCCGGTTCGGACTTACGGCCACGGGCCACCTGGGTCGGGGAAATGACTACCGGTCTTCCCTCCTGGGTGCGGGGCCATCGGCCCGGTTGGGAACGGTAGGCGGGATCCAGGCCACGGCGTGGGCTGGAGTGGGCCACTACCGGGAGGAGCTCCAGGTGGAGACGGCTCCCCTTCGGCGTGTCACCGGCGCCCTGGTGGGTCTGACCCTACGGCGACCTCTTGGACCGGGAGCCGTATCCCTTCAGGTCTCATGGCTCGGAGCCAGCATGACCGAGGCCGACTTCGTCCGGAGCCAACCCATCCACGGATTCCGGCTGGCCCTGGGAGTGGGACGATGATGCGTGTGGGAAAGCTCCTCCCTCACTGGGCCTGGTTCCTGGCGGCCGCTCCCCTTCTCCTGGCAAGCTGCACGGACAGCGACCCCCTCCTCTTTGAGGAGGCCACGGCGCTGGAGGTGGTGGGCGCTCCCTTCACGGAAGGCACGGTGGGGGAAGCCACGGCCCAGCGTCCCCAGGTCCGAGCATTGGACCACCGGGGGAATCCGGCTGCCGGCGTAGCGGTGCACTGGAGCGTCTCCAATGGCCATGGCTCGGTGACCCGGACCCGGGTCTATTCCGACAACCGGGGCCTGGCCTCCCCTGGGGAGTGGACGCTGGGGACGGGGGCCGGGGAGCAGACCCTCCGGGCTTCCCTGGACGGAGACCCGGACAGCAGTGGAACCGAGCCCGTCACCTTCCAGGCCACGGCAGAGCCAGGCCCCCCGGACGCCGCTGTGGCCACCCGGGGAGAGGAGACCACGGGCCGGGTGGGTGCCCCCCTGGAAGTCATCCCGCAGCTCAAGGTCACCGACCAGTACGGGAATCCGGTGCCCCAGGTCGCCGTCCACTTCCAGTCCCAGGACGGGGAGGTGGAAGGGGGAGAGACCGTCACTGACGCCCAGGGTCAGGCCGGCCCGAGCGGATGGGTCCTGGGTCCCGTGGCAGGCCCCCAGGAGATGACGGGACAGATGGAGGGACTACCTCCCGTGTCCTTCACCGCCCTGGCCGATCCCGAGGCTCCGGACACCCTGGTCGTTTCAGGGGTGGAAGCAGATGACGCCCGAGTGGGCGACCCCCTCCCGCCCTTCACGGTCCAGGCCCAGGACCGGTTCGGGAACCCGGTCCCGGGAGAGGCGATCCAGGTGGAGGTGACCGAGGGGGGAGGAACCGTCTCCCCCTTGGTTCCCGTCACTGACGAAGAAGGGGATGCCGTCCTGGAGTGGACGCTGGGTCCCACTCCTGGGAGCCAATCCATTCAGCTCCAGTCCGGAGAGCTTTCCCCCATCCTCGTCCAGGTCCAGGCCCAGCCCGGTCCTCCGGCAGAGATGACGCCGGTGGCCGGAGTGGACCTGGAGCCGGTGGCGCCTGAGGCGTCGGTGCCGGAGCCCCCGGCAGTGGCGCTGGTGGACCGGTTCGGGAATCCAACCCCTGACCTCCCGGTCACCTTCCACGTCCTGGAAGGGGGCGGATCGGTGGACGGCTCGCCGGCGCTGACGGACGAGGACGGTGAGGCCGTCCTGGTGAGCTGGACGGTGGGCCCCGAGCCCGGACCCAACCAGGTGGAGGCCCGCCACGGCGACCTTCCCCCGGTCACCTTCCAGGTGGAAGCCAGTGAGGCAGCCATCCGGGAGATCCAGATCATCCAGGGGGAAGGACAGGAGGCGGTGGCCGGATTCCCGGTGGAGACCCCGCCTGGGGTTCGGCTCCTGGATGGAAGCGGCTCTCCCGTGTCCGGTGAGACAGTGAGCTTCCAGGTCGTTGAAGGGGGCGGATCCATTGCTCCCAGTCAGGTCACCACCAATGCCCAGGGAGAAGCCCGGACAGAGGAATGGACCCTGGGTCCCGAGGCTGGGACCAACCGGATCCGAATCCAGGCTGAAGGCGCCCCGGACCGGACCCTCACCGCCACCGGGCTGGAAGGGTTCCAGGTGACGGTGGAAGCCGTCCACCTGAACCAGGGGAACCAGACCCTGGGTGGAGAGATCCCCCTCCAGGAGGGGCGGGACGGTCTCCTCCGGGTCTTCCTCCGGGCGAATGAGGCCAATGCGGAGAGCCCCCGGGTCCGGGTAGTCCTCTACCATGGGAGCAGCCAGGTCTTCTCCCACGTCCTCCAGGGGGGCGGGGGCCAGGTCCCCACCTCCATCGACCCGAACCAGCTCTCGCGTTCCTGGAATGTGGAGGTGCCTCAGAACCTGATCCGATCCAACCTGGGGATCCGGGTCTACGTGGATGAAGACCAGGAGATGACCGTCCTGGACCGCTCTCTCCTGGCGTGGCCCTCGGGTGGTGGGATCCATCGCCCCCATGTGGTGGATCCGCCGCCCTTCCGAGCCACCTTCATCCAGATCGAGAGCACCGACCTGGAAACGGTGGCGGACCTGAATGCAGGGAAC
>PWWP01000118.1 GCA_003562075.1 Gemmatimonadota bacterium
CCTTCGGTTCGAGCCACCAGGGACGCCAGTCGGTTCATGAATGATTCAGGTTGGACGGGGCAAGGACGATCTGGCCCGGAACCCTCCAGCGGCCGTCACGGGTCGGTGGGTAACCGCTGCTGCATCGCTATCGGTACTCCGCCTCATCCAGGACCGCAAGACCCGCTTCTCGGTGGTCCCTGTACTCCGTCAACGACCCTCTAGAACCTTACGTTGCATGGACTTCGGTCAGAACGTATCCTCAGACTCGCGCGGCACCGAGACGGGGCGACTCCACCATATTCCTTCTCGCGTCCCCCTGCAAGACGACTCTGCCCCGATCCGACTCCGGCCGAGCTCAGGCGTGGCCTCAGATACATTTTGCCAAGAGGTGCCCTGCCGAGGCCTCGTCGTGCCGAATGGATAAACCGCATCCCGGGAGGTTCACGTGAGACGCGCCACCACTCTGGTTGTCTGGGTTCTCCTCACTCCCGTCCGGTGACGCTGCGTTCGAGAATGGGAAAGACCCTGGCCGGCTAATCGCTGGAGGGTGGGCTTGGTTCCGTTTGATTCTTTCCAAACCATTCGTACAGGCTGGCCAGATCCCGTGCTTCCTGGAGTGCCTCCACGTCGTCGGCCTGTCGAATGATCCGGGCCATGCGGGTCAGGAGGCGGAGGTGATCGAAGCGTTTCTCCAGTGGCCCCAGGAGGACGAATACCACGTGGACCGGGTCGGCGCAGTGGGGGAAGCGGATTCCCTCCGGGCTCACGCCCAGGAACATGAGAGGCTCGGAGAGCCCCGGAACCAAGGCGTGGGGAAGGGCGACTCCCGGACGAATCTCCGATGAGAACTCCTCCTCCGAGACGGCCAACCGATCGCAGAGGTCATCCAGGATCTCCTCGTCTGACCCGAAGTGCGAGGCCAGGAGCTCCCTCAGCGCAGTGCGATAGGGGCCTCCTGAGACATCGAAGACCACCCGTTCCGGATCCAGAGAGAAAGGGAGGGCATCCTGGCCCAGAGCGGGACCAGTGGGTGTGGTCTCCACCTCCGACGGATAGACCACCAGGAAGCTTTCTGGGACAAGAGAGGAGAGCTGTCCCGGGAGCTTTTCCAGTTCTCGATGCCAGGTCACGGCACCTTGCCGGGAGCTGAGGACGACCACCAGGTCCTGGGGCTCCAGCCGCGTCCGAAGCTCCCAGAGGAGTGGCCCCCATCCTTCCACCGTCTCGAACTCCATGGGGAGCTCAGGTTCGGCCTTCTTGAAGAGCTCTTCGTACCTTTCGGCGGCTTCCTCCACCACCAGCGCCTCGAACCGGGCATCCACCTCGGAGGTGAGTGTCTTGAGGGCGCCGGCGGCTCCCATGAACCCAGGGTGCCGGTCAGCCTGGGGTGGGATCACAAGGACGATCCGCTCCGTGGTGTTCAGGGGATGGCCCATCTTGGCCACGATAACCATCTGCCGCGTCTGTTCCAGGAGCTGATCCAGCACCGTCCCGAAGACGGCCGTCCGGCTTCCGCTTGCTCGTCCGTCCCAGCCAACGACGACGATGGAGGTCCGTGTCTCGGCCATTGCCCTGGAGACGCCGGTGGCGATGTTCTGGTCCACCCGGGTCAGGGGTGCCACTGGCACGTCGGCGCCGGCGGCATAGAGGACAGCGTGAGAAAGCATTTTCTCGGCTTCTGCCACCTGGGCTTCTGAGCCGTCCTCCGTCCCACGGACCACCATGAGCGGATGAAGAGGCTCCTCCGAATCTTTCCCCCGAAGGAAGAAGGCGATGTCCATGAGGGCGTCGGCAGTGGCCGGATTCGAGATGGGGATGAGGATCCGGCGGGGAGCTTCCGATGGGTCGTAGGGCTTCCGTTCCTCCTTCAAGGCCAACTGCTTCCCGAACCGTTCCACCACGGATGGCCCCACGAAGACCGTGACCAGGATCATGACGATGACCGCATTGACAACAACTTCCCCGAAAAGCCCGATTTCCAGGCCGACGAAGGTGACGGCCAGGGTAGCCGCGGCCTGAGGCGAGGAGAGGCCGAACATGGCCAGCCCTTCATCGCGGTCATAGTGGAAGAGCAGCTTCGACGCCCAGGCCCCCAGGAACTTCCCCAGGAGCACCAGTCCGATGAGGGCGCCGGCCACAATCCACACCTGTGCGCTCTCGGTGAGCACCCCTGGATCCACCAGCATCCCCACCGAGAGGAGGAAGAATGGGATGAAGAGAGCGTTGCCCACGAACCGGACCCGGGTCATGGTTGGTCCGTTCAGGGGGATCAGGCGGTTCAGGGTGAGCCCGGCCAGGAAGGCCCCGATGATGGGTTCGGCTCCAGCCAACTGAGCGGCCCAGGCTGTTGCGAACAGGACCACCATGAGAAAGATGAACTCGGCCG
Source organism: Gemmatimonadota bacterium (assembly GCA_003562075.1). Taxonomy (GTDB): domain Bacteria; phylum Gemmatimonadota; class Gemmatimonadetes; order Longimicrobiales; family Gaopeijiaceae; genus PWLA01. The sequence goes on from PWWP01000118.1 coordinate 2,369, forward strand.
GTGCCTGACTGGGCACGTTCCGGAAGAACCACCGGCCGATCCGAGGCAAAGCGATGAGGACGATGGCGGCGTAGAGGCCCAGGGCCCCGAAGAGCTGGAGCCAGAATATGAGGTCCAGGTCTCCGGCCATGGATCCGGCCACGACGGCGAGCACCGTGAGTGCCAGGGTGTCGGTGACCAGCGTGCCACCGATGACTGTGATCATGGCCGGATTCTTCCCGATTCCCAGCCGGCTTACCACCGGATATGCCAGGAGGGTGTGGGATCCGATGATGGCGCCGATGAGAAGAGAGGCGGCCAGGTCGAATCCCAGGAGCGGCATGAGGGCCACGCTCAAGCCCATGGGGAATCCGAAGGAGAGAAAGCCAAAGATGATGCTTCTTCGCCGGTACTCGTTGAATCGGTTCAGGTCCAGCTCAAGACCGGCCAGGAAGACCAGGTAGAGGAGACCCACCTGTCCCAAGAGCTCAAAGGTGAAATCTCGCTCCAGGAGATTCAGGACATTGGGTCCGACGATGGCCCCGAAGGCAATGAGCCCGATGATCCCCGGGACCTTCAACCGCTCGAAGAGCATGGGGGCCAGGAGGAAGATCCCCATCGCCAGGGCGAAGATCAGGACCGGATCGTTGATGGGAAGGGAGGTGGGCATGCGACGGTCCGGGCCTGGGCCGGGGGAGGGTAGCTTGAAGCCAAAGAGTGGCAATCTACGGAGGGGTCACACCCGGTTCAACAGGGGGCGCACTCCGGTTCAGCCCCTCGGTGTCAGAGTCGGTTCTGACCGTCCCCCTCGGGATTCCGGGGGTGAGTCCGGTTGGATGATGGTCCTCTTGGACTATATTCAAAGGTTCGCAGTCCCCCACGGCACTCCAGCTCCGGGGAGAGAACGTCCAGTCTGCGCCGTTCGAATCGCCACCGCAGCTCCACTCCTATGAGCGATCTTCAAACCCCGGTCATTGCAGGCCAGCGCCTCCGGCGAAAGGTCCGCTCGGTGCCGGCGGCCGACGCCAGGGCCTTCCTGGCTGCCGCTCACGGGGAAGTGAGGGGCTACTGGGGCCGAGGAGACCGGTGGGTGGCCTGGGCAGGAGAGTTGGCCCGAGTACAGGTCGGTCCGGGAGGAAAGAACCCCAGTCGGTTCACAGTTGTACGGGATCAGGCCGAGACCTTGGGGAGGAAGCTGTTCGGGGATGCGGTTTCCGACGGCAGGAAGGAGCGCCCCCGCTTCTTTGGTGGGTTCTCATTCCTGGATGGAGGTCCACACGATCCGACGTGGGATGGTTTTTCCCGGGCGTGCTTCATCCTTCCACGCACAACGCTGAGATCAACTCCAGGCGAAGCTCTTCTCACCCACTGGGTTCCGGGAGAGGCTGCCCAGGGCCAGGCGCCCGGAGGGGGTGACCTCCTTCCGGTCTCCACGGGGTCCGAGGGACGAGGTGAGGGTCCCCAGGCGTCCATTGCCGGCAGCCTGAATGGCGATTCCATGGCAGAATTGGCCAGGAGGGCTCGTTCGGCGGCCCCGGCAGACCAGGCCCGCTGGTCGGAGGCGGTGCAAGCTGTCCTGGAGGCCATCTCCAGAGGGGAGGTGGAGAAGGCGGTTCTGGCTCGAATCCTGGATCTGGAGATTTCCCAGGGATTGACCGGAGGCGATCCCATGTTGGCGTTGGAGCGGCTCCGCAGGGAGAACCCTCGTGCCCACGTATTCCTGTTCGAGCCCGAACCAGGTCGGATCTTCATGGGGGCCGCACCCGAGATCCTGACCGAGCTTCGAGGACGGCGCTTTCAGGCCACGGCGGTGGCCGGGTCCATCTCCCGGGGAGATTCTGAGGCCAAGGACAGGGTGCTGGCCCGGCAACTCCTGGAAAGCGACAAGGACCTGCAGGAGCATCGCTTGACGGCGGTGGAGATGAGCGAGGTGCTGGCTCCGAGACTTGCATCCATGGTGGTGGGAGAGGAACCCCGGGTGCTCCGGTTGGCCCGGATCCAGCACCTGGAGACGGTGATCCGGGGAATGGCTCGCCCCGAGGAAGACGTGCTCTCCCTCGTGGAGGCCCTCCATCCTACACCGGCGGTCTGCGGCCGCCCCCGAGAACGGGCGCTGGAGCTCATCCGGGACGCCGAGCCCTTTGATCGAGGGGGGTATGCAGGTCCAGTGGGCTGGTTTGACGGGGCTGGAGATGGCGACTTCGTCCCAGCCATCCGCTCGGCCGTGGGCGGCGGGAGTTCCTGGCGGCTCTTTGCCGGTGCCGGAATCGTGCCCGGATCCCTTCCCCAGGCCGAATGGGAGGAGACGGCGCTCAAGTTCGAGCCGGCACTCCGGGCCCTGGTGGATGGACTGCAGGAGTCATGAAGGATCGGAATCGAAACGAGCTCTGGGCTCGCGTCCTCGTGGACGAATTGATCCGGAACGGAATCCGGCAGGTGTTCGTTGCTCCAGGTTCCCGTTCCACCCCTCTCGTAATGGCTGTAGCATCCCGACCTGAGTTGACGGTACGGGTCCGGATCGATGAACGGTGCGCCGGTTTCACTGCTCTGGGGGCTGGAAAGGCCACCGGCCAGGTTGCTGCCGTGATCACGACCTCCGGGACGGCGGTGGCGAACCTCCTCCCGGCTGTGGTGGAGGCTGCCCACTCCGAGACACCGCTCCTGATATTGTCGGCTGATCGGCCGCCCCGACTCCGGGGAGCGGATGCGAATCAGGCCATCGATCAGGAACGAATCTTCGGGCGCTACACTTCGTTCTACCGGGAGCTTTCTCCTTCGGAGGTCTCGGACCGAACCCTTCGGCACCTCCGTTCCGTTGTCTGCCAGGCGGCCGCCGTCTCTCAGGGTAGGCCCGGCGGACCGGCCCACCTGAACCTTCCCTTCGAAAAACCACTGGAGCCGTCTCCCCCCTCTGGAGACCCGGCCCGTGATCTGGCAGGCGCCGGAAGGCTGGGAGTCGAGGGACGGGAGGGAGGCGGACCATTCACGCGAATCCATCCTTGGTCCGGTGGGGCAGACGCAGCCACTGAGTTGCAGGGTGGCCCCAGGCACGCCGCAGCCTGGCTTCTGGATCGATTGAAGTCGGCAAGACGGCCCCTCATGGTGGCAGGGCCCCTACCTCAACCTCACCGCGTGGGTCCCCTGATCCAGGCCCTTTGCGCCCGCCTTCGAATCCCCCTCCTTCCTGATCCCCTGTCGGGGGCTCGTTATCCAACGCTGCCGCTGACGGATCATCCCGGCCCACGGCAGGCGGAGGGTGTGGCAGATGAGGGAGGACTGTCCAGCGGAGTGGTGGCCGGGTACGACCTGGCCCTGGGTAGCCCGGATGTTCGAGAGGGGCTCGTCCCCGATCTCATCATCCGCCTGGGCCGGACGCCGACCTCCAGCCGGCTGACCCGCTGGCTGCTGGAACTGGGGACTGATCCGGCGGGTCCAATCCAGGTGGTGGTGGACCAGGGGCACCGGTGGAAGGATCACCTGGCCGTGGCCCACGAACTGGTCCAAGCCGATCCGGCTTGGATTCTGGAGCAGATGCGCCAGGGGGACGAGACGTTGGAGGAGGACGGCTCTCCCGAGACCGATCCTGAGCGGGAGGACTGGCTCCGCGCCTGGAGCGCCGTGGGAGAAACGGTGGTCGCTCGGTTGGCCCCTACCGCATCCGATGGGGCCCAGTCCGGAAGGGGGCAGTCTGGAGGCGGGCGGGCCGGAGGAGGGCAATCCGGTGAGGTAGCAGGTCCAAGGTATTTCGAGGGCCAGGTGGTCCTGGAGCTCCTTCCCCGCCTCGCTGCGGAGGACCTGCTCTTCGTCTCCAGCTCCATGCCGGTCAGGGACCTGGACAGCTTCGGTGTGGCCTGTCCGGCGCAACTCCGGGTGCTGGGTAATCGGGGAGCCAGTGGGATCGACGGGATCCTTTCCACCGCGACAGGAGCTGCCCTGGCCACGGGCGATCGAGTCGTGGTCCTCATGGGCGACCTGGCGTTTCTCCATGACCAAGGCGGGCTGGGGGCCCTGGTGGAAGAGGGGATCCGAGTCGTGGTCATTGTGGTCAACAACGACGGTGGGGGGATCTTTCACCGCTTGCCCATCCGCCGACACGAGCCCCATTTCACGCCCTACTTTGCCACACCGCACGGCACCGATCTGTCTCGTTTGGCCAGGATCCATGATCTGCCCTTCCAGCGGATCGAATTGCGGGGTGCAGGATCGGGGGCCGATCCGACCGATGGCAGGAGTCTGGACGGGGAGAACGGATCCGGCGATGGGGGCATGGGGGTAGAGGGCCTGGCGACGGGCCTCAGGTGGGCGCTCTCGCTGGAAGGGAGCGGCATCCTGGAGGTCCGGACCGACCGGGACGAGAACGCCAGGGTCCGAACGGAGGTGGAAGAGGCTGTGGCCATGGGGTTGACACCGGGTTCGAGCTGGCGAAGCTGAACGATGAATCTAGACCCAACAGACGACAGGGGAGCTGATGGCTGAGAGCGACGCAGGCACGAAGAACGGGGGGGAAGAGGATTTCCGGGAGCCGGAGTGGCAGGCGGCTGGTGAGTATGAGGACATCACCTACCACAAGAGCCATGGTGTAGCCCGGATCGCCTTCAACCGTCCTGAAGTCCGTAACGCATTCCGACCTGAAACCCTCCTGGAACTCCAGGAAGCGTTCAAGGATGCCGGCGAAGACACGAAGGTGGGAGTGGTCCTCCTGACCGGGAACGGTCCGGCCAAGGACGGCAAGTACGCCTTCTGTTCCGGCGGCGACCAGCGGGTTCGGGGCGACGAGGGATATGTGGGAGGTGACGGTCTTCCGCGATTGAACGTTCTCGAACTCCAGCGCTATATCCGGAGCATGCCCAAACCTGTCATTGCGCTGGTTGCCGGATACGCCATCGGAGGAGGACATGTCCTCCATGTGATCTGCGATCTGACCATCGCCGCCGACAACGCGGTCTTCGGTCAAACCGGGCCCAAGGTCGGGAGCTTCGATGGAGGATTCGGTGCCTCGTACCTGGCCAGCATCGTGGGTCAGAAGAAGGCCCGGGAAATCTGGTATCTCTGCCGACAGTACGGGGCGGAGGAGGCCGAGGCCATGGGGTTGGTCAATACGGTGGTGCCGGTGGATGAGCTGGAGATGGAGGGATGGCGTTGGGCTCAGGAGATCCTGGACAAGAGTCCTCTCTCCATTCGACTTCTCAAGAGCTCCTTCAATGCTGCCGTGGACGGACAGGCGGGACTTCAGGAGCTGGCTGGAAATGCCACCCTGCTCTTCTACATGACCCAGCAGGCCCAGGATGCCAAGAACGCCTTCCTGAACAAGGAGAAACCCGACTTCCGGAAGTACCCCTGGCTCCCTTGGTAGGGGCGGGGTGATGGGAGAATCACCGGGAGGAAGCAGGGACCGATCCATCCACCCTGCGCTGCAACAGGTGTCCTCCGTTCAGGCGTGGTTGCTGGCCATTCGACCCCGGACCCTGCCGGCGGCGGTGGCTCCTGTGGTGGTGGGCACGGCCATGGCAGCGGCCCATCAGGCGGCTGATCTCTTCCCGGCGCTGGCCGCCCTGGTCGGGGCTCTACTGATCCAGATGGGAACCAACCTGGCCAACGACTACTTCGACTACATCCGGGGAACGGACACGGAGGAGCGGCTCGGTCCCACCCGGGTGACCCAGGCTGGACTCCTCTCCCCCAGGGCGGTCCTCACTGGTACGGTGGTGACGCTGGGGTTGGCGACGGCCGTGGGGGCGTACCTGGTCTGGATTGGAGGTCTCCCCATCCTCGTCATCGGGCTCCTGGCGCTCATCTGCGCCGTGATCTATACCGGAGGTCCCTTCCCCCTGGCGTATCATGGGCTTGGCGACGTCTTTGCTTTTGCCTTCTTTGGCCCCATTGCGGTGGCCGGAACCTACTGGGTCCAGGCTGCCTTCTTCGAATGGGAGTTGGTTCTGGCTGGAACGGGGGTGGGGGTCCTGATTACAGCTATCCTGGTGGTGAACAACCTCCGAGACCGGGAAGGCGACGCAGCCGCCGGCAAGCGGACCCTGGCGGTCTACCTGGGAGAATCCGGGAGCCGAATCCAATACCTGACCCTCCTGGCCATCGGCGCCATCGTCCCTCTGGTCGGGCTCTTCGTCTATGGGTGGACGGGCTGGGTGCTCCTGTCTCTCCTGGGATACCGCTTTGCCCTTCAACCAGTCGAGCGGGTCATGACCTTTGCGGATCCTGCCGAGTTGAATCCGGCGTTGGGAGAGACGGCTCGTCTCGTGACCTGGTACAGCGGGCTCCTGGCCGTGGGCTTCTTGTTGGGAAGTCCGGCAGGGCCCCTGGGGTGAGGGAGAGGAGATGAGGGGCAGGCTCGCCGAATGATGGATCCACTGCGCGAAGCGGCGCGTCGTGATCCCATGGGTCCCGGAGTCGAGGGGGCTCTGGCAGCTTCCGGCAAGATGGTGACCTGGAGCTGGGCCGACCTGGATCAGTTGGCCGATGCAGCCGCTCTTCGCCTCTCCGAGGCTGGGGTCCAGGGAGGGGACGGTGTGGCCATCCTCCTCCCCCCCTCACCGGAGGCGGTGGTTCTCCTCCATGCCATCCCCAGAGCCGGAGCTGTATGTCTCCCGCTGAATTCTGGGTGGACCATGGCTGAGCTGGCCAGGGGGCTCCGAGCCGCCGGCCGTCCCCGACTCCTCCTGGTCCCCGGGGGACAGGTGGATGCCCTCCGTAGAGAGCTGCCGCAGGTGGGGACGGTGGCTGTAGACGAGATTGTTCCGGTGAGGGAGGAAGGGGAGTTGCTCCCGGCAGACCCCCGAGTGCGAGGGGCTTTCCCCGAGCTGACACCTGATACCCCCGTAGCAGTGCTACTCACCTCCGGAAGCACTGGACGGCCTCGGCCCATTCCCCTGACTCACGGGAACCTGATGGCGTCAGCCAGGGCGGTGTCCGACCGGCTCCGACTGGATCCCATGGACCGGTGGATGGCCTGCCTCTCCCCGGCTCATGTAGGGGGGCTGGCTCTCCTCCACCGGGCCACCGTGGTGGGGAGCACGATCGTGACCCGACCTGACTTCGATCCGAAGGAATTCCTTGACCTGGCCCGGGTGGGAGAACTGACCCACGTCTCCCTGGTGCCCGTCATGCTCCGGCGAGTGCTGGAGGCGGCCGACGGCAGCCCAGCCCCCCGGGGCCTCCGGTGCGTGCTCCTGGGCGGGGCTCGAACGCCAGGACCGCTCCTGGACGAAGCCCTGCGGAGGCGCTGGCCCATTTCCCTGACCTACGGGCTTACCGAGGCCTCCTCCCAGGTGGCTACGGCCCCTCCTGAGCTGGTGCGGGAGCGCCCAGGATCCGTAGGGCGGCCTCTTTCAGGTGTCCAGGTCAAGGTTCAGGGTTCCCAGGGGGGGAAGGCTGGAGATGGCGTGGACGGGGAGATCCTGGTTCGGGGGCCCACCGTGGTGCTTCTGCCTCCCCACCCGTCTCCGGGAGAAGGAGCCGATGCGACCATGCGCCCCAGCGTCTATCTGAGTACAGATGGCTGGCTCCACACCGGCGACCTGGGTCGGCTGGACGAGGACGGACTCCTCTGGGTCACGGGCCGACGTTCGGACCGGATCATCACGGGGGGGGTGACAGTGGAGCCGGCAGAGGTGGAGGAGGTTCTCCTTGAGCATCCCGGGGTGTCCGAGGTGGCCGTTCTGGGGATCCCGGATGCAGAGTGGGGCCAGCGGATCGCCGCCCTGGTGGTTCCCCTCGATCCCGACGCTCCACCAGGGGTCGAGGATCTCCTGGCCTTTGCCAGCGCCCGGCTGGCTCGTTCCCGTAGGCCGAGGGCGCTCCGGATCATCGGGTCCCTTCCCCGGAACGCCAATGGCAAGGTGGATCGGCAACGCCTCGAGTATTGAGTCGGATCCGTCACACTGCCAGACTTTCCGTGTACCAGGTTTTCCGTGCAGGAGAACCCGTGACCTTCTACTCCTGCCCGCGTCTTCACTTCACTGGCCCCCTACCTTCTTCGATTCCATGGCCCAGACTTCAACTGGTTCCGTTCCTGCTGACACTCCCCGTCCAGCCCATACCTGGGCGTTGGATGACGCCCGGGAGCTCTACAACATTGAAGGTTGGGGTGTGGGATACTTCCAGATCAACGAGAAAGGGAACGTGTCCGTTCATCCCACGAAGGACCCGGAGTTGGGTCTGGATCTCTTCGAAATAGGGATGGACCTGGAGGCCCAGGGGCTGGGCTATCCACTTCTTCTCCGCTTTCCCGACATTCTTCGGACCCGAATCGAGATGCTGGCCCAGAAATTCGGGATTGCCATCCGGGAATCGGAATATGAGGGGGGCTACACCCCGGTGTATCCCATCAAGGTGAACCAACAGCGACACGTCCTGGAAGAGTTGGTGGCCTTCGGGGAGGAGCACGGGGTGGGATTGGAGGTGGGCAGCAAGCCGGAGCTCCAGGCCGTTCTGGCCCTGAACGACCGGACCGACCACCTCATCGTCTGCAATGGTTACAAGGACGAGGAGTACGTCTACCTGGCCCTCATGGGTCAGAAGCTGGGACACGAGGTCATGCTGGTTGTGGAAAAGACCTCGGAGGTGGATCTGATCCTGAAGGTGGCCCGGGAGATGGATGTAGCGCCAACCATCGGCGTCCGTATCAAGCTCTCCTCGTCCGGAGCTGGCCGGTGGTCCGAGTCGGCCGGCGACAAGAGCAAATTCGGGCTCAGCGCGCTTGAACTCATGAAGGTGGTGGAGAAGCTGCGACAGACAGGGCAGACGGATATACTCCGGATGGTCCATTTCCACCTGGGCTCCCAGATCCCCGACGTCCGGAACATCAAGCATGCCATGACGGAGGTGGCCCGTTACTACGTGGAGTTTCGAAACCAGGGCCTGAATGTGACCCATGTGGATGTGGGGGGCGGTCTTGGGGTCGATTACGACGGTTCCCGATCCACTGGTCCGGCCAGTGTGAACTACAGCATCCAGGAATACGCCAACGACGTGGTGTACGCCCTGGCCGAGGCCTGCCGGGAGGCGGAGCTCCCCATGCCTCATATCATCTCTGAATCGGGACGGGCCCTGACGGCCCATCATGCACTCCTCCTGGTCCGTGTCGTGGATCTGGAGACCCAGAGCGTAGACCTCCCGGAGGATGTGCCGGAAGATGCCCACATCCTGGTCCACGAGCTGGCCGAGGCCTACCACTCAGTGGATGATCGATCGCTCCGGGAGGTCTATCACGACGCCAGTTATGCCCGGGTCCAGATGCGGTCCCACTTCAACGCCGGAGTCCTGACCCTTCCGGACCGGGCCCGCTGTGAAGCCTTCCATCTGGGGATCATGAACCGGATCCTGGAGTTGGCCAAGGCCGATCCGGAGGAGTACGAGGACATCATGCCCGAGGTGGAGTCCATCCTGACGGACCGATACTTCTGCAACTTCTCCCTGTTCCAGTCCCTGCCCGACTCATGGGCCATCGACCAGCTCTTTCCCATCATGCCGGTTCATCGGCTGGACGAGGAGCCCACCCGCAGGGGAACGCTGCAGGATGTGACCTGTGACTCGGATGGGAAGATCGACCGCTTCGTGGGGTGGCGTGAGCCAAGCCGGTCCCTGGAACTCCACCCCTTCCGGCACGGGGAGGACTACGTTCTGGGGATCTTCCTCACCGGAGCCTATCAGGAGATCCTGGGCGACCTACACAACCTCTTCGGCGACACCAACGCCGTTCACCTGTACCTGACCGATGACGGTGGCTATGAGGTTGGGGGCATCGTCCACGGAGACACGGTGACGGAGGTTCTGAACTATGTGCGGTTCGACAGCCAGGCCCTCATCACCAACTTCCGTCGGAAGGTGCGGAATGCCACGGCCATCACCCGTGAGGAGGCCAACTCATTCATTGCAGATTACATTGCCGGTCTGGCTGGCTACACCTACCTGGAGGAAGGGGGGAACTGACCGGCTGTTGAGGATATGGGGAGCCTCAGCAATCGGGGGGAGTTGTCGTTGCGGGAAAGGGGTGGCGGGCGCTGGGGCCTCGATCCACTTGTCCCGGAGGGAACCGGGGCCATAGGTTGCGGGTAACGAGGAATAATGAGCATGGATTCTCAATACTCCACCCCCTGGGCCCGCTGGGCCGTTGCCCTCGCCATGGTTGTGTATGCCATGGGAGCGGGTGTGGCTCCCATCTTCCACTTTGCGGAAGATGGGGCCGAGGTGAACGAGTATCTGGTGGCGATGTCCGAGTTCCATGGCGCAGACGCCCACGCTGCCGATGATGCGCCTCGTGGGGAGCCCCTTCCCCCACCGCATCATGTACCGGATGACGTAGATTGTCTCCTCTGTCTGGTCATGACTTCACCAGCAGGTGTAGAGTCTCCGGAGCTTGCTCCCGACGGAGGAATTGCGTCCCCGGTAGCCATCCCCTTCCAGGCCGATTCCTTCGGTCCCACCCAGGCCCTCCCTCGGGCCAACCCTGCCAGGGCTCCGCCCCGGGCCTGATCCAGCCCTTTCCAACTCCGGTCTGGA
>PWWP01000317.1 GCA_003562075.1 Gemmatimonadota bacterium
AGGAGAACCTGATCATCAGCCGTTCAGCAGCCGCCGCTCTTGGATATCAGCAGCCGGAAGATATCATCGGCAAAGAAGCGCTCACTCCCTTTAGCGAAAACAACTTTCGGATTATCGGGGTAATTGAAGATATTCACTATTATTCCCTGCATGAAATTGTCATCCCTTTGATGTTCACCACCGGTGATTATCAGCCCTCATACGGCAACATACTGGTAAGATCTGGCCGGGGGCAGCTGCAGCAAGCCATCAAAGATGCAGAGAGCGTGTGGGATAGGGAGCATCTTGATTATCCATTTGATTTTACGATTATTGAAGAAAAAGGCAAAGCCCTTTACATCAGGGAGGAGCAAACACGACAACTGCTGCATGCCTTCATGGTGATTGCCATCATCATCTCGTTGCTCGGGTTGTTTGCCCTGGCGTCCTATGTGATGGTGTCGCGCACGCGGGAGATTGCCGTCAGAAAGGTATTTGGTGCCGGCAACAAGCAGATCCTGACCATGTTTGCCAACGAATTCAGTTTGCTGATCATGATCAGCGCACTGCTTGCCTGGCCGGCAGCCTGGTTGGTAACAACCCATTGGTTAGACAATTTCGCTTACCGTTTGGATATCCATTACGGATATTTCTTCCTGGCAACAGCCATATCGCTCGTGGCATCATGGATAACCATTTCGTACCACAGCTTCAGAGCCGCAAAAACCAATGCAGCCAATGCGTTGAAGTATGAGTAGGGGGTTTGATTATACGAAATCCCGTTCGTATGCAAAAATAGCAGCTACTTTTTGAAAAGACGGCAGCATCATCGAGCTCTTCCCTTTGACTGTCGCTGATGATGACTGGATCAGAGCTGTCCGGTGGTAAAAGAAAGCCGAAGCAGGAGATAAAGAGGCTGCAAAAAGGATGAAAGAGATTGCATCATATTTGTCTAATCAAGTTCATCCAGCAGCGAACCCTCCCTGTCCCTTTCCGACCGTTGACGATATTCATTGAAGCGATAGGTAAAACCAAGGAAAAGCACGCGGCTCTGGGTGCGGCGCGACAGGTCGGAAGTAAATGACTCGCCATAGGTAAACATGTCGAAGCCACGTGATTTAAATACGTCGTTGAGCCGTAGGGAGATACTTCCGTTTCCGTTAAGCACGTTGGTACGCAAGCCCAGGTCGAGGTAATACATGGCGTCCTGAATGCCCTGGCCGCCGTGTTGCTGGCAACCGCCGCCGGTGATTCGACCGGCTGTTACCTCGGCACTGCGGTAATGAAAGCGCGATTGCAGCTCCAGTTTCTTCCATAGCGTCCAGGTTGAACTGGCCTGCAGCATCCAGGAATCGCCGCTGTGATCCCAGTCGGGCAGGCGATCATCCTTCAACTGTACAAAGAAATAACTGGCACTGCCCGAAAAACGCCACCAGGAGGCCAGCGGATAATTGGCCACCGCCTCGAGCCCATAGGAAATACCCGACTGCAGGTTGTTGAATGTCGTGTGTGTTTGCGGATTGTCGCCGCCAAACAATGTCATTTCACGCGATATGATGTCGTCCGTTTGCCGGTAAAACAAGGTAGCACCCATACTTTTGCGGTTCTGGCTGCGCTGATATCCAAGTTCATAAGAGTGAATGTATTCAGGCTGCAACTCCGGGTTTCCAAAACTGATGTTCATCGGGTCACTGTAATTCACAAAGGGGTTCAGCAGTGCAACGCCCGGACGGTTTACACGCTTGCCATAGCTCAGAAACCATGAGTTGACTTCACTGGCCATGTACCTGGCATGAATGCTTGGGAACAGATTAAACAATGAACGGTCGAAGGCATCATCAGTGGTTTTCTGCAAAGCGTCAACATTATGCAGCTCAGCTCGCAGGCCGGCCTGCAACTGCAATGTGCCCACCGCATAACCCATCATACCATACACTGAATGAATGGCCTCATTGTAAATAAAGAAGTTGGTGTAGTTTTCGTTGATGGTTTGCAAGCCGCCTTCAATATCTACATCAAAAAACTTAAAATCATCTTCCAGATCACGGAAAATGCTCTTGAGCCCCACTTCAAAGCGTCCTCTTTCATTGAATGGATGGACATAGTCGGCTTGCAGGCTGATGACCATGCCCGGTGCACTGGCCTGGAGGTGATAGCGTTCATTGCCAATATCGGCAGGGGATGCGTCAACGGATATATCTCTGGATGTGTCGCCACTGGAGGCGGCAACAAATGCGTCGAGCATAAACGCCCGGCCGGGCTTATCAAAAGTGCGTTTGTAAAACATAACGTATTCGCGGCCGAAGCCTTCAAATCGCCGCTCCATGGAGGTGTTCAGGTCGTAACCGGCCGGCAGGAAGAGATTTACTTCAGAATAGTTACGCGGGCGGGTGTCGCGAAGGTTGAACGCCGCGCTGACCATCAGTGTATTGTATGGGTTTATCGCCAGGTCAGCTCCAAATCTGAAGTTGTTGAAGTACCCGGTGCGAAAGAAATCCTCATGCTGGTGTAGTTGCCGCAGGGTGTCGCCATCAAGGGTAATGCGGTTCCTGTCGCTGATATTGTATCCTTCCATGCCATGAATCCTGAAGTCGTAGTTGCCAAAAAGATTCAAGCGATCAACCCTGTGGTTGAGGTGCACCGAGCCGTTGTACTTGTCGCCTGTGCCCATGTTCAGGCTCAGCATGCCATTGGTGCCTTGCTGGCGCTGTCTTTTCATAACGATGTTGATGATGCCCGATGTGCCGTCGGGGTCATGGCGCGCCGACGGATTGGTGATTACTTCCACCCTGTCAATCATGGTGGCCGGTATCTGGTCAATGCTTTCGAGGTACGACGGCCGGCCATCCACCAGTATGGTCACATTAGAGCTCCCACGCAGGTTGATCCTACCTTCAGCATCCACAGCCACTGAAGGGATGGTTTCCATGATATCAAGCGCCGAACCGCCTGTTGCAGTCATGTCGCGGTCAACGTTAAAAATCGTTTTATCCAGACTAAACAAGAGCATGTCGCGATCGGCCGTAACGGTCACCGCATCCATCATCTCGCTGCCAGGCCTGATCCGGACAACACCCAGGTCAACTTCCGGACTTTCGCGGCTTACCCTTATGCCCTCAACCACATGCTTCTCAAAACCGATGAAGGTAAAATGTACATCATATTCCCCGAAAGGGATCTGATCGATACGAAATGTGCCATCAATAGCAGAGATGCCACCAGTAAGCATCTGCTCACTACCTTTCGGGTAAACCACAACATTCACATATTCGAGCGGTTGTGCACTAACCGACTCCACAGCTTGCCCTTTAATTGCGCCGCTTACCTCTGATAAAGCCGCGGCTTCAACATAATTGAAAATCATGGAGACGGTAGTCAAAAGAATTGTTACGGCTAAAACCATAAAAATTGGTTTGCAGGCCGATCGGAACGATGTGTAGGGAAGGTTCAT
>PWWP01000175.1 GCA_003562075.1 Gemmatimonadota bacterium
CGCAATATTCCCCACTGCTGCCTCCCGTAGGAGTCTGGGCCGTATCTCAGTCCCAATGTGACGGGTCGTCCTCTCAGACCCGCTACGCGTCGTAGCCTTGGTGAGCCGTTACCTCACCAACTAGCTGATACGTCGCGACCCCCCCTTTGAGCGAAAGCTTGCAAGCAGAGGCTCCCTTTCACCTCAAGATCATGCGATCTAGAGGCGATACGCGGTATTAGCCCAGGTTTCCCCGGGTTGTCCCCCACTCAAAGATAGGTTGGTCACGTGTTACTCACCCGTCCGCCACTCGGCTACAAGGTGCAAGCACCCTGTTCCTCGTTCGACTTGCATGTGTTAAGCACGCCGCCAGCGTTCGTCCTGAGCCAGGATCAAACTCTCCGTTAATAAAGAAGTTCAACCAGCTCGGATGAACACTGATCTTACGATCGGTGTTCGAAATCTACGTTTCGTTAACCCATCGGCTCCGTAGAGCCTGAAGGAGCCAGGACGTAGTGCCTGACTTCAGATGGGCCCGCTCGCTTTCTCGAAACCCTAATTTTCAAAAATCTCGTTTGGTCCAACTTGTGGCGCTGTACCGTCTTGCGCCGTTCGCACCGTTCAACCTCTGAATCGCTGCGAGGACAAACATTCTAGCTGCTGCCTGTCCCTGTGTCAACACCCCGGAAAAAATTCTTTCGGATCGTCTGATCCACTTCTTTCCGGAAGGGTGAGCGACCGGAATCGAACCGGCGACCTCCAGGGCCACAACCTGGCGCTCTAACCGACTGAGCTACGCCCACCGTCCTCAGCTTTCAAACAACTGGAGGCGCTGGCGCACCTGCCAGGGCAGCAAGACTTCCAACCTAGTCTACTTCGCCCAGCGTGTAAAGGGGGTGTCGGCTGACTTCCATGACTGTGCCGATTCTTCCCATGGGCGTTCTCTTCTGCGTCCCCACTCCCCCATTCAACCGGGCCTTTGCAGGCGCCACATGTCTTGGGAAATGCGGTTCGCCGCTGACGCGCCCGCCAGGATTCGAACCTGGGACCGTCGGCTTAGAAGGCCGATGCTCTATCCAGCTGAGCTACGGGCGCTGAAGCTCCGGTGTCCTGGAGGAGCCCGAAGCTAAAACAGAGGCTCGTTTGCAGTCAACGGCTTCCTGGCTTGTGTAATGCGGTGAGGGTTGGACACAGAAAAAGGCCGTCCCGGACAGCGCCGGGACGGCCTCTTTCTGTAGACAACGAAAGCCTCAGTCCAGCTTCACCACGTTCTCAGCTGCAGGACCCTTTTGTCCTTGTACCAGGTCGAATTCGACCCGCTCTCCCTCAGAGAGGGTCCGAAAGCCTTCCGCCTGGATGGCCGTGTGGTGCACGAAGCAGTCCCGATCGCCACCATCAGGTGTAATGAAACCGAAGCCCTTGGCGTCGTTGAACCACTTCACGATACCTGTCGTACGCATGTCCCGTGCTCCCTTCTGAGAATTCCCTCGCCAAAGGGGGAGGCTACCACCACCTCTGACGACTTCAAGATTCCGCGGAATCGCCCTCCGCGCTGGGCTGCCGCCTGGAACGTCCACCGACTCGATGGGGCGGCCGGGCTTGAAATGGGGTGTGAGTGGTCTTCCTGAAGGTCTTCGTGCCGGAAGGAGCTTCCCACTCCCCCATCTCCGTCCAACCCGACTCAGGGGCCATACTGCTCCCGAGCTGGCTGTCCGGGGGTGTTCCTCAATGTTTCGCGGAGAGACTAGAGCCCTGTTCCCCATGTGTCAACAAAGCCAACGGGGATGCGGGGCTCTTGAAGAACTCTTGGGGACAAAGAGGCCCGTGCGGACGCTGATCCCCTCGTATTTGAGCGGACCTCATCCGGGTGGTCGAGTGGATCGGTGGGATTCGGATCAAATCGGCGCCCGGACTACCTTGCCCAACGCCCAGGGCTCGGGCTTCTGTTCGCGCCCGGGAAGGCGCTCACTCCGGCTTGAACCTGCGGTTCTCGTCCGGCCGGAAGAGAATGCGGTAGGACTTGAAAAAAATCGGGGCGCCCGGATTCGAACCGGGGACCTCCTGCTCCCAAAGCAGGCGCGCTACCGAGCTGCGCCACGCCCCGTCAGGCGATGGAAGATATCATCCCGGGCGCGTCTGTTGTAGTCCGGTCCCTCAATCCAGTTGGCAATCCGGGCAGGGACAGAGCTCTCGAAGGAACTGGAAGGGGTAGATCCCGGTGGAGTGACCATCGCTCCAGCGGAATAGGAGGGCGTAGCGCCCCACGTACTCGATGGCCAGGGGGTGGATGTCTGCCGGCACGGATTCAGGCTGGAGAATCCTCTTCCCGGTCATCTCGTCTACGCAGCCGGCGCAGGGACAGGCAATCCTCAAGGCCCGGGGCGCGAACTGTGATTCATGTCCGTCCTTCCACTGGATGCGAAGCCGAGTCCCATCCTGGTTGGGTCCTATATCCTGTGGTAGGTAGGCCGTTCGGTTCATCTCTCCGCCTTCTGTATTGCCACCAGGTAGGCAGCCAACTTCATGAAGGCACGGCCACGGTGGCTGAGGGCTCCTTTCTCTTCCTGGGTCATTTCGGCGAAGGTCCGGCCGGACGCCTGGTCAAGGAAGACCGGATCGTAACCAAATCCTTCCCCCCCGCGGGGACGACCCAGGATCAATCCATCCACGGTTCCCCGGAAGAATTCCGGAGTCTGCTTCCCACCCACGAGAGCGGCTACGCAGACAAACCGGGCCGTGCGCTCACCAAAGTCCACATCGCTCAGGCGTGCCAAGAGATGCTCGATGTTGGCTCGATCCTGTTCCTCTGGGGACCGATCCTCTGCGTCGGGAGCAAACCGCTTGGACCGGACCCCGGGGAGCCCATCCAGGGCGTCTACTTCCAACCCTGAATCGTCCGCTACCGTCATGAGACCGGTTCGTTCGTGGAAATAGCGGGCCTTGGCCAAGGCATTCTCCTGGAAGGTTGGAAAAGCTTCGATCTCCTCTTCTTCCGGAGCTGGCGAAATCCCGACATCGCCTGGATCCACGATCCTCAGATCCCTGACCTCCCGCAGGAGGGCTCGTATTTCCCTGAGCTTGTGAGCGTTTCGAGTCGCTACGACCAAGGTCTTCACTGTCAGGTTCCCCCGGTGGCCTCGTCCAGACAATGTCGTTGAAGCTCAGCCAGGTGGGCGATCCCAGCCAGGGCCAGATCCAGTATCTGGTCCACGGTGTCCCGATGGACCGGATCCCCCTCAGCCGTACCCTGTATCTCCACGAGCCGGCCGTCTGCCGTTCCGACCACGTTCACATCCATCTGGGCGCCGGCATCTTCGGGGTAGTCCAGGTCGAGGCGCGCTTCGCCGGCCACGAGTCCAGCGCTCACAGCTGCCACCCGATCCTGGAGCGGGTTCTGGGCCAGGACCCCTTCGTCCACCAGTTTATGGCAAGCCAGAGCCAATGCTATCCACCCTCCAGTGATGGACGCCGTGCGGGTCCCTCCGTCGGCCTGCATGACGTCGGCATCCACGATGATGGTCCGAGGGCCCAGGAGCTCCAGGTCCATGACGGACCGCAGGGATCGACCGATGAGTCTCTGAATCTCACGGGTTCGCCCCCCCGCCCCGCTTCGCTCCCTCGCTCGCCGTGTGTGGGTGGCTCGGGGCAACATCCCATACTCCGCTGTCACCCAGCCCTTCCCGCTTTCCTCACGCCACTCGGGAACTCGCTCCTCCACGGAGGCTGTACACAGCACCCGTGTTGAGCCTGCCGAGATGAGGCAGGACCCTTCGGCGTAGGGGGATGCGTGAGGCTCGAGTGCTATCGAACGGAGTTCTTCAGGGCCTCGGCCAACTCGCTTCTTCATACCTTGTCCCATCCCTTCCCTCTTCCTGGTTCTGCTTCGCTCGACTTGATCACCGCTGCTCTACTTCGTTTCAGCTTCTCAGCCACTCCATGCGCCACTCTGGGCTCAGCCATTCCTACGGCACCCAGGGGCAGCTTCACGACCTGGGTCGGAGTTCGGGATCCAGCGACGCCAGGATGGAGTCAGCACCCATGGCAAGGAGCCGGTCCGCCAGTTGGAACCCCAGGGCTTCCGGGTCGTCCTGGGCCCCCGTAGCCGCCGAATGCACAGCTCGGGATCCATCGGGGGCTGCCACGATTCCCCTCAGGCGCATGCCGCCGCCAAAGGGCAAGCCCAGGGAGCCGACGGGAAGCTGGCACCCTGCCTCCAGCCGGTGCATGAGCCATCGCTCCGAAGCCACCGCAGCCCGGGTGGGCAGGTGGTCCAGAGTCCGGACCTGGGCGAGCGTTTCCCCATCTCCTTCTCGGACCACGACGGCCAGAGCCCCCTGCCCTGGGGCAGGCAGCCAGCTGGCCGGATCCAGGTGTTCGTGGATCCGGTCCGTCCACCCCAGCCGTCGCACCCCTGCGGCCGCCAGGACGATGGCATCGTATTTCCCCTCTTCTACGAGCTGAATCCGGGTGTCCAGATTCCCCCGGATTCCCTGGACCTCCAGGTCTGGCCGAAAGGCCAGGACCAGGGCTCGGCGCCGGAGTGAACCGGTGCCTACTCGAGCTCCAGCCGGGAGGGACTCCAGGGTCACAGGATGCTCTTGAGGCCCGATGAGCACATCCCGAACGTCCTCCCGCTGGGGCACGGCGCCCAGGACCACACCCTCGGCCAGGATCGTGGGGAGGTCCTTCAGGGAATGGACGGCCAGGTCCACCTCCCCTTCCAGGAGTGCTCGGTCGAGTTCACGGGTGAAGAGCCCCTGGCCGCCAATGGCCGAAAGGGGTTGGTCCTGGATCTGGTCCCCGGTGGTCCGGATGGTGACCAGCTCCACGGGTCGTCCGCTTGCCGCCGTGAGGCGCTCGGCAACCCAGGCGCTCTGCGTCGTGGCCAGGAGGGAGCCCCGGGTTCCCAGCCGGAGGGGGGCAGGAGCCGTCACCAGTTGGACTGGATGCCGTCGACTACGTTCTGGACGAGACGGGTCATGGCCAGTTGCCTGCCGTCCTCCTCCACCTCCGTCTCCTCGGCATACTCCCCATTCACCCTCAAGCTCGAATTGTCCCAGAGGATCATATTGTTGACTGTGTCAACTATTTCGACGTGGAGCGTGATGGAGACCTGGCGCTCCAGAACCTGGGCCCCCCTTCCGTCGGGGCTCGCCCGGTAGGAGGGAGCGTCCACTGCATAACTCCGGATCGTGCCCCGGACGATGGCGTCGGCGTACTCCTCACTGGCGGTTCGGACACCGAACTGCTGGGGAAGCTCGGCCTGGAGGATCTGGTGGACCTCCTGGGTCAGCTCGAAGCGGCTCGTTTCATTCTCGAAGGAAAGGACGGCCATGGTCTGGATGTGAGAGGGGAGCCCGGCGCCTGCCTGAAAGGTATACAGGCAGCCGGAGAGACCCACCATTGCCAGTGCCAACAGGGGCAGGAGCGGACCGGTTCTAACGGCGGGGCTCCCAGATGTCAGAAGGATAGGATTCCACATTCTCGACGCTCTCCAGCGTCATGGTCAGCTCTCGGGTCTGTCTCATGTCCCGGTACGTGGCTCGCCGGGGGAAGCGCTCGTCCTCCTCCATGCGCAGCCGTAGCTCCTCCACTACCTGGCCATTGGTCTGTTGGATGACTTCCTGGATCCGATTCCGGGTGAGTCGGATCAGGAGGTCTGCGTCTCCGCCGGGTCTATAGTGGAGTTCAGCCAGCCCATCCCGGTGCCAGCGTCCCCCGACCAGGCCCATTCCCCGGGCGGGGCGGAATACCCCCAGTGAAGCCCAGAACATGGTGGCCTCCGGAAGGAAGGTCGGAAGTCCCTCCGGGACCCGTAGGTCTCCGTCGACCAGCGCGGCGGAAGTGATTCGCTCGCCATTCCGGGAGAAGAGATCCAGGCGAGCCCGATATGGGGGCTCGATCCGGGCCACGCCCCGTCCCTGCATCCGCATTCCCGGCTCGGTGAGGGACCACTCGAAGACGAGGCGGTAAGGGGCATCCAGGGAAGAAGCCCGCTCGGCATTGGACGCCAGTTGACCGGCGTCCAATGGTCGGGGGTCCTCTGCCGGCGGACCACCGCCACAACCCGTGGCCAGAACCAGGATGAGAAGGGCTGAGACGAGGGACCCCACCCGTCCTCCACGGCTGAGGGGGAGGAACGGTCTTCCTGAAGGGCGCATGGTGGGGATCTCCACGTCTCGGTCCGCAGGGGTCACTGGGTCGTTGGCTTCATGGATGGGACACCGGAATGGTGAGGGGGGATCCCTCACCCCTGAAAGCAAAGAAAGATAACCGGAC
The DNA here is from genome assembly GCA_003562075.1 of Gemmatimonadota bacterium. Taxonomy (GTDB): domain Bacteria; phylum Gemmatimonadota; class Gemmatimonadetes; order Longimicrobiales; family Gaopeijiaceae; genus PWLA01. The sequence goes on from PWWP01000175.1 coordinate 6,259, forward strand.
CGGGCGGAGGGACCAGTGGGCTCTTGTTTCCTCGGGTTCCCCCCCCTCTCTCCCGGACATACCTTGAGGCCCTATGAGACAAGGATCCGCATTCGTCACCAGCGATGTTCACCTGGGCGCCGTGCCCCAGGCTGCCGAAGAAGCCTTCCATGGATGGCTCCGGTGGGCTGGGGAGCGAGGCTCACTCCTGGTCATCAATGGAGACCTCTTCGACTTCTGGTTCGAATACCGGTCGGTCATCCCACGAGGGTATAGCCGGACTCTGGGGATCCTTGCTGACTTGGTGGACGATGGCCTTCCGGTCCACCTGGTCGGAGGGAACCACGACTGGTGGGGAGGGACCTTCCTCACCGACGAGATCGGCGTCCACTTCCATCGGGAACCGGTGACGCTGGAGCTGACCGGTCGTCGTTGCCTCATCGCTCATGGCGATGGATTGGGTCGAGGGGACCTGGGATATCGAGCGCTCCGAACGGTCCTTCGAGGACGCTTCACCCAGTGGGCCTTTCGCTGGCTTCACCCCGACATCGGAGCCCGGGTCGCCCGGCACGTCTCTCGGACCGAGCTCCGGACCGAAGCCGAGGAAGATCCTCCTTCCTCCCGGGAGATGGAGTTGCGGAGCTGGGCTTCGCTGCAGTTGGAAGAGGATGACTCCCTGGATGCCGTCCTCCTTGGTCATACCCACCGACCTTCCTGCATGGAGATCGTTCCCGGGCGCTATTACCTGAACTCCGGCGACTGGCTCCAGCATCAGAGCTTCCTGACCTTTCCTCCGGATGGCCCGATTCGCTTGTCATCCTGGGACGAATCCAAAGGGGTCATCGCCATGGATGAGGTAGGCGACTCGTTGGCCACCTGACTCCTACGTCCCACCCGCCGGTGGGGTGGGGCGCCACCGTCATCGTCAGGGGTTCCGGGTGGTCCATGAGATGGGCGGCCACGAATGCGTCGGTGGCTTGCAGGAGAAGGATGAAGAGGGATGCGGCCACCCAGTCCTCCACCTGATTCGAGCGGGATTCGATGAGTTCGTCCCACTCCTCCACCCTGGGGTCGCCGTTTGCCAGGACGCGGAGGGAGTCCGGGTCTGATATCCCTGAGGCCTGAAGGCTCTCCCGGACCGCCCGAAGCTCCTGAGATCGGAAGCGTCTCGCCTCCCGGTGGGCTGCCAGCGACTTGGAAAGCATCCAGACCGCCCCGGACTGGGCGCTCACGTAGAAGGCTCCCCGGAAGTGGGCTCCCGTAGCGGCATGTCCCCAGCCAGGGAGGGCCATGGAGCGGACGAATGCTCCGCCGGGGGTTACCTGGGGAACCTCGCCAAGCTCAGGCTGGGGCTCTTCCAGGAGGGGGATGGTATCCACGATCAGAGGTGAGGAGACTTCAGGGTGAAGCTCGTCACCGGTCTGACCCGCCAGGGGCCCGACTGCCAGCAGGCCCACGGCCAGGAGCAGGGGGGCCAGGGTCCGAGGCGTGAGTAGGGGCAACAAAGCCACGGTCAGGCGCCATCCTTGTTTCCGGGCCCGGTGCCGTCGGGCCTGGCCTGGATGGAGGGTGAGGCGGCTTCCAGGATTCGCAGGGCTGCCGGGATCACCTCGATCTCCAGGTACGAAACAGCTTCGGGCATGAGCTCCCCATCCAGTTCGAAGTACAACGGCGATTGGTCCATTGGTTCCAGGCGTGCGCCGATTATCCGTTCCATGGTCAATTCGTGGCTTCCGGCATGGTTACCCCGGATCACCCTGGGGAGGTGCCGCAGTACCCCACCCAGACCCATCTCCTGGGCCATGAACAGATCCAGCGTGCCGTCATCGGGGCGCGCATCGGGAGAGAGGAGGAACCCGCCCCCGACAGAAGGTCCTACGGTGATGGCCGACAGGAGGGTTCGACCCGAGTAGGTGGCCTGATCACCATCGGCCAGGTCAACGGTGAGTCGGAGAGGGATCTGACGAAAGCCCACCATGGCTGACCCCAGGGCCGCCAGGTACTGGAAGAGTCCGGGGAGTCGGCAGAACCGATGTCGGCGCTGGAGGACCGCCACATCGAGCCCCACACCCATGAGGTTCACGAAGTATTCCTCCCCGCCTTCCCACCGAGCCCGCCCTACCTCGAAGAGCCGGCTCGTTCCGTGGAGGAGGGCATCCAGAGCCTGAGGGAGCTCCCCCGATCCACGAACCATCCGGTGGAAGTCATTGCCGGTTCCTACCGGGAGGATGGCCAGCTCCACACCAGTTTGCCCGCTGAAGAGAATCCCGTTGGCGACCTCGTGAAGCGTACCGTCTCCACCTACGACCAGGACTCGACGCTCCTCAGGTCCACTCCACTCCTCGATCAGGGTTCGGGCGTGTCCTGGATGGCGAGTCACCTGAAGCGTGTGGTCGACACCTTCCGTGGCCAGGCTGACTTCCAGGTCGGACTGAACGCGTCGGCCCCGACCTCCAGCGGCGTTGGGATTCAGGATGATCTGGAAACGTCTGGCCACCACGGTCCTCCCATGGAACGGAGCCAGGGTGCTGACGGCAACCCTGGCCTCAGGCGGCCGGAAAGATGATGGGAGGAGGGGAGTGAGGCAATCCACCTCGGTTTTCAGCGGGCTGGAGGGTCATCGTCAGGGCAGTGACGATCCGATCCGCGCCTCTCGGCCGCTCAGGTGTTCCACGGCGACTCCGAAGAGGATGGAGCGTTCAGGGACCGGGTCCTCCTCCGTGAACGCCAGGGGGTCCATTTCCTGGACGGCGACCCTGGCTCGTTCCTGAAGCTCCGTCTGGTCCTGTCCTTCAGCCTCGTCCAGGAGGTAGAGAGGGCCGTGAACGATCACGCTCACCCAGTTCCGGTCGTCTTCCACCTCATCCACCTGGAACGCGACCCAGCGGTGGTGCCGGATGGTCAGGATCTTCTCTCCAGGGGCCGTCCGCCCAAAGATCCAATCCTTCTTGAACTTATAGCTGATGGGCCGGATATCCACCCGGTCACGGAAGGTGAAGGCTAGTCGGCCCAGGTGGTTTCGAGACAGAATGTCCCTGGCGTGGGTGGCCGGAAGATTTCGGAACTGCAGTCGAGGGGTCTGCATGGAATCCATTGGGCTCAGCAGGGGAAGCTTCAACTGTGGACCGGCGATTCCGGAAGGAGACCTTCCTCCCGGTATCGCTTGAGTTTTCTGTAGAGGGTTCGACGGTTGATGCCGAGGATATCCGAGGCCCGGGCCTGGTGCCACCCCTCCTCGTCCAGGACCTCCAGAATATATTCCCGTTCCAACCGGTCCAGGTCCCACCGCTCTGCCCTTGCGCGGCCCAGGAGGTCCCTTCCCTGCCCGTTTCCTGAGACGGCCTGGCCTGCCGCCGGCTCGAAGGGGAGGGATCGGGCTCCATGATGAAGAATCAGTGACCGCTCAATCACGTTCTCCAGTTCCCGTACGTTTCCGGGCCAGTCGTAGGCCATCATCCGGCTGAGGGTGTCGGGGAGGATGGGGGGCGCTTCCACCCCGTTTTCCTCGGCGAAGCGGATGCGGAAGGCGTTGGCCAGGAGAGGGATGTCTTCTTTTCGTTCTCGCAGCGGAGGCACCCGGATGGGGAAGACGTTCATCCGATAGTAGAGGTCTTCCCGGAACTCACCACTTCGGACGTTCGCCTCCAGCTCTTCATTGGTGGCCGCTACCAGGCGGAAATCCACGGGCACGGGTTCCGTTCCGCCCACTGGTGTGATGACCCGCTCCTGCAGGACCCGCAGGAGTTTCACCTGGGTCGAGGGACTGATGGTGGAGACCTCGTCCAAGAAGAGCGTTCCCCCCTGGGCCGACTCAAAGAGTCCCCGCTTCGAATGAATGGCACCGGTGAAGGCCCCCTTCCGATGACCGAAGAGTTCGGATTCCAGCAATGTCTCGGTCAGGGCTGAGCAATTCACGGGGACGAACGGCTTGCGGGATCGATCGGACACGTCGTGGATGGCGCGGGCCACCAACTCCTTTCCCGTGCCGGTCTCGCCGGTGACGAGGACCGTGGCCCGGGTGGGTGCCACCCGCTCGATGAGGTCGAAGACCCGCTGCATGGGAGGTGTCTTCCCGATGATCTTCCCCCGAAACCCTTCCTCGCTCTGAGCGCGGAGTCGGGCCACCTCCCGGCGGAGTTCCGTTTCTTCCAGCGCCCGCTTCAGTGTAAGGAGGAGTTCTTCGGTTCGGAACGGTTTATTGACGTAGTCGAAGGCACCCAGCTTCATGGCCTCCACCGCGGTGTCCACAGTCCCGAAGGCCGTCATGACGATGAACTGAGCGTCGGTCTGGGTGGCCGGTGCCGCCGAGAGGACGTTCATCCCGTGCATTCCCGGCAGGTTCAGGTCCAGGAGCACCACGTCGAAAAGTGTGGTGTCCAGTGCCTTGAGGGCTTCCTCACCGGAGCCCACGGCATCGGCTCGATACCCCTCCTCCTTGAGGGTGGGAACCAGGAGTTCGCGGATGACCTCCTCATCCTCTACGACCAGGACTCTCGGAGGGCTACTGGATACGCCCGTATCACTGGAATCTCTCAGCATGGTTCTCCTGTGTTGATCGAAGATGACGGGTCTCCCATCCGAAGAAGGGAGGCACGATCACCCGGCCTGGCGTCCAGGGAGAAGGGAGGGGCACCCCCTGGGTTCCCACCGTCACGCAGGCTTACCCATGGTCTCCTGGGGTGGGTCGACAACCTCAATCGTCGCACCCGTCGGGTCCTGTACCCAGGATGAGGATGAAGGCGGCCCCGTTCCCCTCCTTCGCCTGCTCCTCCAGGAAGATTTCACCCCCCTGGCCGAGAAGGGCGATTCGGCAGAGGGCCAGCCCGATCCCTTCCCTTCCCCACCCTGACACGAAGGGCAGGAAGATGTGCTCCTCCTGTCCCAGGGGCACGCCTGGACCCGTGTCCTGGATTCGAACGAAGACCCGTTCGCCTTCCAGGGTTCCTGTATGGACGTGAATGGTTCGGGGGCCATCCCAGTCGCCCAACGCGATCCGGGCGTTCTCCAGGAGCGTCCCCAGGGCCTCCCGGAGCTGATGGGGATCTGCTTCCACTTCCAGCCCCGGCTCTTCATGTCGAAGCTCCAGTCGGATCCCTCCCAGATCCAGCTCGGAACGCCGGGAGTTCAACACGTCATCCACCACCCGATCCAGGTGGAAGGGACGGCGACGACCCTCCACCGGCCTGGCCAGAGACAGAAGGGTCCGGGCCAGACCGGCCAGGCGATGGCTCTGCTCCAGGATTACCTGAAGCTCCACTGCCGGCTCGTCACGGGATGGGGACGTGTGCCGGCGCTGAAGACGGTCCACGGCCACTTCGATGGCCGTCAAGGGGGACCCGATCTCCCGAGCGATGCTGCCGGCCAGTTCCCCTACCGCCCCCACTGCCCAGCCGTCGGGGCTCTTCGCGGCTGGCGGACCACCTTGCGGCCGGCCGGAAGGACCAGCGCCCTGGGGGCGGGATGGCAACGTCTTCTGCATGGGGGACACCCTTGGTTCTCGTTGGTATGTGCCGGGCATTCAGTCCGCAACGTCTCCGGCCATGATACGAAGGAGGTCGAAGGCGGTGACGATCCCGATCAACCGACCCTCTTCCAGGACGAGAGCCCGGTGGATTCGGCCATGGACCAGGAACTCGGCCAACTCCCGGACGGCCATCTCCGGATCCACGCTGAAGGCCACTGGTGTCATGATCTCATCCACGGTGATCTCGTCGAAGGCCAGAGACGACAGCCCGGCGCCTCCCGGCACGAGCATGACCGAACTCTCAGGGGCCATGAAGTAGGAGTCGGGGTCGGTGTCATCCTCGCTCTCGCGACCGATGCCCTCCCAGAAGGCTTCGGCCAGGGGGATCTCTGGCTCACGCGCGGCGAGCCGGACCACGTCGGTGCGAGAGACCACACCCAGTACGGAGCCGCCTGAATCCAGAACGGGGACGCCGCTGATACCTTCCTCATCCAGAATCTGGACGAGTTCCTGGACGCTCGTCCCCTTTCGAACAGAGATGACATCGGTCTGCATGATATCGCGAACGGTGCGCATGACTGAAAGCTCCATATGTGCTGTAGTGTGAGCTGGTTTGGTGGTGTCCGGCCGGATCGCAGGAGCGAGCCTCTGGCCACCTCTCTGATTGAAACAAGGATCGTGCCGTAATTTGATGCTCCATACTTTCCCGACGTGGTTCTGTCGAACGGCCTGCTGCTGGACCCGGCAAGGCTAGTGATCCCAGGGCTCTCTGACTCTGGGACCCCTGGAACGTTCCGCGGTCACCGGCGGTTCTGGACCGGATTATTCATGGAGACGTGATATGACCGACCTGTCCCGATGGGGACACTTTGTCCCTCTTCAAGTCGGCCGTGGACTGAGGAGGCCCCCAGGATCAGCTTGGCATGTTCGGACCGACTTCCTCCTGTTATCGGGGGCCCCGGGAGTCGACTCTTTCCGTTGGGACTCTTTGCCCCTAACTTACTAAAAGGCTATGGAAGCACAGGAGCGACCGCCGTTGGGAGCGCCAGGCCGCTGGGTCCAAGGCGGCTCGCCGCTGGCATAGCGGACGAGCTACGTCCAGGCGAGCCAACGCCGGAGGCGGCGGCCTGCCGCCCCA
>PWWP01000315.1 GCA_003562075.1 Gemmatimonadota bacterium
AGACGGGGTCATAGACCACGATGATGTGGCCGTCCACGATGATGGAGTAGGGCAGGTAGATCTCCGTGGAGATGAGGGCCCCCAACCGGTCAGCGATGGAGGTCTTCCCGTTGCCCGGGGCCCCTTGGAGGAAGATGGAGGCCCCGGAGTTCACGGCGGGCCCAAGGGCGTCCATGACCTCCGTGGGGAGAACCAGGTCGCTGAAGGCGGCCCGGAGCACCTCCCGAGAGACCCGGGTGTTCTTCACCGACTGGCGCCGGACCCAGCTCCAAAACTGATCCAGGGGAACGGGAGCGGGTCCCACATAGCGGCTGGCGGCCAGGGCCGATTGGGCCCGTGCCCGCCCCTCGTCGGTGAGCTCAAACCGGTATCCGCTTCGGCTGTGGCCCGTGGCGCTCAGGACCTCCACGAAGTGCCTCTGGCTGGCCGTCAGGAGGACGTCGTCCAGGATCACGAAGGGAAGGGCCACCTTCTCGGCGAGCTCGTGCCCCGTGAGGGCTCCCTGCTGGTAAAGCGTCTTCAGGAGGAGGGTGAGAACCTGGGAATCCGAGAGCCCCGCCTCCGCCAGGGACTGGGGGGCGGGTGGAGCGGGAGTCTCGGTCCCACTGTCCGGATCCTGGACCGCAGCGGCATGGGCCAGGGAGAGATCCACGTCCGTCATCCAGTACGCCTCCTTTTCGTGATGGAGGTAGGAGCATCCTCGCCGGAATGGGGAGAGAGGAGGGAAATGCTATAGGGCACCCGGTCTTGCCAGGACAGGTCGTCCCCCACCCGGGTCCCGGAGGCGTCGATGGTTCCCGGCGGCACTTCCAAAACGTACCTTGCTCCAGGTACCTTCCGGGTGCGCTTGAAGGGGCGGAGGGACCGGACCAGTTCCAGGACCTGCCCCCGGTCGTCCAAGAAGAGGACGTCCAGGTCGAAAGACATCCACCAGGTGTGAATGGCATCGCAGGGAACCAGGAGGATCCCGTCTCCCTGCTTCGGCCGGGCTCGGCCAATGTATCCCCGCAGGCGATCCCAGAAGCTGGTAGCGGGTCTCACCCTGGTTCCCAGAAGGGTGTTGCGGGTCCGGTTGGTGATGTGCATGAGTGTCAACGCCCGATGCCCGACAGGCCCTCAATGATCTGGATGAGGGCAGGTGCCAAGATCACCACGAAGAGAGCGGGAAAGATACAGATGGCCAGAGGGAACACCATCTTGATGGTGGTCTTGGCGGCGGCCTCCTCGGCCCGCTGCTGTCTCTTGGTCCGCATGGTGTCGGCGTGGATCCGGAGGGAGTCGGCAATGGAGGTGCCGAACCGCTCCGTTTGAACGAGCATGACGGCCAGGGAGCGCAGGTCCGGCACTCCGGTACGGTCCGCGAGACCCATGAGGGCCTGATCCCGGGGAGTCCCGGCCCGGATCTCCAGGTTCATCTGAGAGATCTCGGTGGTGAGAAGCTCACCGGCGTGGCGCATCTCCACTGCCACCCGCTGGAAGGCCTGGTTCAGGGCCAACCCCGCCTCCACGCAGATCACCAAAAGGTCGACGGCGTCGGGAAGCAGCTTCTGGATGGCCTTCTGGCGCTTGGCGATGCGGGCACTGAGAAGGAAGTTCGGGATCACCCACCCCGCAGCCGCTCCCCACAGGCCCAGGAAGATGGCCATCCCGCCCCCGACACCCAGGGCGATGCCGATGAGCACTCCGTAGAAGTAAAGAACGCCGGCAGCCAGGATGCGACCTCCCAGGAAGATGGGCAGCGCCGAGGGCTCCCGGTATCCGGCGTGGATAAGGCGGGTCCGGACTGGTCCCCACTGCCGCTTTGGGGTGTCGATCTTCTGTCCCAGGTAGGCCAGGAGCTCCTTGGTCCGGTTCCTGGCCCGACTCCTCCGGGCAGCGGCGTCCCGGGAAAAGGTGTCGTCCAGCCCCAGTTCCACCAAGCGAGACCGGGAGGGCCTGCCCTGAGCCGGAAGGAGGCTGGCCACGGCCACCACCATGAGCCCGACGGAAAGGGCGACGCCTGCAGCAATCAAATAGACCACGGGCCAGGTCCCATCATATATCGATGTTGATGATGTTCCTTATCCACAGCACCCCCAGAATCTGAAGAATCACCGCCAAGACCACGAGGACCTGTCCCACCATGTGAGTAAACAGGAGCATGACGTACTCCCGGTTGAGGAGAAAGAGGACGAACCCGACCACGATGGGGAGGGCGCCCAAAGCGTACCCGGTCATTCGGCCCTGGGCCGTATAGATGCGAAGTTGCCGTCGCAGGTAGAACCTCCGACGGACGGTGTGGGCCAGGTTGTCCAGGATCTCCGCCAGGTTTCCCCCCACCTCCCGCTGCACCAAGACGGCGATGGCGAAGATCCGCACGTCCACCAGGTCCGTCCGGTCCACCATCCCCAGTAGGGCCTCCTCAAAGGGAATGCCGAACCGTTGCTCCTCGAAGGCCCGGCGGAACTCGGCGGCCACCTCCGGCGGTCCCTCGTCCGCCACCATCCCCATGCCCGAGGTAAGGGGGTGGCCGGCCCGGATGGCCCGGGTAAGGAGGTCGATGGACTCGGGGAACTCCTCCTCAAACTGCTTGAACCGCTTCTTTCGCCGGTTGGACACATAGAAATACGGCAGAGCCGCACCGAGCATGGCCGCCACGGCGAACCAGAGAAGAGATCCCGCCATAAGCAGGACGGTGAGGCCGAGTGCGAGCCCCAGGCCCAGGGTCAGGACAAGGAACGTCTGGGGTCCCCAGTCCAGGCGGCCCTGCTCCAGGAAGCCCCCAAGCCCCCGAAGGCCCGGCACCAGCCTGGTGGCCAGTCCCATGAGTCCCCCATCTTCTTCCGCCTTCACCAGGTCATGGACGTCTCCCCCTCTCCGAACCTGGCCCGAGAGAACGGGCTTGACCCTCCGGGCCACCTCCCGCCGGCGCGACCAGCTCCGGATGGCTTCGGAAATCATGGCCGTGGCCAGGGTGAGAAAGACCGCCGCGACAAAGACCAGGACCGCCGGGAGCCAGATGGACTCGGTCATGAGATCCAGCTCCTCCCCCGGCCCCCGTCACCCTTGCGGGCCGGATCTCCCACATCGAAGAAGGTGGCCCCGTCGAACTCCACGCCCCTGGCCTTGAGGAGGTCGGCGAACTTGGGTCGGATCCCCGTGGGCTTGAACCTTCCTTTCACCGTCCCGTCTTCCAGGATCCCCTCCCGCTCATAGACGAAAAGGTCCTGCATGGTGATGATCTCTCCCTCCGTCCCGGTGATCTCCGATACGGAGACGATCTTCCGGGTCCCGTCGGGGAGGCGGCTGAGCTGGATGACGATCTGGATCCCCCCCACGATCTGCTGGCGGATGGCCCGGTCCGGAAGATTCAGGTTGGCCATGGAGACCATGGTCCCCAGCCGGTTCAGGGCGTCCCGAGGGGTATTGGCGTGGAGGG
>PWWP01000253.1 GCA_003562075.1 Gemmatimonadota bacterium
GGAACGCTCCCGAACCTCCTCTCGGAGATCGATCCCGGGAAGACCCGTGAACTGAGAGCGGTCGAACGTCGGTTCCTCGCACTTCTGGAGGCGACGGAGGCGGACTGAGCCAGGTGGCCCGCTGTCTCACAGGGCTCCCCTCCAGTTCGTCCGGAGGTGTGCCTCGGAGACGAAGTGCAAGCGACCCGCGCCCCATCCTTAGATACCGGGCCGTGCCCCCTGGGGCTCCAGTGGTCCCAGCGTCGGATCGAGCCAGCTTCCCATGGCCCCCACCCCGAGCCCGAAGGCCACAAAAAGGAGAAGGAGGTCCACGACAGCCACGACCACCCCTCCACTCACCGCCAGGAGCCAGCGGCGACGCCAGAGAACCCGGATCCCGAAGATCAGCCAAGCTCCCACCAGGCACCGCTCGAACCCGAAGTGCGCGAGGCCGAAGGTCTCAGGCGTGGTCGTGGTCGGCTCGAACCCAACGAGGGAGTACGCCAGGCTCAGCACCACCATGAGGAGGAAGCTCACCGTGTACATGTGCATGGTGAGTACGAGTGCCGGGGCCAGGCGAGGCCCGGAGCCAGGAGCAAGTCCTGCGAGAAGGAACCCGATGGGGATGAGGGTGAGGAAGCGGAGGAGTGAGATCCAGCCCATGGTCTGCCGCTGGAGGGCCGATCGGACGCCTTCGGCGGAGAGCCCTACGACACTGGAATCAGGGACGAGCTCGACCAGGTCCGACTGGACGAGGGCAGAAAGGAAGGGGTCGCCCCCCACGACGAAGTAGAGGGCGCTGGCCAGGAGGTAGACTCGGATCGGGGAGAGGTACCGGCCCCGCTCCCCCTTCACCCAGTCCCGTGCCATCCTTCCCGGTCTCCCGAGGCCGCGGAGGGTCCGCCACACCCTGGAATCCAGTTGGGAAAGTTCGCGCCAGGCCTCGCCAAGGAGGGCTCGGATCGTTGGGGGCGGGGAAGGGGAGGGCAACGGGCGGTAGCAGGCTCGGGGTCGGGGCCGCACACGGGAGGCGGGGGAGATTTGAACGCCCGGGCGCGGCGGCACCGGCCGATTCGAGCGCCCCCGGCGAGCGGAGGGCAACGTAGGGAGCCGATCCTGGGCGGGCAAGGAGAGGTGGGTGGTGTCCGGTGAGGACCGGTTGCACCCCTCCCTGCCTCCGCTTCTATGCGATGCCTGACCCCGGATCCTTCCAGCGCACCCCAAAAACCGGTAATTATAATGTATACATTATAATTACATCTGGACTCCGTTCTTCGATCCGTCCTGACTCTCCCCCCTGATCGGCGACGTCACCGGACCCCCTCATCCATCACCCTGGCCTCGATGATCCGGGTCAGCTCCGGGTACTCCTCGTCCAGGTACTCGTTGCCCCGGGCACGGGCCATGGCGGCGTAGGGCCCATCCCCACGCGGTGGGCCGTCGCCGTAGTCGCCGTAGAAGGCGTCCACGGCCTCCATCCCCTGGGTGACCTCACCAAAGGGAGCAAATCCGTCGTCATCGAGGCGGACGTTGTCCACCAGCGAGATGAAGACCTCGGTGGTCCGAGAATTCGGGCCGGCCTTGGCAAAGGTGATCCGGCCCCGAAGATTGGACTCCACCACTGGATCGTCCTGGATCAGGGCCCGGCCCCAGACCTGGTTGACCCGGGGGTCGCCGTGGAGCCCGAACTGGGCCATGAAACCCGGAACCACCCGATGGACCCGGGTGTCGTCGTAGTAACCGGCCTGAACCAGGTTGTAGAACCGATCTGCTCCCATGGGAGCCCACGCCCGCTCCACCGTCACCACGAAGTCTCCGGCCGTCGTCTGGAACTCGACCTGGAACCGGTCCGGAGCCGGATCAACCAACTGGCCCGGTCGGAGGAGGGGATCCTGAGCCACCGCAGGGTCGGCCTCACCCCCATCCCCACAGGCGGGAAGGAGGAGCAGGACAGACAGGAGGGCGCCGGCAAGGAGGCTGGAAGCTCGCACTAGGGTTCGCTGTTGGGGGTGGAAGCTGATGGCCTGCCCTCGTAGGCTGAGGAACTGCAATGGCCGGAAAGCGAGGACAAGCTGTCTACCGGAGGACAAGCCGTCTACCGGAGGATGAGCTGTCTACCGGAAAGGTGGGGCGAGCCCCGTCATCCGCGCCACCTGCACCGCCATGAGCCCTGCCCCGAAACCCGGGGCCCCAGCTCCTCGTAGATGGAACCGCACCGGACACGCGTGGCCCGAACCAAGGAGGGGATGATGGGATCCAGGAATCGGCTCACGGGTCGGGATGGATGGGTCCGGGCCGCCACCCTCGCCTGCCTGGCCCTTGTCGTGCTGCTGGCCATCGTCTGGAGCGGGGTCCGAGCCCGGGTGGGCAGCGGGGTGGTGGAGCACCCGGTGGTGCAGGCCGTGGACCGTTTGGCCCAGGAGGAAGGCTGGGCCCCGGTGTTGGACCACGTCGAGGGCCCGGGTCTCCTGGAACCCCTCTGGCTGGCCGGGATGATGGGTGAGCCGTGGCGCCGGACCCTGGCCTACCGGACCCACGCCCGCCCGCATGAGACCGGGCCCGCCCTGGAGACCCTCCTCTTCGGACACTCGGGGGGCCCGCCGGAGGGGGCTGTGGAGGGGGTGGTCTGGCGCACCAGTTCGGTCCTCCCCCATCTCCCCCCTGAGGCCCGCAATCCAGACCGGGAGGCCGGGAGTCGGGGAAGCTTTGTTGGGATTCCGGAGAGGATCACCTACTGGGAGCGGACCCGGAGGCTCCGGGTCTCCGTGGACGGGGAGTGGGTGACCGTGGTTGTGGAGGGTGGGTCTCGCCACCGGGGAGGAGACGGGTTCGAGCATCCCTTGAGGAGCACGGAACCCCATAGGTGGTAGCCATCCGGCTCAGTGGCGGGCGGCATCCTCGTCGAAGGCCTGCACGACCTCCTGCTTGCCCCACTTCCCGATCAGACCTCTACACGCTCATGAGCTCCCGGAACTCCTTGCTCTTCCGCCGCGAGAGACCCACCTCCATCCCCCCGTCCATGCGGGCCGTGAGGCGCCCTCCGAACCAGGAGATCCAGGAGGAAAGCGGCAACTCACCGCACCTGCACGCCTCTATCCGTTCTCTGCTCCATACGTCCACACCCTCCAAGCCGGGAAGCCCAGTGCTCCGTTCGGTTCCGGTTCTGCACCATAACGATGGAGAGACGGAAACCTGACCGCTCACCTCCTGGGATGGACGGAAGGGAAGGGGGATGAGTGGTTGAGCTGTGGGATGAGCGGGGGACGGTCATCATCGGGTTGTACCACGTTGGAGTCTCCGCAGGGTCAGGGGCCGCTAGGGTGGCGCATGGGGGTGTTCGGCTTCAGGCTCGTCAGGGGTTCTTCGCCCCCGCACCTTCGGTCACCCTTCGTTCACACTCGGCAGCCAGGGCCGAGAGCCCCTTCTCCAGCGTGGTCC
>PWWP01000141.1 GCA_003562075.1 Gemmatimonadota bacterium
ACCTCCACTGCCGGCACCTACACCTTCGACGTCACCAACACCACCGCCGAGGTGGTCACCGTGATCGTCACCGCCCGCAGCACGACCCTCAATGATCAACCCACCATCCAGTTCGTGGCGGGTGACGCCGAGCCGACCCTCACCATCGTCTCCGGCAACAGGCAGGAGGGCACGGTGGGTGAGGCGCTGGACGACGCCCTGGTGGTGAGAGTTACCGACGGCCAGGGCGACCCGGTGAGCGGGGTCGCCGTCACCTGGGATCCCGACGACGACGGTTCGGCCGACCCAACCAGCTCCACCACTGGCTCAAACGGCCAGGCCTCCACCACCTGGACCCTGGGCGACGAGGTGGGGGAGCAAACCCTCACCGCCAGCGCCGACGGGGTAAGTGAGTCCGTGACGTTCATCGCCACAGCCGGTAGAGGTAAGATCTCCGCTTCCGAGTCCAGCGTCGAGGCGGACCCCGACAGCGATGTCCTGGCCGACGGCGAGGACGCCTCCACTGTCACCGTGGAGCTGAGGAATGCCGAGGACGATCCCGTGGGCGGGGTTCCTCCCGGACACTTCAAGATGACCCTCACCGTCAACGGCACCGAGAGCACCACGGCAAGCCGCACCCCGGTGAGGGAAACGAGCACCGCCGGCACCTACACCTTCCGGGTGAGAAACAGCGCCCCCGAAGAGGTAACCGTCACCGTCACCGCTGACGGCACCACGCTGGACGACAAACCCACTATCGAGTTCGTGGAGGAGGGAGGGCAGTAGCCCAATCCACCCGTAACGGAGACGCTCCTCCCGCCCCCGAAGAGGAACCCGAATCCTGACCGCCCGGGCAACCCACAACGGAGACTCTCCGATCTCGACACGGCACCCTGCGACGGATCCCAGGCCGCCAGGGATCCAACACCCCCTCTGCCGTGGTATGATTGGTGCATGTGGGTACCGTTAGCATCGGACGGGGATGACCCCGCATCCGGCCTCGGCCAGGTTTGAGAGTTCACGAGACCTCTGCTTGGCACCGAACCACCTGTCGCCCTGGAAAACGTGATGCTCCAGCAACCCGCCACAGACGCCTCCGTCCTGGGGTTTCTGTGCCCCACTGGGACCCCCACGGGGCTCGGACAGGTGGGGTGTTTCCTGGCGGAGTGGGAGATCGCAACCCTCTCCATGACGGTCATCCTCCTGATCCTGGCCGGCACTTGGTTCGTGCGCACCCGTCAGGGCCACCACGGGGCTGGAGCGCCTTCTGGCACACCCTTTCTCGTATTTCCAACGGCAAGCGAGAGCCGGGCCATCCGAGCGCGGGGAAGTGAACCCCGCCAGCGTGCCCCGGAGGCTCGCCCCGACGACGGCACGCCACCCATCTCTGCTCCCCGCGCCTCTCGAACGCCGGAGGCGACGGCTCCCCAGCAGGTGGAAGCAGGCCAGATCCGCTATGAGCGCCCGCCCGACGGGACGCTCCAGCTCCTTCCGGGCCGACTCGAAATTCTGGCCAACGGGCAGGGAGAGGGTGGCGAGGAGATTCGGTTCGTCCGGGTTCCAGGGCATGAGCCGGAAATAACGTTCGGCCGTTCGGACGGGCCCCAGTACCGACACATCCAGCTCCGCTCTCCCACCGTGAGTCGCACCCATGCCCGGATGCGGTTCACCGATGGTCGGTGGACCCTCCGGAACGAATCCAGCACCAACCCCACCGTTCTCAACGGAACCCCCCTGGACTCGGGCGTGGAGACCCCCGCCCTCAGCGACGGCGACCGCATCGAGATGGGCGAAGTCGTCTTTCGCTTCCGCCATCCCAACATCCGCGACCGCCTGCCCTTCCGGAGCTCGTGGTACACGGACCAGGGTCGACGCCCCAGCAACCAAGACGCAGTGGTGGTGAAGAGCCTCTCACGGGGCCGGGAACTCCTGGCGGTCTGCGACGGAATGGGCTCCCACGCTATGGGCCGCCTGGCCAGCCACACCGCCGTGGACGCCCTGGTCCGGGAGCTGGGTGAGGGCAGATCACTCCAGGAGGCCGTAGAGTCGGCCAACCGCGCCGTGCGTGATCAGTTGGATACCAACGACGACGCCGCAGGCATGGGCACCACCCTGGTGGCACTCCTTCGGACAGGGCCCGAGTACCAGATCGCCAACGTGGGTGACAGCCGCGCATACCGGATCGATGCCCGCGGCATTCACCGGGTCACCCAGGACCACTCCTTCGTGGCCGAAGTCGTCAGAGAGGGCCGGATGTCGGCGGAGGAGGCAGGCCGCTCCCCGTGGAAGAGCGCCATCACCCGTCACCTGGGCGCCGAACCCGAGGTGGAGCTGGACCTGTTCGGGGCCTATCCCGCCGACGAGCCCCACGTCCTTCTGCTCTGCAGCGACGGACTCCACGGCGTACTGGACGACGACGCCATTCTGGCCAAGGTTCGGGAGATCCCGGACATTCGGGACCTGGCCCGGGAACTGGGGGAGGAAGCGCTCCGGAGGGGTGGCGACGACAATGTCACCATCGCCGCCATCGAATTCGAGGAAGGCCTTGAACTGCTGCGCGAGGCGACGTCCTGAGCCTCCGCGCCTGACGCCCCCCGACGCCCAACCCATTCCACCGCCGTCATGAGCTCCCAGCAGCCCGACTCCCTCCCCCAGATCCCTGAGCTCAAGGACGACTTCGAGTTCGTCCGGGAGCTGGGACGAGGCGGAACAGCCGTGGTCTACCTGGCCCGCGACCGGGCGCTGGGTCGCGACGTGGCCATCAAGCTCATCCGGCCCTCCTACCTCCAGGACCCCGACGCCATCGCCCGCCTCGAGCGGGAAGCCCGCACGGTAGGAAAGCTCCAGCACCCGAACATCGTCCTCCTCCTGGGGACCCGGCGCCTGGGTGAGAAGGGGCTGGCTCTCATCCTCCAGTTTGTGCCGGGCCAGACCCTGAAGGACCGGATCCGAAAGCAGGGTCCCCTTCCCCTCCCGGAGGTGGAGCGGATCCTTCGGCAGGTGGGTCAAGCCCTGCAATACGCGCACGGACGGCGGATCGTGCACCGAGACATCAAGCCGGAGAACGTCTATCTGGACGAGGACGCCGGACTGGCTCGGCTCGCGGATTTCGGCATCGCACGCCCGTGGGACAGTGACTCGGGACTCACTCTTCCCGGCACCGCCATCGGGACCCCCACCTACATGTCCCCGGAGCAGGTGGACGGAGCCGACCTGGACGGCCGCAGCGACATCTACAGCCTGGGGCTCCTGGGCTACGAAATGCTCACCGGCCGGCAACCCTGGGAAGGCGAGAGCCTCTACAACGTCATCTACAAGCAGAAACACGAGGCACTTCCGTCCATCCAGGAGGCTCGCCCCCACATTCCCGAGACCCTCCTGCACGTGGTGGACCGGGCGCTCCGTAAGGAGCC
>PWWP01000037.1 GCA_003562075.1 Gemmatimonadota bacterium
CCTCCGGAGCCCACAGCCGCCAGAAGTTCCTCCACCCAGGCCCGGGGATGTACCTCGCCGGTGGGGTTGTTGGGCCTGCAGAGGTAGATGAGGGCTGGGTCCCGCTCCAGCAGTCGCTCCGGGTCAGGGAGGGGGCCGAAGGGCGATGGAGGTCCAGGATCGCCTGGCCGATTCACCGGCAGCGGCGACATCCCGTTCATCCGGGCAAAGATCTCTATCATGGAGAAGGTGGGAGGCATGTAAACCACTCCCTCCCCACCGACGCCGGCTGCCCGGAAGGTGGAATCCAGGAGATCATCCGAGCCGCATCCGGTGCTGACCGACTCTGGAGGAATGTCGAAATGTCTGACGATGGCGTCCTTGAGCCGATCAGCGTAGACCGGGGGATAGCGGAGCAGGTCCTCCGGGTCCGCTCTTCGGACGGACTCCAGCGCCTTCGGATGGGTTCCCCAGCGATTCGTGTTGTCCGACAGGTCCACTGGAATGGGACGTCGGTCGGGAGCGTAGGGCTCCAGGGGCTGGTAATCGGGTCGGGGGAAGGGACTCATCGACTGGTACGTGCCCGAGTAGCAGGCCGTTCCCGATCCCGGGCGGCTCTAGCGTGGCCCGGTAGGCCTTCGGCGTCGGCCAGAAGTCCGGTTCCTTCAGCCAGCCGCGCAGCCCCGTCCGCGGAAAGCTCCTGCCAGGTAAAGAATCGGAGAAAGTCCAAAACCGAGAGACTCGAGAACGAACGAGATCGGCCAGCAGTGGGGAGAACGTGGTTTGCTCCGGTCATGTAGTCTCCGAAGGCCACGGAGGACGGTCCGCCCAGGAAGATGGTTCCGGCCGTGGTCTGGCCCTCCAGATCCTCACGAGGGGTAGGGGTGAAGAGGACCAGGTGCTCGGCTGCGTACTCCCTGGAGAATGACAGCGCCTCGTCCCGGGAGCTGGCCAGGAGGAGGGCGCCTCGGCGCGCCAGAGCTTCCTCCACCACGGAGCGGCGGGGAGCCTTCTGGACCTCCTCCGCCAGCGCCGTCCGGATCCGATCCAGGGTTTCATCATTCCAGCACACGGCGGCGACGGCGGCGTCGGGATCGTGCTCGGCCTGAGCGACCAGCTCCAATGCGACCCGGGGCGGATCCGCATCGGGCCCGGCAACCACCAGAACCTCGGAGGGGCCGGCGGGTGAGTCGATGCGAATCTGGCCGGCCACCTGGCGCTTTGCCTCGGTGACCCACTGGTTCCCAGGGCCCACCACCGCGTCCACCCGGGGGACGGAGTCGGTGCCGTAGACCAGGGCAGCCACGGCGCCTGCGCCTCCAAGGGAGAAGAGGCGCGTGGCCCCGGCGATGCTGCAGGCAGCCAGGACCTCGGGTGGGGGTTCTCCCGATGGGCCTGGAGGCGAGCACACGATGATCTCGTTGACGCCTGCTGCCCGAGCTGGAACTACGCCCATGAGAACGGACGAGGGGTATGCTGCCCTTCCTCCTGGCGCATAGACCCCCACAGCCGGGATGGGCACGCTTCGTCGACCCAGGCGAACCCCTGGTTCCGTCTCCACCTCCACATCGTCAGGGAGCTGGGCCCGGTGGAAGGCTTCAATGTTCCGGGCAGACCGCTCAAGCTCGCGGCGCACGGGTTCAGCGAGGGCTTCCCGGGCCTCTGTCCAGCGAGCCTTAGGAACCTCCAGCTCCTGGAGCTCGACCCCGTCCAGCTCCCGGGCCATCCGGCGCAGGGCTCGGTCCCCCTGGTCCCGGACCTCCTGGATCAGCCCAGTCACATCTCGACTCAACGAGGCCGGATCCGCAGGGAGCCGGTCCACCACACGTTCCCGGTCCTCCGGGGTCATCCCCTCCACGGTTCCTTCGTATGCCAGCCTCATGGGAGGAGCCGCTCGATGCGCGTGACCAGGATTCCTTCGGCGCCCAGCTCCTTGAGGGCAGCGATGGTCTCGTACAACCGGTCTTCGTCCACAACCGCATGGGCAGCTACCCAGGTTCCCTGGTCGAGGACATCTACAATGGTTGGGCCTGAAATTCCCGGTAGTACCTGGCGAACCTCATCCAGGCGGGCCTTGGGGACGTTGGTCATGAGGTAGCGCTTCTTCTGGGCCCTCAGGACTGATTCCAGGGCCGAAGTGAGTTCGGTCGCGGTCTGCGAGCCGGCTCCCTCGGCCAGAGCGGCGGAGTTTCCGATGAGTCGAGCCGACGAGTCCAGGATCGTCCCCAGCTCCCGGAGGCCGTTCACCCTGAGCGTGGACCCGGTGGAGGTCAGGTCCACGATGACATCGGCGACCCCCAGATGAGGGGCAATCTCGGCAGCACCAGAGACCGGAACGACCTGGATGGCGGTGTCCAGTGAAGCAAAGTACCGTTTGGCCAACCCGGGAAAGGAGGTGGCAACGCGACTCCCGTCCGGAAGGTCCGATGGGTGCTGAGCCGGGTTCTCGTCCCGGGCCGCCACCACCAGGCGGCAGCGGCCGAAGCCCAGATCCAGGAGTTCCTCCACCTCGGGTCGGTTGTTCTCCTCAACCAGATCGAGCCCGGTGATGCCGAATTCTGCAGCACCGTCAGCCACGAACTCCGGGATGTCCTGGGCCCGGACGAAGATGGCCTGGAAGTGGTCACCCAGACGGGCCACCAGTGCCCGATCGGCCCGGAACTGGGCTCGGAGTCCGGCTTTTTCGAAGAGGCTCAGGGCTTCTTCGGAGAGACGTCCCTTGTTCGGAATGGCAATTCGCATCATCTGGAGCTGTCCCTTTTCATTGACGTTGTGTGCCAGGATCGGATGGGCCGCGCCCCGACTCCGGATTGGTGCCCGAGTCGTGTCCATCCCCTTCCGGCCGGGCGCACAAAACAAGACGGCCCGTCCAGGCGAGGGGTGCCGGACGGGCCGTTGGATCTTGATCGGTTGTGTCTGCGCTCGTTCAGGCGCCTGCCCCGACCACCATCCGTCCCGTCCGGGAGGAATGATGACCATGATGATGGGGGTGCCCCTGAGCGTATCGCATGAACTGAATCTGAATGGCAGCAAGAAATCGGTCAACCCATGGCTGGACGAACTCTCGATAAAATGCGCGGGCCAGGGTAGATTGACCCCTTGATCCTGACTCCTGACTCCTGTCTCAAGTGGCCGTGTTCCCTGGGAATGCGGCCCTTCCACGTTGCGTAATGATCCCAAGACCCGGTCTCCTCTGGTGCGCCTCCACGATCATCCTCGTCTTGGCCGCTGTACGGCTTTCGGCTCCCGGGACAGCCTTTGCCCAGGCGCTTCCGGAGGTCCAGGAAGAGGGACTGCCCCTGGAGGCTGTGCGGATCCCGGATACCCTTGCCATCCAGGTGGATGGCAGCCTGGATGAGGATGCCTGGGCATTGGCGGAACCCATCAACGACTTCACCCAACAGGATCC
>PWWP01000211.1 GCA_003562075.1 Gemmatimonadota bacterium
CCTCCACCGGAACCCCATGGGCCTCCCGGATCTCATCGGCCGCCTGGTTCAGAGTCTCTTCTCCCCTGGCGCACATGACCAGACGGACCCCTTCTGCGGCCAACTCTTCGGCGACGGCTCTGCCCAGCCCCCGGCTGGAGGCGGCGACCAATGCGACGCGATCTTCGATTCCAAGGTTCATACGGCGAGTTCCTTCTTACGATCTGAGGAAAGCTTCCGGGTGCGGTCGGGAAACACTCAGACTCCCCGGTCGGGTTTTGAGGTAGCCGAGGGCCCGCCCTACAGTGGGTCTGGCGCCGCGAGTGACCACGTAATGGATTCCGGATCGGAAAGGACAAAATCTGAACACCCTCCCTCAGTCCAACAAGCCCTCAAGCGATAGGAGTAGGTGATCCCCTCTTCAACGTCTTCATCGATGAAGGGAAGGAGACCCACAAACCCCTCCTGGAGAAGCTCCCAGCCACCTCCATCTGCCTGTCGCTCAATCCCAACCCGGTTGGCTTGGGTAGGCTCTGCGGGAATCTGAGCATCGATCTCGATCCCGGTGGCTCCCTCAGTCGCAACGGCGGTGATCGACACCTCTGTCGGGCCATCCGGGACCACACCAGCCGTGAAGGAATGCACAGGGAAGCCTACGTATTGCCCCTGAGTATTCTCGGCCACGGCATGGTAGTAGTAAGTCTGCCCAGGTGTGAGCCCCGTGAGGAACTCCTCCACCCTGTGGTTTTCTTGGGGTGCGAATGCGGCCAGCTCCTCATCCTCCTGGCCGCTCATATTGAACGCCTCACGCTCCACTGTCCGGACCGGTGTCGTCTCCCACCCATCGAAGTCGTCGTTGTCTCCCCATTCGAACCAGTACTGGGTGTCCATTCTACCGTCACTGATGTCCCCCCTCAGGACAACGGATCCCCCCTCCATCTCCACGGCTGGTCTGGTAGCAGCGACTGGTTCAAAGCCCCCGTCCATCGTGTAATCATCCACATTGGACCAACCGGAGCAGAAACTCCCGTCGCACGCTCGGACCCGGAATTCGTATGTAATCCCGGCAGTCAGCTCCCCGGAGAACCAGTACTCCGTCCCCTCGAACACGTCGGCAAAGAATTCCCAATCGGCTCCTGTCTCCGCTCGCCGAATCTCCAGCTCAAAGTACACGGAGGGATAGCTTTCAAGTTCGTAATCCCAGAAGGCCACAACTCCGTCTGGATCATCAACCACCAGGTTGGTGGGTGCCGGAAGCTCCACTGTGATCTCGGCAATAGCCGACCAACCTGAACACTCCCCCGACCGGCAGGCTCGGACCCGGAACTGGTAGGTCACCTCCGACTCCAGGACCGCCTCCAACCAAGCGAAGGTCTCATCGGTGGCAGCCACCATCTCCCACTCCGTCTCCTCGGGCTCGGCTTCCCGCATCTGGAGTTCAAAGGTGGCGTCCGGGAACCGCTCCATGTCGTAGTTCCACTCGGCCCAGATTCCTCCATCGCTCGGATAAGCCTCCACTTCCAAGTTGGTGGGTACCGGGATCAATAGTCCGGTCTCGAAGGAGCGGATCTCTCCGGCAGCCTGGCCGGCATCGTTCTCTGCCAGGGCCCGGAAGTAGAAGGTCGTCCCGTCCTCCAGCTCCCGAAGATCCCGACCCACCAGGGTGGTGGAAAGATCGCCCTCCAGGCTGGTGGGGTCCGTCTCGGTGGCATCGCTCAGATCCGACTCCCGGCCCCACTCGAACCACACCTGGGTCGCGAGTCCCGAGGGATTCACATTCCCGCGGATTCGCGCGCTGGTGGTCCCGATGGCCGTGGCCCCCACCGTTTCAACCGTAGGTACCCGGGCCTCCACCTGGACCTGGGCAGTCCCACTCACCTCTCCGGCCCGGGCCTCGATGGTGGCTGTCCCTTCCCCAACACCCGTCACCCGTCCGGATGGGTCGACGAAGGCCACCGTTTCGTCGGAGCTCGTCCACTCCACTTCCACGTCCAGTCGGCTCCCGCCCCCATCCCGAACCACGGCTGAGAGCTGGACGGTCTGCCCCACCCCGATCTCCGATTCGGCCGGCTCCACTTCAATGGTGGCCGGCTCCGGATCCACCTCCACCTCCACCTGATCTGACAGATCCTGGTGACTGGCCCGGATTGTCGTCGTTCCAGGGCCCACAGCCGTCACCTCACCGGCCGCAGAGACCGAAGCCACGCCAGGATCCGCGGATTCCCATGCCACTTCTCGGCCCGGGATGGGATCACCGGTGGCGAAGACCACCTGGCCGGAGAGCTGGAGTGTTTCCCCCAGTGCACGAAGGGCCCCTGGAGCCTCCGGACTGATGCGGAGCCCAGCCGGGGTTGGGTTCAAAGAGAGGTTGGTCTGGACCGTGGCTCCGGGCTCCATGACCACCTGAGACGTGCCTTCAAATAGGGCGCTGCCTCCGCCGCGGAGAACCACGGTAGCCGTGAATTCGGGTCCAACCTCTTCCAGATCCACCTCCACTTGGACGCGAATCTCTCCACCCTGGGGGGATACGGCGAAGGTCTCATCCACTACGGTTCCCCCGCCCCCGGACGTCGAGACCAGGACAACATGAGCCTGATCCACGGCTGCGAAGGCGGCCGCCGTGCCATCGGCTCCGTCCACCCCCTGCAACTGGGGAGCGTACTCCAGCGTCAGGAGAGCCGGTTCGGAGGGCGCAGCGTCTTCGTAGAGAAGGTCGCCGCAGCCCGCCATCACCAGCAGGACCACCAGAGCGAACACCCGGGGGAGACGGCCTGACGGCCCGGCCTCCACCCGACAAATGGCATCGAATCCCGTTTCAGGTGACGGTATCTTCATCAGAGTCCTCCTCTGCCATCAGGATCCTTCCCGAGCAGAGCATCCTCATGAAAGAGGGAAGTCAGAAGGCATCAATTCGGAAAACTGGCATCGGGATCACCCGGGGATGAGGGCGACCCAGATGGGGGGATACAGGCCGGAACTACCATGGAACCCTCTTGGGACAAGGGCGAGCATCCCCCATCGTGCCAACACGCCCGGACGCGATACCCATACTCGGTCCCCACAGTCAGATCAGAATCCCAATAGCTGAAAGTGTTGTCCGTGGAGATGTTCGTTCCGTTGTCCAGGTACTCCCAGTCTCCGGTTGTCCCTATGCGTCGCTCAATCTCGATGAAGTTCGGGAGCGGCTCATCGTCTAGATCGACAATCCCAGAAACGTTCAAGGCCTGACAGATTCCGTCGCTGACGTCCAGCGCGATGACTCCCGGGGGTTCTTCGCCTGCGACGAACGAAAAGTTCTGGAAGGACGTGTACCCACCCTGGGTATTCTCGACCACAGACCTGAAGTAGTAGGTCTCTCCCGGCGTGAGACTGGTCAGGAACTCCTCTCCTCGATGGACCTCCTCG
>PWWP01000051.1 GCA_003562075.1 Gemmatimonadota bacterium
ACCTCCTCTGCGCCCGTACCGCCTTCAGGGCTTCTCTTTGCCAACACAGCCCAATTCGACAGCACTTGGGTCCCTCGGTCCTTCAGGGCTTCCCACCGATTTCTCCGCTGCACCGGGGAAAGGCCCTGCAGCACTGCAAACCTGGGATCAGCGGCCTCGGCCTGTAGCTCCTCGCCAGCAAGCAGGCTGAGAAGTCCCCGGAAGGGAACGCCATGCCGCTCCAGCGCACTCACTACCTCGGCCCCAAAACCGTGCTCAGATGTAGCAGCGAACAAATTCCCGTGCTGGGTCTCGGCGAGCTCCAGGAGCGCAGCCTCCACCAGGATCTGACGAGCTGCCTCAAGGAGGGCAAGTTGCTGGGCTCGAAGCCGGCTTTCCACAGCCTCGTCCTCCCGGCTCCGGACCCGCTCGGCCATGCCCTGGAACAGGTCGTAAGCAGCCCTCTGCTGACCGGTGCTCCAGCGCTCCGTATCGGACCGTAGAGCGGTCTGATAGCCGAGAAGATCAGAGATCGGGCGAACCTTCTCCCCGGGTTGTCGGCCGATGAAGAGGCTGACGGGGGAGGGTCCGTGCGTGTGGAAGAGACCGACACCCACAGGCTCCGTGGAGCCCTGAACTGTGGAGCCGGCCTCAATCAACTCCGAGAGCAGTGGATTCCCGTAGGACAGGAGCTGGACCGTGTAGGGGGGGCGATCAAATACGTCGGGTGAGAAGGTGACCGCCATCTCTTCGCCGTTCCATCGGAGCAGATGGGCGCCCGGTAGCTCCGGATGGGGAGAGAACAGATACCCCAGACGGTGGGACTGGATCAGCGCCTCCTCCAGCTGTTGAAGCGTCACCGGTGGCGGCTCTTCTGTAACGGCTTTGGCTTCTTGATCCAGATATGCCTCCAGGTCGAGCCCGCCAGTGCGTTTCTCGTCCACAAGCCGTTCAAGTTCCCGGATCTCGTCTTCCAACCGGGCCTCGCGTGGCCCCTTACCCAGCATGGCGAGTTCCTCAATGCTCCGGCCCACCCTGTGCAGGATGGGCTGCAACTCTCCGACCACTGCTTCGAACCAGTTGATTCGCGTGCTGAGACGCTTGTAGACAACGGCTTCCACGGTCTCTTCATAGAAATAGTTGCGGATCCACACATCGTCGTGCACCTGCCCGATGCGGTCGATGCGGCCAATGCGCTGCTCCACCCGCATGGGATTCCAGGGCATGTCGAAGTTGATGAGCACCCCGCAGGTCTGCAGGTTCAACCCCTCACTTGCTGCCTCCGTGCATAAGAGGATCTTCACCTCCTCCCCTTTGCGGAAGGCTTCCTTCAGTTCCTCTTTGCCCCGAGGCACCCAGGCCACGCCATCCCAGACCTCCCCGCCTCGCCCAGAGTAGCAGGCCACCTGACTACCGTAGACCACCTTCAGCCTGTCCCGGAGGTGGTCCATGGTGTCAGCGTACTGGGTGAACACCAGGACCGTCTCCCGTTTCTGGAAGATGTCCTGGAGATCCCGCTCCAGCTGGCTCACTTTGGAATCCCCTCCGAGCATCCGGAGCTCGTGGAGGAAATCGTCGACGTAGGTGAGTTCCGCCTGGAATCGCTCTTGGGCTTCCTCGCCCAGCATTTCCGTGATGTCGCCCGCCAGCTCCTCCTGCTCCAAGTCCTCCTCGGTATAGGTGGCGTCGGCCGGCAGTAGCCCCTTGAGGAATTTCCGACGTCGTTCCAGGCTCATTTGCACGGCGTGGAAGGAGCTGGTGAGCCGACGGCGGTACACCGTCATGACGAATCCCAACCCCTTGCGTTCCGTTTCGTACTTCTGATAGAAGCCCGAGATGTACTGCTCAATGCGTTCGTAGAGGGCCTTCTCTTCCACCCTCATGGGGATCCACTGCGGCCGCGGGTCACGCTCGGGGACCTTTTCCTTGAGGATCCCCTTTTCCCGATAGCGCCGGAGTAGCTCTCGGGTGCTCCGCCAGACGAAGGTTCTAATGGGGGTGTGCCGGCGGAGCATGAGGTCTAGGTGCTTACGGGCTTCCTTGCTGAGAACGGCCACCTGGGCCTTCGGATTGGTGGCCGTCGGAAGCCCCCGGAGGGCTTCCCACTGGACAGGTCCCAGCTTCTCCACGGTCACCTCTTTGAAGTGGCGGTCCACTCCACCTGCCACGGCCAAGGCATCCGCCAGCATGCGCATGAGGAAACGCCAGTCCCGGTCCTTCCATGGCTTGTCCAGCTCTCGAAAGTAACGAAGGAAGTTCTCCTGAAGCGCACCCCAACGCCCTCCCATGCCCAGGACTCGAAGCAAATCCCAGACTTCCAAGGGGTGCACCTGCATGGGTGTGGCGGTGAGGAGATAGACACAGCGGGCCCGGTCCCTCAGACCCTGCCCTTCCCCCACCCCCATGAGGAGCTCCAAGAGCCGATTGGGGCGATACCGGTCATCTTGGAAGTCCCTTCTCCGGGCATGGTGCGCTTCGTCCACCAGGACCAGATCCCAGGGGCCTGCGGCCACCACTTCTCCCTGGCGTTCCCGGCGCTTCGCGAGCTGGCTGGAGGCCAGGATCACAGGGGCCCGGTCCCAGACGCTATCCTGGCCGTCTCCCACCTCCCGGTCGAACACATCCTTCAGCGTGCCGCCGTCATAGCGGGGAACGTTCAGGACGCACTTCTCGTAGAGTTCTTCCTGCCATTGGCGAAGGACACTCCTGGGCACGAGGAGGAGGGCCCGACGTACCCGCCCTGAAAGCATCAGCTGTCGAAGAGCGAGCCCTGCTTCGATGGTCTTTCCGAGCCCCACTTCGTCGGAGAAGAGGAAGCTCTGGGGGAAGCGCCGAACGGCCTCCTGGATCACCCGGCTCTGATGCGGCCAGGGACGGACCGTGCTGGTCTCGACGCCGATACGATGGGCGTTGGGCAGAAAGGGCGCCTCTTGGAGAAACCGGAAGGTGAGGGCTTCCGCGTCCCTGGACGGCTCCGGCACATCCTCCGCGGGCTCCAGGGGATCCCGCACGGGAGCCTCAGTTGGACAGTACCGAAGGAGCCGCTGGCGCGCCGCAGCCGGAAGATCCAGGGCAATCCAGCCGGGGTGATTGTTGGCTTCCCACAGCTCCTGGAACCGAGCTTCCGTCTGGGCGATGTAGGCCGGGCTGGCAGGGATCCTGTCGCTGCCGCACCTCCGCTCCCAGGACGCGAACGTCATGAACGACTCGTAGTTCTTCGTCCAGCCCTGAATGGACTCGTTGCAGCTGCCACTGAAGGAGAGCTTGTGGCCGTGCGCGTCCTCGAAGACCCCTTCCTTGGTGTGGAAATAGTCGTCGGCTTCCGGGGCCGGGAGGGGGAGACCATCCGGGCCCCGTGGGAGGACTACTCGAATCTGGAGCCTCCCCT
>PWWP01000120.1 GCA_003562075.1 Gemmatimonadota bacterium
CCGACCCCAACGGCTACGTGCCCAACGCCACCATGGTCTGGAGCGCCATGCCCTTCAAGGGAAACATCTTCCTCACCGATACAAACAGTGGGCTGTGGAGCGTCCAACTCCAGCCCCGGGACCCGGTGGTTCCGTGATCGGCCGGGCCCGTACCCACTGAAGGGATCGGGCCCCACAGGGTGGGTCCGACGGACGGTGAAGACGAGTGGCCACCACGGCTGGCCGAGGGCCGCCCTGAGGCCAGACGGCCCTACCCCACCCCCATCACGTTCACCACGATCTCACGGGTCCGGGGGCGCGTGTCGAAGTCCATGAGGACGATCTGCTGCCAGGTTCCCAGGGGGACCCGGCCTTCCACCACCGGCAGGGCCAGGGAGGGCCCCACCAGGGAGGCACGGACATGGCTGTGGCCGTTGTCGTCGTTCCAGGTCTCCTCATGGAGGTAGCGACCGTCCCGAGGGGCGATCCGCTCCAGCGTTGCCGCCAGATCTTCCTCGACCAGGCCGGGCTCGAACTCGGTGGCGGTAAGGGCTGCCGTAGAGCCTACCACCATGGCCACGGCCTGCCCGGTCCGGATCCCCGTCTCCTGGATTCCGGCCTGGAGCTCTCGGGTCAGATCCAGGATATGGTCGTTTCCCTGGGTGCCCCGGGTCAGGGTGAAGCTCACGCTCCGCACAGGTGAGCCGCCAGTCACGCCGGCCGACTCCAACGGTTCCTTCGATTCACCACCCTCCATCCTTTCCCTCCTTCAGCCACACAGACGCATCCATTCATCCAGTGGGACGGACCCCGGCTGCCGCCGCAGGGTCCGCCGGCGTCCAGGCTGGGGCTCCTGACCCTCAGGTCCACTTCGGGGTTTCATGTCACCAGAAGCCTGTCCAATCTGACCAACCGGAGTCTGAATGACGTCTGATACAGTCGCCCTCCTGGGGTGGAGTCTGCCGGCCATCGAGAGCCTGCAGAAGATGGAGCGCCCCTATGTGGTCGTGAGCTTCCCGGATTTCGAACCCTACGCCCGGGAGCACAACGTCCCCTTCGCCGCCTGGAACTTCAACGACTGGAACGAACAATCCAATGCCCTCCAGCTCAAGGAGCTCCTGGATCCATTCCAGGTCGGGGTGGCCGTCCCGCTCTTCGAGGAGACGGTGGAATGGGCCGGCGCCCTCAACTCCCTGTACCGAGATGACCCCCGCCTCCTGAACCGGGGCTACCTCTTCCGGAACAAGGCCCTCATGAAGCGGAAGGCCCTCCTGGCCGGATTCCGGGTGGGCCTCTTCGAAGAGGTCCATACGAAGGAGCAGGTCCACCAGTTCATGAGCCGGTTGAACGAGGCCAATCTCCAGCTTCCCGGTGAGGACGACGCCTGGGTCCACCTGAAGCCCTTCAGCGCAGCGGGCACGGTGGGCCACAAGCTCCTGAAGAGCCACGGCGCCATCGACGATCGGGTGATCCACAAGGACCTGCCCTGCCTGGTGGAGAGCCACCTTCCGGGGCAGGAGTTCTCGGTGGAGGCCTTCATCCACGGGGGCAAGGTCCGCTTCATGAACATCACCGAGTACGTGAAGCTGGGGCACTCCAACTTCGTCCCGGCCGGCTCAGCCCTGGAAGGCAAGCGGGCCCGAATCCGGGAGGCTACCGAACGCCTGGTCCGCACCTTCGGAATCGAGCACGGGATGATTCACCCCGAGTGGTTCCTGACCGACGATGACACCCTGAGCTTCGGTGAGGTGGCGTGCCGGATTCCCGGTGGTCACATCTTCGAACTCATGGAGCGGGCCTACGGCTTCGATCCCATCCAGGGCCTGGTCCTCTGTAGCGACCCCTCTACTTCCGAGGAAGAGATTCAGGCCTTCTTCCCCAATCCTTCTACCGAGATCAAGACCTACGCCGGTTCGGTCATGGTCTACCCCAAGCCCGGGAAGGTGACGGGCCTACAGATCCCAGCAGAGCTCAAGGAAGATCCCTTCTTCGAGAGCCACACCCTGGTGCCTCCGTCGGAACACAAGGTGCCAGAGGGCCGGGAAGGATTCGGGAATCACTACGGCACCGTCTTCTTCCGCGGAGATGACCCCCAGCGGATGCACGAGCTCCTGGTGCACTACCAGGACGCCGACTTCTTCGCGTAGTCCCCATCTCCATGCCAACTGCCGACCCGACGACTGAAACCATCCTCCCACCCGCAGCCCGGGAGTCCTTCCACGAATCCCTCCAGGCCCTCCAGGAGGCCAGCTCCCTCCTCAGGCCCCCGGTGGTGGTCCGCCTCCTGAGCCAGGTGGATGTTCTCACCGACTCTCTGGAGGGGATGCACCTCCTCCGCCGACACCTCCCGGAGCTGATGGAGGGGCGGGTCTTCGACGGGGGGCCCTGGGAGGATCCGGCGCGCCTGGTTCCGGCCCTGGTCCCCGGCACCCTGAAGGCCGGCGGCCAAACCACCCTCATGGAGATCCTGAGCGAACTCCGAATGCTGGCTCTGGCGCGGGAGGAGATCCGGGATGACTCCGTCTCCCCTGCCGGGGCCCGGGAGTTCCTCCGGGAGGTCATGGTGAACGCCCTGGACCTTCGCTTCCCGGGGCACACCGAGGAGGATCGGAATCTGGACCCCCAGGTGAGAACGAAGATCGGCCACCTCATGTCGGTCCTGGCTCAGGAGGTGCCACTGGACGAGATCAAGGCGGCCCTGGCCACCGAGATCGAACTCATCTGCCACCAACGGCCGGTTGTGACCCGCCGGGCTCTCCAACTCATCGGGCTGATCCATGGGGAGGTGACGCTGGAGGAGGGCCAGGCCCAGGACGACCGGCTCCTTCGCTTCGTCCAAGCCGTAGTGGCCCCTTCTCCTGCATTCAGGGAGCGGGGTCCGGAGGCGTACGCCCGCTTCCTTGCCCAGGCCACCCAGGAGGAGCTGGAGGAGGAATGCCACCACCTCTCCACCTCCATGCGCGACACGGGGCTGGCCGTTGCGCCCCACGCCTACCTCCTCCGTCATGTTGGGCCCGATCAGCGTCTCCTGGGACTGGCCCTGGGATTGGACTCAGCCGGGAAGGCCGAGCTGGAGACCCATCACGAATGGGTGGCCGAGTTGATCCAACAGGTGATCCTCCCTTCCAGCGCCCGTGCGGTCTACGGTTTGGCCCGGCTCCTGGAGCGAGGCCTTCTCTCGCGGCAACCAGTCATGGAAGGGCTTCGCCGGCTGGCCACCATGACCCTCCACCCTCAGGTGGACAAGGCCATCAAGGCCTCCCGCCCCGGGAGTGACCTGAGCGCCGTTGAGCTTCTTCTGGCCGACGCGCTCTGCGTTCTGGGCCAGCCCCTTGGGGTCGGGCAGGGTCGGAACCCCACCTGCCAGTCGGCCCGGGGGATCAGCCTCTGGAGCCGCCACGCGCCAGGCAAGCTCCTGGAGACGATCCGCACGGTGGGACAGGCCAACGAACTCACCATGCGCTTCGAGGGCCAGCCCATCCGATCCACGGAGGTGGGGGAAGGGCTCCTGAAGGAAGATCAACTGGACCCGGACCTGGATGCCGTGAGCCTGATCCTGGTACCTCACCTGGACCGGATCTACAACGAGATGATGCGTCGAGCCGCCGGCCGGAACGACGATCCCCACAAGTGGGTGAACCCGGCCATGTACGGCCACTGGATCCCCACCGGCTTCCTCTCGGCCTACGATCCACTGACGGGGGCCATCACCGATTACGAGAACTTTCTCCGGACCTTCTACGCCACCCATCACCCCGACTTCAACCGGGGGCACGACCTGGCCTATCCCAACCCGGTGGGGATCTTCCTCACTTCCTCAACGGGAGCGCTCATCGGCTTCCACGCCGTCTCCATCCTCCGGGTTCGGCAGGTGGACGACCAGGTTCGGGTCTTCCTGGTGAACCCCAACACCGAGGGACGTCAGCGTTGGCACGCCGATATCAGCCCCACCGTGGCCGGGAACGGTGAAGAGCCCGGCGAGTCCTCCCTTCCCTTCCACCAGTTCGCCTCGCGCCTCTACGCCTTCCACTTCAACCCCAGCGATGTAGGGGAACTGGAAGCAGTAGATGGGGAAGAGGTGGCCCGGGTTCAGCAGGCTGCCCATGAAAGCTGGGGCCGCTCCTATACCTGGTTCCCACCCATCCCGCCCATCCCCACCGCTTAGAAGGCTGTTGAACCTACTTCCCGCTGGGCTCATCGTGGAAGTAGGCGTCGGTGCCGTCCAGCCAGTCGGCCCGGGGCGGAGCGAACACGTCTACATCCAGGGTGTCCTCCAGGGCCTCGGCCTCGTGGGGGAGGTGGGCCGGGATGTGGAGGACGTCGCCGGCCCGGACGATCACCTCCCGATCCCCATCGGCCCCCAGGGTGAAGCGGAGGGCACCCTTGAGGATCCAGGTGATCTGCTCGTTCTCGTGGGCATGGCGGGGCACCACCGATCCCTTGTCCAGATAGACCTGGGTGAGCATGACCTTCTGGCCGGTGACGATGCGCCGCCCGATCTGGGGGGTCACCACCTCCCGGGGCATCTCCTCCCACCGGTGGAGGGTGGCCGAGGAGGAGGTGGGGGTTCCGGTGGCGTCAGCCGACTGGTCTTTCGAATCGCTCATGGACGGATCGTGGGTTGAGGAACGGAGGATGGGGCACGCAGGACCGGCGTGCCGATCTTGTGAGTGACGGCTCGCCGATCTCCTGAAAGTGAGCCTCCAATGGGCTTGGATCCCCTTGGTTTGTCAAACCGGGAGGCTTTCCAGCGCCTTCGTGTCGATGCGGAAGAGCTCAGCAGCCGTCTTCCAGGCAATCTGCTCCCGGTCCTCCTCACTCACCTCCATCCCCTTCAGGAAGCGGACGTAACTCTGCATTCCGGCCAGCGGCCAGTCCGTGCCAAAGAGGAGCTGGCGCCCGGGCTCCCCCATGTAGACGATCATGTCCCGGACCCGCTGCATGATGTAGCGCTCGAACTCGTACTCGAAGTCCCCCAGGGTCAGCCCCGAGATGTCGGCGTAAACGTTGTCGTTCTTGTAGAGGACCTGGGCGCAGTCCTGGAACCAGGGGTTCCCCAGGTGGCACATGAGGAAACGGACGTCGGGGAAGTCCACGGCCACGTCATCCACTAGCAGTGGGTGGGCGTGACGGACCTTGGCGTGGGCCGAATAGGTGTCGCCGGTGTGGATCATGACAGGGACATCGTACTTGGCGGCGATGCGGAAGACCGATTCCAGAGATGGGTCGTTGATGGCGTAGTAGTCGTAGCCCGGATAGAGCTTGATCCCCTTCACCTGTTTGGCCCGGATCCGCTCCTCCATCCGGAAGAGATCGGTCCGCTCCTCGTCATAGCGCCAGCGGAGCCCCTCCACCAGGGTGATCCGAGGGTCGCTGCCCACCGCCTCCACCAGCTCGTCGATGTGGGGCCGGTGCTGGTTGGCCGTGTAGGAGCTCAGCACAACGGCGTGATCGATGCCCGCCTCAGCCATCCCGGCGAAGAGTTCGGCAGCCGTCTCCTCCACTGTCCGAGTCCGGGATTCGTCGTAGTTGTTCAGGTGGACGTGGCAGTCGATGATCATGGGTGGGAGTGGGTCAACGGTTGAAGTGGGTCATGGTTGAAGAACCGGCCGAAGGAAGGTCGACGCTCAACCCCGGTCAACCAACCCCGACCCTGCGGAACGCTCGATCCTGTGGCGAGGTCGATTCCGGGGACAGGTCCGTTCTGGCGTCGGCAGCGAAGGGGAATCTATCTTCCCTGCTATGGCTTCACCACTCGATCGACGGAGCTTCCTGATCCGGGGAAGTGCGGCAGCCGCCGGCCTCCTCCTCACCGCCGGCTGCGGGGTGCGAGGGCCCCGTGCAGGGACTCCCGCCCCCATCCCCTCCCTTCGCCTTCCTCCCGTACAGGCGGCCGAAGACCGGATCATTCGCACCGTGGCCGGTCTCCGGCCCTATCGGCCCTCCGGTTTCGTGGTGGATGCCGTCCGTTTTGACGAGACCACGGTCATCCACAACTATGGCCACGGTGGTGGGGGGATCTCCCTGGCCTGGGGAAGCTCCACCCTTGCCGTGGAGCGAGCCCGGGAAACGGGCCACCGCACGTTCGCCGTCCTGGGGTGCGGCATCATGGGGCTCACCACGGCCCGCCTCCTTCAGGACAGCGGCTTCCAGGCGACCATCTATGCCCGGGATCTGCCCCCTCACACCACCTCCAATGTGGGCGGCGGCCAGTGGTCTCCCTTTTCCGTGTCGGAGGCCCACGCCACCGACGCCAATTATGAGCGGACCTTCGAACGTGCAGCCCGTCTCTCCCATCGCTACTACCAGGACCTGGTGGGGCCCCGTTACGGGGTCCGCTGGCTCCACAACTACTCCCTCCGGAACGCACCCCCATCACCTCGCAGTGGTCCCATCGCCGACCTCTTCAAGGACGAGGAGGTCCTGGGCCCGGGGGAGCATCCCTTCGGCGCTCCCTATGCCAGCCGATTCACCACCATGATGGTGGAGCCCAACCGCTTTCTCCCGGCTGTCATGGACGACTTCCTCCTTCGGGGCGGCCGGATCGTACCGCGGGAATTCCACTCTCTCCAGGAGGTCCTGGCCCTGGAGGAAGAGGGCGTGGTGAACTGCACCGGGCTGGGCGCCCGGGCCCTGTTCGGCGATCAGGAGTTGGTCCCGGTGAAGGGCGAGCTGGTCATCCTCCTCCCCCAACCCGAGGTGGATTACATCCTCCTGGGAGGGGGGGGCTACATGTTCCCCCGCTCCGACGGAATCGTTCTGGGGGGCTCCCAGGAGCACGGCGAGTGGAGCCTGGACCCATCCCCGGGGGTGGCCGAGCGGATTCTGGAGCGGAACCGAGAAACCTTCCAGGCCATGTACACCTCCTGAGGAGACCCCCATGCCTCCAGTCCGAACTCTCATCCTGGGCGCTGCCGGCCGGGACTTCCACAACTTCAACCTGGCCTATCGGGACGATCCTGGAACCGAGGTGGTGGGATTCACCGCCCAGCAGATCCCCCACATCACCGATCGACGCTACCCGGCTGAGCTGGCCGGTCCCCGCTACCCTCAGGGGATCCCCATCTTTCCGGAAGACGAGCTGGAATCCCTCATCCAGGAATTGGAGGTAGAGCTCTGCGTCATGGCCTACTCCGACGTCTCCCATGAAGCGGTGATGCACCTGGCCTCTCGGGCCAATAGCGCTGGTGCCGACTTCACCTTGCTGGGGCTGAATCGGACCACCCTGACCTCGACCCGGCCGGTGGTGGCCGTGGTGGCCTCCCGGACCGGTGCCGGGAAGAGCCAGACGGCCCGGGCCGTGGCGGCGATCCTGAGGGACCGGGGCTTCAGGGTGGCCGTCATCCGCCACCCCATGCCCTACGGAGACCTGGCGCAGCAGGCCGTCCAACACTTCCAGAGTGAAGCCGACCTGGAACGACACCAGGTGACCATCGAGGAGCGGGAGGAGTACGAGCCCCACCTGGCCGCCGGCATGAGTGTCTGGGCCGGGGTGGACTACGGCCGGATCCTGGAAGCAGCCCAGGGGGAGGCGGACCTCATCCTCTGGGATGGGGGGAACAACGACACCTCCTTCATCCGGGCCGACCGGACCATCGTGGTCCTGGACCCCCACCGGGCCGGCGACGAGCTCCGGTACTATCCGGGAGAGACGAACCTTCGCCTGGCCGATGTGGTCATCATCAACAAGGTGGAGACGGCCCACCCGGACCATATCCTGGCCGTGCGGCGCAGTGTAGAACGGACCCGGCCCCAGGCCCTCCTCCTGGAGGCGGCCTCACCCGTCCTCCCTGACGACCCGGAGATCCTGAGGGGCAAGCGGGTCCTGGCCATTGAAGACGGACCGACCCTGACCCACGGAGGGATGAGCACCGGGGCCGGTGCCCTGGGTGCCCGGAAGGCAGGCGCCGCCGAACTCGTGGACCCCAGACCCTATGCCCAGGGGGAATTGGCAGAGACCTTCAGGGCCTGGCCCCACCTGGAAGGCTGCCTTCCGGCCATGGGCTATGGGGAGGGACAGATCCAGGACCTGGAAGCCACCGTGGCCCGGGCATGCCGGGAAGGGGGCGTGGAGGCGGTGGCGGTGGGGACGCCCATCGACATCTCCCGGCTCATCTCCATCCCCGTGCCCCATACCCGGGTGCGCTACGAACTCCAGGTCATTGGTCGGCCCACCCTTGAAGAGGCGCTGGAGGGGATCACCCCAGCTCGGCAATGACCACTTGGTCCCGCCCTGCCTCCTTGGCCTGATAGAGTGCATCATCGGCTGCCTGAACGAGCTCCTCTCCCCATCCCCGGTGCTCAGGGACGGCGGCCACGCATCCGGCGCTGAGCGTGACCCGCAGACTCTTCTTCCCCTTCCCGACCGGGACCTCCACCTGGGCCACCGCCGCCCGGAGACGCTCGGCTGCCACGGCCACACCTTCTCCGTCGGACTCGGAGAGGACGGCCAGGAACTCCTCGCCCCCCCAACGGCCCACCTGCTCGAAGCTCCGCATAGCTTCGGCCAGGGTCCGAGCCACCGCTTTCAGGACCAGATCCCCGGCAGGGTGACCGTACTCGTCGTTCACCTCCTTGAAGTGGTCGATGTCCGCCAGGATCACCCCCACCTTCCGACCCTTCCGGAGCCCCCGGGCCACCTCTTCGTCCAGCCGTTCCTGGATGGCTCGCCGGTTGAGAAGGCCCGTAAGGGAGTCATGCCTGACCAGGTACTTCAACTCCTCCTGGGCCTCCTTCAGCCGCTGATTCACCTGGAGGAGATCCTGGAACAGGAGGCTTTTCTCCACCACCTGTGAGAGCTGTTGGGCGATCCGGAGGAAGGTGCTCAGGTGCACATCTTCGTACT
The DNA here is from genome assembly GCA_003562075.1 of Gemmatimonadota bacterium. Lineage (GTDB taxonomy): Bacteria > Gemmatimonadota > Gemmatimonadetes > Longimicrobiales > Gaopeijiaceae > PWLA01. Next base: position 8,825 of record PWWP01000120.1, read on the forward strand.
GGTGGGGCTCCTGGCTGCTGAAGAAGAGGAAGCCCACCGGAACCCCCTGGGCCACCAGGGGACAGGTCAGGCTGGAGCGGATCCCCTCGGCCACGATCCGCCGGGTAGAATCAGAATCCGGATTCTGTTTTAGGTACTCCTCCAGATCGTTGAGGATCCGGGGCTCTCCCGTATCCAGGATCGGCTCCAGGCTGCTTCCAACCAGGGGCTGGGCATAGCCCTCCTGGATCTCCATCTCCCCAGCAGAGGAGCGAGCCCAGCGGGCCACCACCCTCCACTCCTCCCGAGGTCCGGCCCGGTCCAGGAGGGCACACCCGATCCGGTCATATGGAATGAGGCCCTGGAATCCCTCATACACCGTGTCCAGGATCTGGGGAAGGAAGAATCCGGCTCCGGTCTGCTCCGCCACCATCTGGAGCTGGGCCTCCTCACGGGCACGGGTGTGCATTGCCCCTGCAAGGGCTGCCAACCCCCGACCCAGCTCCCCCAGGGCGTCCTCCTGATCTGCCGGGAGCTCCACCGTGTACCTTCCGTCCCGAAGTTGCCGGATGGCCTCCCGGTAGGCCCGGATGCGCTCGTCCTCACCTGCAGTCACATCAGCCTCCCTCTCGAAGAAAATGCTGGCATCCCTCCCCCACCCCTCCCATATACTTGAAGTGTAGCGTTTTTCCGGTTCGGGTTGGCCCCAGCAAGCTGCAACGGTTCCCGGATCACCCACTTCGAAAAGGGAGAATCAATGTCCGTCGCCAAGGTAACCGAGATCACCGCCGGATCGCCCGAGAGCTTTGAACACGCCGTTTCCACCGGCCTGACCCGGGCCGGGAAGACACTGAAGGGGATCCAGGGAGCCTGGATCAAGGAACAGAAGGTGGTCTGGGATGGATCGGCCATCAGCGAATTCCGAGTCACCCTGAAGGTCACCTTCATCCTCCAGGACTGAGGGCTCAGGCCGGCTCCCCGTCTCCGTAGTCCAGAAGCTCCCGGACCTGCCGGCTCACTTCGTCGGGAGTGAAGGGCTTGGAGATGAAGGGGAGCCGCGCCTCCAACTCGCCCACATCCCCCACTCGGTCCTCCGAGTAACCGGACATGGCCATGACCAGGACTTCCGGCCACTCTTTTCGCAGCCATGTCACCAGTTCCAGCCCGCTGGCTCCAGGGAGGACCAGGTCGGTGATGCAGAGATGGACCTGGTGGCCCCGACGGTCCATGAGTTCTCGGGCCTCTGACACCTCTCCTGCCGCCAGGATTCGGTACCCCTCCCGCTCCAACCCCCGACAGAGGACGCGGCGGACCGCATCGTCATCTTCCACCACCAGGAGAGTCTCGCCGCCCTGGCGTCCGCCAGTGGCCTCGACTGCCTCGATTGGTCTCCCCTCCTCCTCCGGCGTCTCCTCCCCACCCTCCGGATCCACGGGAAAGCAAAGGGTCACCCGGGTCCCGCTGCCGGGTTCACTCTCCAGCGTCAGGTCCCCTCCACTCTGGGCCACCAACCCGTTTACTGCTGCCAGCCCCAGGCCGCTTCCCCCCTGGTCTCCCTTTGTAGTGAAGTACGGTTCCTGCGCCCGCTCCAACGTCTCAGCGTCCATCCCGACCCCCGTGTCCTCCACCTGCAGGAAGACATGGTTTCCAGGACTGCACCTGGGAAACCGAGCCTGGGCTTCCGGATCCAGGTCGCCTTCCCAACTCCGGAGGAGGAGCCGTCCACCCTCCGGCATGGCATCTCGGGCATTCACCACCAGATTCATGAGCGCCCGTTCGGTCTGAACCGGGTCCAATCGGGTGGGCGGGAGGGGATCGGCAAGCTCCGTCTCCAGGATGATGTCCTCCCCCAGGACCCGTCGAAGAAGAGGTTCCAGGGACTCCACCACCCGGGTCAAGGAAAGGGGCCGGAGCTTCAGGGTCTGCTGCCGGCCAAAAGCCAGGATCTGGGCCGTCAGATCCGTGGCTCGGGTTGCAGCCGTCTCGATCTCCTCCAGGAACGGCAACTGGTCCTGGTTCACAGCTCCATCCGCATTGAGGAGTTCAGCATTGGAACGGATGATGGTGAGGAGATTGTTGAAGTCGTGGGCGATTCCACCGGCCAAACGACCTACAGCTTCCAGCTTCTGGGCCTCGTGAAGGCGCCGCTCCAGCATCTTCTGGTGGGAGATGTCTTCCACGACGCTCACCACCCCGCCATCCAATCCCTCTTCAGGGTTCAGGAGCGTCACCGTGTGCTGGGACTCGAAGTGGGAACCATCCCGTCGACGCATGACCGACTCCTCCCGATAGACGCCATCCCGAAGGAGGACCTTTCGACTTCCGGTCCCAAACGATTCGAAGGCCTCCTGGCTCACATGAAGCTTTCGAGTGGAAGCTCCAACCAGCTCGCGGCGGGAATACCCGAAGATCCGCTCGGCCGCCGGGTTGCAGTCGGAAATGGTCCGACGCCCCTTGTCGATGATGAAAACGGCCTCGCGGAGGCTGGCAAAGACCTGGGTGAGCCGTCGGTTGGTCTCCTCCAGCTCCTGGTGAAGGCGAGGCCGGGCAGCGACGTCGGCCTCACCCGGGGCCCCGCTTGCGCCGGAGGCTGGGAGCCGGGCACCGGAGGGAGACCCGCGGTCTGTGGGAGACTCGGGGTGGGGGGAGGATGACGTGTCGCTCATGCCATCAAAGTACGCTGCTGTGGGAGGCGGCGCACGACCCAGGGCCGAGGTTTGACGGGACAGATCACCCCATCTACTATGGGCGGAGTAGGATCCATGCGGATTCGCCTGCCGCCTCCCCCCGATCCGAACCTCCTGGGGAGCGGACCCAGGGTCCGCCTTTCGGCGGAGGAAATCTTTGTCGAACGTCTCCCAGGATGACTCGGTCCTGGCTCCCGGCGCCCCGCTGGAGGCCCTCCCCTCCCCCACCCGGTCCGCCGCCCTGGCAGCGGCCATCTACCTGGGGGTAGGCATCCTGTGGATCGTGTTCAGCGACCGGGCCCTGGATTGGCTGGTCGCCTCTCCGGAGGTCTATGCTCGGCTCCAGACATGGAAGGGAGTCCTCTTCGTCCTGGTCACCAGCGTTCTCCTCTTCCTGATCCTTCACCGGCAGTTCGGACGACGGGCGGCCCAGGCGGCTCGACTCACCGAGTCTGGCCACCGTATCCAGCACCTGGTCCGAAACTCTCCGCTGGCAGTGGTAGAATGGGACGCCAACTTCCGGGTTTCCCACTGGTCGGCCACGGCCGAAGACATCTTCGGGTTCAGCGAAGACGATGTCCGGGGCCTGCGTTGGAGCGAGTGGGACTTCGTGCATCCCCAGGACCAGGAAGCGGTGGATGAGGTGGTCCATACCAGCCTGGCCCAGGGGAAGTCCGGATCCTTCTCCGTGAACCGGAACCTCCGATCCGACGGCTCGGTCATCTGGTGCAGCTGGTACAACTCGTGGATCCGAGACGAGGACGGACGGGTGACGGCCATGCTTTCCATGGCTCAGGACATCACCGCGGAGCGACGCGCTCTGGAGGAGATCCGGCGCCTGAACCGAGAGCTGGAGACCCGTGTCCATCGTCGGACCCGGGAACTGGCCCAGGCCAATGTGGACCTGCGAACCCTGAGCCACACCCTTTCTCATGACTTGCGGGCACCAGTCCGAGCAGTCCTGGGATTCGGCGAGATCCTGGAGCGACGATACCGAGGCAATCTTCCGAAAGAGGCCCATCCCCATCTCGACAACCTGCTGGCCGCCGGACGACAGATGGATCGCCTCATCGACAGTCTGGTGGAATACGGTCGACTGGGATCCCAGTCGTTGAGCTACGAGGACAC
>PWWP01000020.1 GCA_003562075.1 Gemmatimonadota bacterium
AGGATCCGATCCCCCCGACGCTCCCACCGCACCGTCATGTTCGGCGTCAGCCGGTCTCCCCCCGCCCGGGGCAGCAGCCCCGCCTGCGACCGGGCCACCCGGCTCAGCACCGCCATGTCCCGCCCCAGCAGGCTGTCCGGTACCACGAACCGGATCCGCTCCCCCTCCACCTCCACCCCGAACAGACCCTCCTGGCCCTGAAGGTCCCCAGGAGAGACCAGGACCGGAGCCAGAAGGAGGAAGACGGCCAGGAGGCAGGTGAGAGGATGATCCGGGAGTGGGGACTGGGAGGGTTGGATCATGGACTGGGTATGGTGTCGGGGAAGCAGGGAGTATCAGGCGGAAGGTGTCGCCATAGCGGCCCTCCTGGGAGCTCAGGCTCCTATCTTACGTGTCCGCGGTGGGCCTTGCACCACCCCTCTCTCCAACGGCCTTCCGGAACCTCTCCGGTCCACTGAGTCGTCAGCCGTGTCGACGCGTCCATTGACCCCAGCCCATCTTCTTCTATCGTATATGCTCGATAAGCGATGAATGAGGAGACCGGTCATGCTCACAAAAGCCCAAGCCTTCGATCCTGGACTCGTGGAACTGGCCGATCTTGCCAAGGCCCTCTCCCATCCGGCTCGCCTGGCCATCCTGGAGTTCCTGGCTTCCCAGGACACCTGCATCTGCGGAGAGATCGTGGAACAGCTGCCTTTGGCACAGGCTACGGTCTCTCGTCACCTGAAGGTCCTGCGGGAAGCGGGGCTCATCAGTGTGACGCAGAAGGGCGTAAGCTCCTGCTACTGTATCGACGGGGCCGCGGTCTCGGGTCTGCGTAGTCGGTTGGATGCCTTCTTCAGAGCAGTTGAAGAGGGAGCCGTGGGCATTTCCTGTTGAGGCGCCTCCCCAAGTGGAGTTTTCCATGTTCCAGTTCCTGAAGACGCCGACCCGCCATCTCTTCTTCACCGGGAAGGGTGGGGTGGGAAAGACGTCCCTGGCCACCGCCGGGGCCATTGCCCTGGCCGACGCCGGGAAGCGGGTTCTCCTCGTGAGCACGGACCCGGCTTCCAACCTGGGGCAGGTCCTGGAGACACGTGTGGATTCCCAGGTCCTCCCGGTGGATTCGGTGCCCGGCCTCTTCACCTTGAACATCGATCCGGAAGGAGCGGCGCAGGCGTATCGCTCCCGGGTCCTGGGACCGGTTCGAGGTGAGCTTCCGGAGGAGGAGTTCCAGAGGTTGGAGGAGCAGCTCTCGGGAGCTTGCACCACCGAGATCGCCTCTTTCGACGAATTCACCCAACTGCTCACCGATCCTCGGCATGACCGCCAGTTCGACCATGTGGTCTTCGACACGGCGCCGACCGGACACACGCTCCGTCTCCTGGCGCTTCCGGCGGCATGGAGCTCGTTCATCACCGAGAATCCGGAGGGAGCCTCGTGTCTGGGTCCTCTTTCCGGACTGGAGGCCCAGCGGAGCCAGTATGAGGCGGCCGTGGACGCCCTGGCCGATCCGGGACGGACGACCCTGGTGTTGGTCACGCGTCCCGAGAGAGCAGCTCTCACGGAAGCCCATCGATCCAGCGTGGAGTTGAAGGGCCTGAGGGTGGCGAACCAGCGCCTGGTGGTGAACGGGGTCTTCCACGCCACTGATCCTGAGGATCCACTGGCTGTGGCCATGGAGGCCGAGGGCCAACAGGCGCTTTCGGCCCTACCGGAAGGACTCCGGAGCGTTCCTCGGGAGGAGGTAGGGCTCCGAGGATCCAATCTGGTGGGAGTCGAAGCGCTCCGAGGGCTGACCCAGGATGGCCCGAGGCGCTCCGGGACTCAGGACTCCATGAATGCCCAGGATACGCTCATCCCCAAGGACACGTTGGAGGGACGGCCACATCTCGAGGCCCCAACTCCCACGCCTTCACCCGGGCTCATGGCACTCGTGGACGAGATCGAGGCCGATGGTCGAGGGCTCGTCTTGACCATGGGGAAGGGGGGGGTGGGGAAGACCACCCTGGCGGCGGCCATGGCCGTGGAGCTGGCCGGCCGTGGGCAGGATGTACATCTCTCCACCACAGACCCGGCGGCACACGTGGAGGCGGCGTTGGACCAGGAGCTGGACCGACTGAAGGTGAGCCGCATCGATCCCCAGACCGAAACCCGCAGGTACGTGGAGAGGGTCCTGGCTACCCGGGGGAAGGGCTTGGACCAGGACGGGCTCCGACTCCTGGAAGAGGACCTTCGCTCCCCCTGCACGGAGGAGGTGGCTGTCTTCCAGGCATTTTCCCGCCTGGTTCGGGAAGCGGCCAGAGGATTCGTCATCCTGGACACGGCTCCCACCGGTCACACTCTTATCCTCCTGGATCAGACGGGGGCATACCACAGGGAGGTCCAGCGACACACCCGCGAGATGCCTGGACGGGCCACCACGCCCCTCATGCGACTCCAGGACCCCACATACACCAAGCTACTCATCGTCACCCTCCCCGAGACCACCCCGGTGCTCGAGGCGACCCAGCTCCAGGAGGATCTCCGTCGTGCCGAGATCGAACCCTACGCCTGGATCATCAATCGGAGCCTGTGGGCTGGAACGCCCACCGATCCACTCCTGGTGGAGCGAGCCCAAGCCGAGGTGGAACAGATCCGGGATGTAAGGGAGGAGCACGCTGGTCGGAGTTACCTGGTCCCCTGGACGGCCTATGCACCGGTAGGGAGGGAGGGGCTTGGCGCGCTGGTGAGCGGCAAGGTGACCCTGGAGGCGTTGACGGCCGGTATGGCCCAGGGCACCAGCGGGTGAGGGGCCCATGTCCCTGGCCGACCCGACCCGATTCCACCCCCACTCACCCACCAGAAGGTGGAGCTGATGCACCCTGAATCATCGACCCAGACCTCTCCTCCAACTTCCCCTGCCGGTCCGTCCGAGCCCCAGCCTTCCGGGAGTGGAGGGGAGGGGATGGGCTTTTTCGAACGGTACCTGAGCGTGTGGGTGGCCCTGTGTATCGTGGCCGGTGTGGCGGTGGGGCAGTTCATCCCCGTGATTCCGGACGTCCTGGGTGGGATGACGGTGGCCCAGGTGAACTTGCCTGTGGCGGTCCTGATCTGGGCCATGATCTTCCCCATGATGCTGCAGATCGACTTTGCCAGCATCCTGGGGGTTCGGCGGCAGCCCAAGGGGCTCACGGTCACGCTGGTGACCAACTGGCTCATCAAGCCGTTCACCATGTTCTTCTTCGCCTGGCTCTTCCTCCAGGTCCTCTTCGCTCCCCTTATCGAGGCCGGATTGGCGAGGGAGTACGTGGCCGGGGCCATCCTCCTGGGGGCAGCCCCCTGCACGGCCATGGTTTTCGTCTGGAGTCACCTGACCCGGGGGGATCCTGCCTACACCCTGGTGCAGGTGGCGGTGAACGACCTGATCATGCTCTTCGCCTTCGCTCCCATCGTAGCCATCCTGCTGGGGGTCTCAGACGTCTTCGTGCCCTGGGACACCCTCCTCCTCTCGGTGGTCCTCTACATTGTCATCCCCCTGGTGGCTGGGTACCTGACCCGGGTCTTCCTGATCCGGAAGAAGGGGGTGGTCTGGTTCGACACCGTGTTCTTGAAGCGCCTGGGGCCCGTGACGATCCTGGGATTGCTGGCCACACTCATCCTCCTCTTCTCCTTCCAGGGTGAGGTGATTCTGAACAATCCCCTCCACATCGCCCTCATCGCCGTTCCCCTCATTATCCAGACCTTCTTCGTTTTCGCGGTGGCTTATGGTTGGGCCTACGCCTGGCGGATTCCCCATAACGTGGCGGCGCCGGCCGGGCTCATCGGTGCCAGCAACTTCTTCGAGTTGGCGGTGGCGGCGGCCATCGTGCTCTTTGGCGTGACCTCGGGGGCGGCGCTGGCCACCGTGGTCGGGGTCCTGGTGGAGGTTCCGGTCATGCTGGCGCTGGTGCGATTCGCCAACGCCTCCCGAGAGAAGTTCAATGTGAGGGCGGCAGGCGCGGTCGGCGCGGGTGGGACATGAGTGCCTTGGCGGATTCAGGGCCGGGGTCGGAGGATGGCTCCACCTTCCCTGACACCCGCGTTCGGATCACGCCTGAGGCGCAGGATTTCGTTCAGGAGAAGGGGGGAGCGGTCATGCTTCGCTCGACCCTGAAGCACGGCTGCTGCGGCGGGCGGGTAGAGCTGGTGAAGGCAGATCTGGGTGAGCCCCGACCGGCCCACGCGTTCCGGAGGGTGGAGATGGAAGGGATCGTCCTCTTCGCAGAGGAGGGGCTCCTGACGGATCTGGGTCAGCCCGTGACCATCGGGCTGGACCGTTTCATGGGACTTCGGTCCCTCTTCGTATCCGGTACCGACACACGGATGTAGCCTTTTCCTGAGACACTGTCATGACCCAGTTCGACCACGTCCTCATAGGCGTCGATTTCTCCGACACGACGGCCCCTCTCCTCCGTTGCGCCTCGGAGTTGAAGGCGCTGGGCGTCAGGGAGGTGACGCTGCTCCACGTTCAGCCGGTCGTCTACCCGGCTGCACCCCAGGTCACCCATCGGGCCACCTATGAAGAGAGGTTGGACGGACTGGCTGCGTCCCTTCGGAAGGACGGGTTTCAGGTCCGTACCCTCGTCCGCTCCGGTGTGCCGGGTTCCGGGATGGCTGCCGTTGCCACCGAGCTCTCGGTGGACCTCATCGTTCTGGCCGCCCATGATCACGGGCAGGTGGCCCGAACCCTTCTTGGGTCCGTTGCCTCCCAGGTGCTTCAGCAGGCCACCGTCCCTGTCCTCCTGGAGCGATTTTCTCGTGAGGAGGAGCGTCCCCAGGAGTGCGCCCTTCGCTGTCGTGCCAAGTTCCAGCGACCCCTCCTGGCCACCGACGGATCCGAATCGGCTCGGGCTGCCGAGGCGCTCATCGTCCGACTCTCCAGAGACGCACAGGCCACAATCCTCCTGACCGTGCTGGAGGGAGGAGATGGCCAGGATGGCCACCCAGGTCTGGAGGCGTTGGCTGCTCGATGCAGTGGGAAGGTCCGGATTCGGGTGGAAAGGGGCCGGAAGGCCTCGGCCGAGATCCAGCGGGTGGCCCAGGAGGAGGACGCGTCCCTGATCCTGGTGGGTCGCCGGGGGAGGGGCCCACTCCTGGATCGACTCCTGGGGTCCACCGCCGAGAACGTCTCGCAGGGGGCGGATCGACCGGTGCTGGTCATCCCCTGAGGTGGCGGGCGTGCCCGGACCTCCGGCGCCTGGTCCCTGTCCGGGGCGGCTTTGCAGCAAAGGGTGGAGCCCGGCTGCAGGTCTGTACCCGCAACGATCTCCATTCCCCGTTCCTCCGAACCGGAAGCAAACCGATGAAGCTGGCCCTGATGAGCGACATTCACGCCAACCTGCCGGCCATGGAGTCGGTCCTGGCCGAGATGGATGAGCGAGCCCCGGATCAGGTGCTGTGTCTGGGAGACCTGGTCGGATATGCACCCTGGCCGGACGAGGTGGTTTCCCTCATCCGTGATCGGGGGATCGTCACCATTGCCGGGAATTACGATGAAGGGGTGGGGTTGGCCTCCGACGACTGCGGGTGTGCCTACAAGACCGACGAGGATCGGGCCCGGGGCGAAGAGAGCATCGCCTTCACGAATGAGACCGTGTCCGAGGGGACCCGAGAGTATCTCCGGACCCTGCCTCGCCACCTGCGCCTCAGCTTCCAGGAGGGTCGGACGAAGGGAACGAAGGCGCTCCACCTACTCCTGGTCCACGGGAGCCCCCGGAAGATCAACGAGTACCTCTTCGAAGATCGCTCTGACGCCAGCCTCCTCCGGATGATGCAGGCTGAAGACGCCGATGTCATGTGCTTCGGCCATACTCATAAGCCCTTTCACCGGGTCATCCCGGATGCAGAGAGCCGGTGGGGCCGGCGGCACGCCGTGAACATCGGGTCGGTGGGAAAGCCCAAGGACGGGGATCCCCGCTCATGTTACGCCGTGCTGGAGCTGGATCCGAGCCGGGAGGTTCCCCTGGACGTGGATTTCGTCCGGGTGCCCTACGACGTGGAGCGAGCGGCCCGAGCCGTGGAGGAGAGTCCCCTTCCCAACGCCTTTGCAGAGGCTCTTCGAATCGCCAGATAGGCGGCGTGCCAAGGGCGGTTCCGGAGCCGCCCTCTGTCGACTCCGTGGAGGGCCGTCTATGGCTTCTGGCGGCGAGCCGGTGGCTGGATGAGCTGCACCTGGGGAAGATCCAGGATCCATCGGGCGCCGAAGGTCCCGGCAGGGGTCCGGGTCCCGGCCGCTCCCGTGTCCAGCTGAAGGACCTCTTCCAGCGCCCGGATGCCGGCCATGGCAGTGAACCGGTAGGCCTCCGGGAGTTCGAGGACCGCCTCGGCGCTGGCTCCGGTCTCCTTCTCTTCTACCCGTCCCCAGGCCCGGGTGCGTCCGGAAGCTCGGCGACTCGCCGAAGGGCCGGCTGGTCCCCGCCGGATCCATGCCCTGAGCCCTCGACGGACCAGGTCCTGACGGAACAGCCTGCGGAGGATGGGAAGGAGGAGGGGAAGGCTCCGGGCCTGCCACCTGGGTGTCACCATGTAACAGGTGATGTTCGGGATCCCGGTGGTGCGCCATGCGGTGGCCAGGTCTCCCCAGGTATAGGGTGCCACGGGGCGCCGACCCCCCAGCCTCCCAGCCAGGGGTCCGCTAGGGTGGGGCGGGCCCATCTCCACATGGCGCCTGAACTCACTTCGGCCGGGATTGACGCGGGCCAGTTTGCCCTCCCGTCGAACCAGGAGTCCATCGGGCAGCCCTTCCACGATGGTCTGGAGGGTTCCGGCGCTGGGGCGCCCAGGAGAGTGGAGGGCCAACTCCAGATGGGTAGCGTCAGGAAGAAGCTCCGCCAGCATGGCGGCCAGGCTGTCGGTGGGGATCACGTCCATCCCCACTCCGGGCATGAGGACGATCCCCCGGTCCCGAGCTTCCTGGTCCCATTCGAATGCTGCCTCGAAGACTGGGACCTCCCCGGTGATATCCAGGTAGTGGACGCCCTGATCCAGGCAGGCCTCCATCATGGGGGGGGCGGTTTGGATGAAGGGGCCAGCGGCATGGAGGACGGCCGACACTCCCTCCAGGCCCTCCCGGAGGGCCCTGGGGTCATCCAGGGGGAACGATCGATAGCGTCCTGCGTCGCCGGCCATCTCTCGGAGCTTGCCCTCGTCCCGACCGGCCAGGATGGGGGCATGACCCCGTTTCCGGGCTTCGGCCACCAGGAGGCGACCGGTGAAGCCGTACGCCCCGTAGATCAACCAGGGATGGGCCTGGTTTCCAGGAGGGGTTGGGACTCCCAGCGTGCGGGGCTCTTCCGTGTGCATGACTACCTCCCGGGCCTGAATCCGAAGTGGGTATGTGTTTTTATTATAATGGTATGTGAGTTCATTATAATCTTCCGAGTGAATGGCGTGAGAGAACGACGATAGGCGGTTTCATACTCCAATCCCCCACCCTTGCAGGGCCAGGTCGGTTCGCGGATAATCTCCCCAACAGCGGCGCGCTCCAGTCCTTCAGCGGCCTTTCAGGGATTCAAGATGACAGACTCCAACGCTGGTCCTCCAGTGCCGGTATCCGTAGTCGTAGCAGCTGCCTCGTTCTTCAGCCTCCTCCTTCCTGCGGGGTTGCAGGCCGGGGTTGCCTCTCCGGAGGAGCCCATCACGCAGACGGATTGTCCCTGCCTCCAGGAATACGTGGAGAACTCAGCCCGGATCCTGACGCCGGAGATCATGGAGGCCATTGCCGCTTCGTTCGGTGGAGAGGAAGTGCAGGTCCTCTTCGACCCGGAGCAGGACTATGGGGGCCCCTACGCCTTCGAATGGGTCACTGGCGGATTCTCTCTGGAGGAAGGGGGTGTGACGTACTCGGTTCGGGTCAGCTCCAACGCCGCCCTTCGGAGTCTCCGGAGTCGGGAGCAGCTCGAAGGGGACGCGTTCCTCCTGGAAGATCTGGGTCTGGAGCCAGGGGAGGGGCTCCTCCGAGCACTGGCGCAGACGTCCTTCTTCCCTGCAGAAGGAGAGGCGGAGCTGCAGGAGGTAGAGGGTCTGGGGGACTACGCTGTCTTCCACGAGGAGGACGGGCTCTTGAACGTGGTTTGTGGAGACGTCTTCATGCAGATCCAGAGCAATGCGGGGATTCCCAGCTTCACCGGAGTGGAGGTTCCGGAGAGCCAGGTGGTAGGAAGCCCTCTGGCCATTGGGGAGGCTCTGGCGGAGGCGCTCCTGGAGGGCTGCCCGTAGAAGACCGCTTCTAAGCCGGAGGACCGCTCACCAGGAGGTACGCCCCGAGGAGGATGAGGACCACGGCCAGCCCCACCTTCAGGCGGGCTGGCTGGATCCGGTGCGCCAACCACCAGCCGGCTGCCGTACCCAGCACAAGGGGGATGCCCACCAGGAGGGCCAGCCACCAATCGATGACGCCCTGGACGGCGTACCCCAGGGCTGCGAAGACCGAGATGAAGATGGACTGGACCTGGGCCAGCCCCACCGAGAGGAGCATGGGAACGCCCAACATGACCAGGAGGGGGACGGCCAGGACCGGCCCCCCCACGCCCAGGAGCCCTGCCGGGAGTCCGACACCGATCCCCACGGCGGCCATCCATCCGTGGCTTTTCCAACTATCCAGGTCCAGGGGTTCGGGTGCGTCTTCACCTCGGGCCAGGGCCCGAGCTCCCCGCTGTTCCCGGTAGAGGATGAGTCCTCCGGTCAGGGCGACGAAGCCCCCGAGGATCGCCCCGAAGGTCCCGGCATCCAGGAGGGCGTTCAGTGCTGAGCCGGCCAGGGCCCCAGCCACGCTGGCCAGACTCAGGACCAGGGCGGCTCGCCCGGCCACCCCTCCTTGGAGTTCACCGGAGCGCAGGTAGGCCAGGCTCCCCAGGAGGCCTGTGGCAATGAAGGTCACGCTGGCCGTCCCCGCCACCGTTCCCGGCGACAGCGCCAGGAGCTGGTAGAGGGCGATAGTGACGAAGATGCCCCCGGGGCCAATGGTGGTGATGCAGATTCCACCCACAAGGGCGATGAGGATGAGTACAGCCGCCAGGGTCGGGGTCAGTTGAACATCCCTCCGAAGATCTGGCCCATGACACCTCGCCCCGAGTTGATGGCGATGTAGAGAGAGAACAGGACCAGGGTCACATTCACGGCGTTGAGGCGCCAGGTGTTCGTATGCTCTCCCATCACCTTCCGGTCATTCACGGCCCAGAAGAGGAGGGCTGCCGTGACGGGGAGCCCAAAGACCCCGTTGAAGGCAGGGAAGAGGGTCACCATCTGAACTACGCTGAGTCCGGTGACGTGGGCCACCAGGGGCGAGAACATGCCCAGGACGATGCCTCCGGCAAAGAGGAGGCGGAAGGGACGACTGGACCCCTTGCGGTGATCGATGTCCAGGGCTTCCAAAATCATGTAGGGTACGGTCCACATGATGGGGATGATGCTGTTGAAGGCGGCGCAGGCCACTCCCACCAGGAACACCACCATGGCCCATTGGCCCAGGACGGTGGCCAGGGCCTCCCCTGGGGCGATGAAGGATGACAACTCGGTGTAGCCGGCAGGTCGGAGGACCGCCGCCGCCACGATGATGATGGCCAGAGTGATGATCCCACCGACAGCATAGCCGATGGTCAGGTCGATCCGCATGGGCCGGAGGTGGGTCCCGTCAGTCCAGCCCTTCCGGCGAACCAGGATGGATTCCAGGAAGAAGTTGGGCCAGAGAGCCGTGGTTCCCAGGATGGCGGCACCCAGGACGATGGCGCCCACATCGGGGATGGAGGGGACGAAGCCTGCCGCCACCTGTACCAGGTCTGGCTGGGCTGCCCCGGCCACCACGACGTAGAGGACCAGCAGGAGGAACATCATGGCGGTGATGACCTTCTCCACCTTCCCGTAGTTCAGGAGCCCCACAGCGATGGCCAGGATCCCGGTGACCACGGCCAGGGGCTGCCAGGGAATGAGCTCCCCGGTGAGGATCTCAACGCTCTTCCCCACTGCTGCTGTCAGGGCCAGGGCCCAGGCGACGCAGCCAATCGAGAGGAAGAGGGCGATGGTCAGGGCCAGGGATTTCCCCAGGCGTCTCCGGATGAACCCCATGAGGGTATCGCCGAAGATCCCCAGGCGAGCACTCATGTCCTGGGCCATGAAGCCCAGGAGAACGGCGCCCAGGACAGCCCAGATCAGGAGGTAGCCGTACTCGACGCCGGCCTGGCTTGCGATGAAGATGGATCCCGAGCCGAAATAGCTCGCGACCATGATGAAGGAGAGGCCGTAGTTCTTGAAGAAGTCTTTCAGCACGCGTCGCAGGTTGGAGGTGAGGTGCCCCAACCCTCCGGTGCGACTGGAGTCGGTGGAGCATGCAGAATTCGGACCGTTCGGAGTCTGTCAAAGGGACGGCAGGGACACAATGGGTGGTCCAGAGAGAGGGCCGGAACAGGGGCTGGCAGGAGAACCGGGCGGGGGAGGCCGATCTGCCTGGCTGGCCCTGAGTCGACCCTGGCGAAGATGGAAGGGGGTTCAGCCGCCGCAGCGGGAGCAGTGTTCCACTTCGGGCATGACCATGAGTCGGCCGGGGGCCAGGGGCTCCCCGCACTGGGTGCATCGTCCGTAGGTGCCGGCCTCCCACCGCTTGAGCGCCGCCTTGATGGCGCCGTAGCGAACCTGCTCCCGTTCCTGCAGATTCTGGCTCATGTGCTGGTTCTGCAGAGAATCCATTCGGGAGAGACGACCCACGGACTGCTGATCCAGCTCCACAGGCCGGACGGCCTCATCGGTGACGGCCATGCTTCGCTCCAGCCGGGAGAGCTGGCGCTCCAACTCGGCCTTCAGGTCAGCCAGCATCTCGGGTGGGATGGGTTCGGGCATGGGGCTATCGGCGGATCTGGGTGAGTTCACGAATCGCTTCCCGGACTTCCAGGCCACTGCCTTGGGCCTCCACTGCCGTCCAGAGCCGATCTACCATCTCCTGGTCTACCCATCCTGGAGGGCTTCCCACGGCTGGGGTGGAGAGGCCCTCTGCCTCTCGGAAGCGATCCACGGCCTCTGCCAACTGGGGGGTGAAACGGAGGAACTCATCGTCCCGAGGGAGGGCCGCCTCCTCGGAGCGGTAGTATCCGAGGACATGGAGGATGATCCTCAGCTGGCCGATGTCGGAGCCCACTGGCTGCTCCAGCGTCCGGAATCCCAGGGTGCCGGAGACGGCTTCATATTGTCGTCGGAGTTCCTCCACCGGATCCGGGTGCTCGCAGATGTTCAGGTTCACTGAGACCCGGTCGGGGCGCGTGGCCACCTCGGCCCGGGGATCGGCTACCAGGAGGGCGGCGGACTGGAGCCGTCCCCGCCGGGCGTCGCCGCCTGCGGCCTGTCCGGCCTGAAGGGCTTCCGTGAGGCGGTCGGCCAGGTGTCGGCCCGAGCCCTGGCTGGCTTCGAAGGTGCTGGCGACTGCCTCCAACACCTCCGGACCAACCAGGAGATTCCCCTGAGTGACGTGGTTGGGGCCAGGACGTTCTCCGGCCCAGTGGGAGGCTTCCGTCCCCGTGAACTGGGCCCCTTCTCCCTCGAGATTGATGACTCCGACCTGTCGGCGCTCCCGCCCATCGTCAGCGGCTACCCGTTCTTCCAGGGCGTCTTCAGGTAAGACCCCGGATTCCAGGAGATCCAGAAGTTCCGGCCCATACTCCATGCGAGTGAATGATTGGGTGGCCACCGCGCCCACACCTGCCCGGACCCAGGGTACGGCATTCCCCACACACGCGACCCGGGTGGTGACGGCCACACCCGACTCCCCTGTGTCCGGATCGATGGCGGCAATGGAGAAAGTGTGGTAGTGGGGCTCATAGGGGGTGGAGGCGGAGGGGAGTTCTCCACTCTGGCCCTGAACCGTGGTGGTGGGCCATGCGATGGCCAGGATGGCGGTGGCCAGAAGGATCGGGAGGAGCTTCGACTCACACTTCAGCATCTCTTCATCTACCTTTTCATGTAGGGGCCGGAACCGCCGCCTCCGGGAACCCAGGGGCCGGAACGCTCGTTTCCGGGAACCGTCACCAGACGCAGAGGATGATCAAAGATGGGCCAAGACCGGGCGTTGAGGGAAGCAGCCTACCGTCTTCTGGCCAGACGGGAGCACTCCCGGCATCAGCTCCGGCGCAAGCTCAAGGACCGAGACTGGTGTCACGAGGAGGTAGAGGAGCTACTTGACCGTCTGGAGGAGGAGGGGCTTCAGTCCGACCTGCGCTTTGCCCAGGCCTTTGCCCGGAGCCGAGTGGAGCGAGGGTACGGTCCCGTCCGGATCCGGAGTGAGTTGGGTCAGCGAGGGGTGGATCGGGGGTTGGCCGCCCAGGTGGTGGATGGGTTGGAAGTGGACTGGATCGAACTAGCCGGATCCCAGTATCGGCGGCGCTACGGGGACACCGATGTTGATAGCCGGAAGGAGCGGGCCCGTCGCTGGAATGCCATGCGGAGGCGTGGGTTCACCGGAGAGCAGATCCGCCCTCTCCTGGGCTGAGGGGCCGGTCCCGCTCCTGGAAACCGGCCCCTCTACTACGGA
>PWWP01000124.1 GCA_003562075.1 Gemmatimonadota bacterium
ATCGCAGGCCTGGCCGCGGACGCACGCCGGATCATCGCCGGGGAGCCGGATGTGGCGATTCCGGAGATCTACCGGATCGGCTCTTCTGCCGGCGGGATGCGACCCAAGGCGGTGATCCTCTACAACCTGGAAAGCGGGGTCATCCGATCAGGATTCGCCGACCGGGAGGAGGGCGATATCCCCGCGATCCTCAAGTTCGACGGGGTTGAAGGTGGGCCTGAAACCGATGGCCTGGGTCACCCGCAACCCTTCAACCGGGTGGAGGCGGCGTATGCCAGGATGGCCCGACAAGCCGGGCTCGATGCCGTGGACATCACTCCGGTAGAGGGTGCGGATGGGCACTACCATCTCGTGATCCCGCGCTTCGACCACAACGATGACGGAGTGCTCCACCAGCACACACTCGGCGGGCTCCTGCACGTCGACTACAATGATCCCGGAGCCAGCAGCTACGAGGAGTACCTGCGCACCATGCTCCGGCTTGGTCTTCCGCCCGCAGCAGTGATCGAAGGGTATCGGCGCATGGTCTTCAACGTTCTGGCCATCAACCAGGACGACCACGTGAAGAACCTCTCCTTCCACATGGACCGGGGGGGGGCCTGGACACTCACCCCGGCCTATGACCTCACCTTCGCCATGGGCGCAGGCTGGACCCGGACCCATCAGATGCGGATTCGGGACAAACGGGCCGGCATCACGCACGCCGACCTGATCGCGGTGGGCGACGAGTTCGGACTGCGTGCACCGGGCCGGATCGTTGAACAGGTCCGCAGTGCAGTTGCGGATTGGCCGAGGTTCGCTGAGCAGGAGGGCGTGCCCGCCGATGTCGCGGCGGAGATCGGACGGGCACTCGGCGATCGGAACGAGCACACCCGTCCTTGAGGGGCCGGCATGCCTTGGCCCGGAGCGGCCATCGAGGGCAGGCGTTCATATGCGCCAGGTGCCAGACTTCGGCTGACACAGCGCAGTTGAGGGCGCCGGACAAGATCCGCCACACCTGCGTGACAACGAACTCCTGACAGGGGGTTACCTGCTCAACGCCTCGGCGACAGCGTCAGTCAGGGCTCGGGGACCGAAGGGCTTCGGGAGGAAAGCGTCTGGGGCAATCTCTACCCGCTGGTCGCTCAGTTCAGTCCGGGTGAAGCCCGAGGTGAAGAGAACCGCGAGGCTGTCCCCGTTCCGCGAGAGCCTCTCAGCCAGCTCATGGCCATTCATCCCGGGCAGGAGGACGTCAGTGAGGAGGAGCTGGAGAGGAGCGTCGTGCTCCAGCGCCAGTTCCACCGCCTCTTCGCCGCTGGTGGCTTCCAGCAGGAGATAGCCTTCCGCCTCCAACGCGCGCCGCATCACCCGGCGGATCTCCGGCTGGTCTTCGACGACGAGGATGGTGGCGGGAAGCGATGAAACGCGTTCGGGTGTATCGGGGACCTGGTCGCCCCGGTCAGGCGGAGCGCCGTTTCCCTGCCCAGGAAGGGTCAGGGACTGTGCGGCCAGCTCCCGGGAAACCAACGGAAGGTAGATTCGGAACGTCGTACCGAGGCCCGGCTCGCTGTAGAGATGGATGTGGCCGTCCATCTGCTTCACGATGCCCCAGCAGATCGAGAGCCCCAGGCCCGTGCCCTGGCCCGGCTTCTTCGTCGAGAAGAAGGGGTCGAAAATGCGGCGTTGCACGTCCCGAGCCATGCCCTCGCCATTGTCCGATACGACCAGCATGGCGTACTCACCGGGCTGCATCTCGCTGTGGCTCAGGGTGTACTCCTCGGTGGCCGTGAACACCCGACTTCGGAGATCCAGCGTCCCCCCCTCAGGCATGGCGTCCCGGGCATTTACCGCCAGGTTCATGATCACCTGACTCAATTGCCCCTGGTCTGCCTTCACGAAGACGTCGTCCTGGAAGTGCGTCCGGATCTCCATGTCGACGCCGGCCAGGCGCTTGACCAAGGGGACGGTTTCCTCGAGGAGGGCACTCAAGTCGAAGACCTGGAAGTCGACAACGTCGGCCCGGCTGAAGGTCAGAAGTTGACGAGTGACCCGGGTGGCCTGGCGAGCCACCTGCTGGATCTCCTGGACGTCGGTCTCGGCTCCGGCAGGGAGGTCATTCCGGTCCAACAGGAAGTCGGCGTTACTTTGGATGGCCGTGAGAAAATTGTTGAAATCGTGGGCTACACCGCCGGCCAGCCTGCCTACCGCCTCCATCTTCTGGGCCTGGTGAAGCTCCGCCTCGAGCTGACGCCTGCGGGTGACGTCGTACATGTTCAAGACCAGTCCCCGAACGGCCGGGTCGTGAAGGAGGTTCACACCCCGTCCCCGAATGGTGTGCCACGACCCGTCCCGGTGCCGCACCCGCCACTCCCCGGTAGCCCGTCCTTCAGGCCGAGCCAGGGCCGTGAAGAACGACCTTTCCCATGCCTTCACCTCGCTGGGATGCACCAAGGACGCGAATGCGGTGCCATCCAGATCGCTCCCCTCATAACCCAGGATCCGGGCCCAGGCGGGGCTACGGTAGCCGATCCGGCCCTCTGGATCGAGGACCGTGATGAGGTCAGCGCCATTCTCCAGGAGCGACTGGAACCGGGCTTCCCCTTGCTGGAGCTGTTCCTCAGCCACCAGGCGTGTGCGAAGCTCCCGCATGAGGAGATCCGCCAGCGCTGTCAAAGCCTCAATGCCCCGAGAGTCCCACTCCCGGGCCTGGAAATCGGCTACGCACAGGGTGGCCATGGTCCGCCCCGCTTGATCCTTCAACGGCAGCCCTACGTAGGAGCGGAGACCTGCCTCCGTCGTCGCCCGATTCTCCCGAACCAAGGGGTGATCCAGGGCATTCTCCACCACCAGCGGCTTCCCACTTCCGATCACGTGCTGACAATAGGAAGCCTCCACCGCCACGGACCGGGGCCCATTCCAGGATCGAAACTCTCCATCCCCTGCCACGGATGACAGAGAATGCTGCTCCTCACCGAGAACTACGTTGACCTGAGCAAAGGGCACGTCCAGGACGCGTCGGGTAAGATCGGCCAGGCGATCCAGGGTCGTGCGCCACCCCGGATCCGACTCCACAAGGCGTGCAAAATGAGCCGGATCTTGCAGGTTGCCCAGGTGCTCGGCTGCGGGCCGGTTGCTCATGATCGTCCTGCCATACCAGTGGCGAGCCCCATCACCCGGGGGCATCGCGCGGTTCGAGAGGGATTGGCAGCTTCTTAAGAGTGCAAAGCTTGCGCCATTCCGTTCGGATGAAACCGCCATCCCCCGGCTCGAGTCCTCCGACCCGGCACCGCACGCCTGGGCCTCCCTTGGGTGGTCCCTGTACTTCAACGGCCCTCTAGAG
>PWWP01000087.1 GCA_003562075.1 Gemmatimonadota bacterium
GCCATCATGGGACCCTCGGGCTCAGGCAAGTCCACCTTCATGAATCTCCTGGGGTGCCTGGACACGCCCACAGCCGGAGAATATTGGCTCAACGAACAGAATGTGAGTCAACTCAGTGAGGTCCGATTGGCCCGGATCCGGAACCGGGACATCGGCTTCGTCTTCCAGACCTTCAATCTCCTTCCCCGGGCCACTGCGCTGCACAATGTGGAACTCCCCCTCATCTACGCCGGGGTGCCGACGGCGGAGCGGCGGGAACGGGCCCGGGCCAAGCTGGCCATGGTGGGGTTGGCGGACCGGATGGACCACAAGCCTCCCGAGTTGTCCGGTGGTCAGCGTCAGCGGGTCGCCGTGGCCCGGGCCCTGGCCAACGAGCCGGCCCTCCTCCTGGCCGACGAGCCCACTGGAAATCTGGATTCCCGGACCAGCGAAGAGATCATGGACGTCCTCGTTCGTCTGAACGATGCCGACCAGACGATCGTTGTGGTGACCCACGAGCACGACATCGCCGAGTACGCCCGGCGACAGCTCCACCTCCGGGATGGCCGCATCGAACGGGATTTCCTCAACGAGGTGCGACGACAGCCTGACCTGGAGCGTTTCCGAGAGGAGGACGAGCGGATGGCAGGGGTCGCACCCCGGGTCAGCGAGGAAAGCTGAGGCTTCGTCTCTGCCCTTCCCGGATGACCTGGACGTCTACGGGGGGCGCACGCCAAGCCTGGTTCAGGGCCTGCCGGAACTGGGCGATGGTGGTGACGATTTCTCCTTCAACGGCCACGATCACGTCTCCCGGCTCCAGGCCGGCAGCCTTGGCTGGCGTGCCGTCCAGGACCTCCAGGACCAGCACCCCACCGTCCACATGGAAGCTGCGAGCCAACTCGGGATCGAGGGGGGCCAGCTCGGCTCCGCCTACCACCCGCATCCCCAGGAGAACGGCAGGGGCATCCCCCTCCTGGATCTGGCTACGGGCCACTTCACGGACGTCTCGAGGGGCGTCCCGGCTCGGTGCCGCGTCCTGGCTCCCGGCCAACTCCCGGCGGTCCCGTGCCATCTCGGCCCGAACGGAATCCAGATCCATCCTCAGGTCCCGAACCCCTGAATCCTGGACCACACCCGGCGCTGGCCTCCGACTCCGGACATGGACCTCCCGCTCCGGGCCAGGAAGGATGGCAGGCCGCTGGCCGGCCTGGATGGAGACCTCCCGCCGATCTCTTCCCTCTGCGTCGGGGTGAGCCAGCGTCAGGCGGATGGTGCTCCCGGGAACGAGGGCGTTCACGATACGGGCGAGCTCCGCTTGGGTGGGTTCGGCGCCGTTGATGCGGAGGATCCGGTGGCCAGGCTGGACGCCTGCAGCCTCTGCCGGACTCCCTTCCAGGACGTCCCGGACCTGGAGTTCATTTCCCGGTATCTCCCGGACCAACTCGAGCCCGAGCCACCCTCCGAGCCCTGCCTGGGCGTGGAGTTCGCTTGTACCGGGCCAGAAGAGAGAGAGGGCCAGGGCCAGGCTCATGACCAAGCCCGTCCTGAGGGCGGGACCATGGCACCGTTGCGGCTTGAACATGCTACGCCTCCAAAAAAAGCCTGTTCTTCAACAGCCTGTTAACATAAATAGAATTATCTTATGGCCGACCTGCCGACCTGCCGACCTGCCGACCTGCCGACCTGCCGACCTGCCGACCTGCCGACCTGCTCCTCAGCACCGCTCACTTTCCACTGCCCAACGCCCATCCCCAGGGACTGAGTTGGATGCATCCGAACCGGGAAAGGTTCTCCTGGGGTTCTACCCCTCTGGGAGGTGGAAGGGGGCAGGCAGGGGATCCTCCCTGGGCGGCCTGGCTCTTCCGCAGCTTGTGGCGTCCTGGCTCTGCCGCATCTCTTGGCGGCCTGGCCCGGCCGCAGCTTGTGGCGTCCTGGCCCGGCCTCGTCTTGTGGGGTCCTGGCCCGAACGTTAGCCTCCGGCCTCATCATTCCCGGGATGGCGTCAGCCAGGAGTTCGGATGAAGGGAACCAGTGAAGAAGGAACCACCCCTGCAGGGGAATCCGGTCCCCGGGTAGGCCCCGGGAGAGGACGAACCGAAGGGTCACTTCCTTCGCCAGGAGGGGCGCTCCTCCTCGTGTTCGGCGTGGCCTTCTTCTTTCTGATCGGCCGCGGACTTCTGTACGCGCTCCTGGGAGAGGGCGGACTGGTCCTGGGCCACCTGCTCTTCCTGGGCCTGCCAGCGGTCCTCTACGTCCTCCTTCGAGGACATGATCCGGTCCGGAGCCTGGCTCTGAGACTCCCGACCCGTCGGAAGGCCCTGGGGGGCGTCCTGATCCTGGCAGGCGGGGTTCCCCTGGCCTGGTTCCTGGCCTGGCTCCAGAGCCTGGTTGTTCCGGTTCCGGTGGACTACCTGGAGGCCATGGTGGAGATCCTGACGGCCGACTCCGTCTCCCGGTATCTCTGGCTCATCGTCATGGTGGCCATCGTTCCTGCCATCTCCGAGGAACTCCTGTTCCGTGGGCCTCTTCTTTCAGGGCTTCGGAATGGGCTCCCCCTGGTGGTGGCGGTGGTGGTGAGTGGGCTCATCTTCGGACTCTTCCATACCTCGCCCCAGACTGGATTCCGCATTCTTCCCACGGCCTGGCTCGGAATCCTCCTGGCATGGGTGGTGGTGGCCAGCGGCTCCCTTCCACTGGCCGTGCTCCTTCATTTCCTGAACAACGGCGCCATCATCACCCTGGCGGCCATCCCCCGGACCCGGGAGATGGTGAGCGGCGCCGAGGCGTCTCCCGACCCCCTCCTTCTCCTGGCGGCGGTCGTGTTGCTGGTGGTGGGGCTGCGCCTCCTGGGTCGGCCCCCTGCCGGGCCGCGACATGCACCTGGAGCGGGGGATGGGGTAGTAGGGGAAAGTCCGCCTTGATCCGGTGGGCGGACGCCCGGCCCCTTGAGGAGGGGGACTGAGGGGTTCACCTTCCAGAGACGCTCCACCTCGTCGGCGTCCTGCAGCACCTCGAATTCAGAGATCGACCATGCTTGGTACCCTCTTCTTTCTCCTGGCCGCCCTGGTCGTCATCGGTGGCGTTCTCATGAGAGGGCGGGTGCGGCGGGTGGTGGATTCCCGGGACCCCATGACCGACGATCCGGTCCTCCGAGAGATCCTGAGTCAGCAGGATGGGGAGCCGGACCCAGCTCCCCCCCTGGACGAGGACGAGATCCGGGAGGCTGAGGACCAGTTCTGGGAAGAGGAATGGGACCGGCCCGAGGACTGGCGAGGATGAGGCCAGGAGCGTGGATGTGGGGCAGCCGGCAGTCAGGGCGTCCATCCGAAGCGGTAGTAGGCTCCAGGGATGGGGACGATGGTCCGGTTCGCAGGCGTGTCGTCTTCCGGATCCAGGCGGTTCACCATGAGAGCCCGGTTCAAGGCCACCTCCAGGCCGGCGGTGTGACTCCCGGCCATGTTCCACTCCACGGCCAGGGGGGCTCGGAGGATCAGAATGGAGCCACTTCCATCTTCGGTCCAGGCCGTCAGGCTCCAGAGTCCAAGCCCCACGGCCGGATGGAAGCTCCCGTCTCCGAAGTAGCGCTTGCCCGCCACCGCCACGGCGATCTCCCGGAAGGTGATGGTGCCCAGCGTCAGCTCTCCCCCCCAGTCATGTCGCCGGTATTCGGTGACAAGGCCCAGGAAGCCGGTTCCGCCCAGGGTGATTCCGATCCGGACCTCGCCGCGATCCGGAGTCTGACCTTCCAGCGTCTCCGCATTGAAGACCAGGAGGCCGATCAGGGCCAGGAGGAGGAAGGGGGCAGGGGCGGAGGGCCGGTGGAGCATTCCAGGGATGGGTACGGAAGGGGGGTCAGGCTGTATCGCCTCTTGGGTCGTTTGCGGCACTTCCGGAAAGTAACACTCCCCTGGAGGGAGAGCACAACCGAAGGGAGGCTGGAGAGGGATCGTGACTCGGCCCTCCCGCTCCGATGGACGGTCGGGCTGGCCTCACTGGTCCTGGTCCTGACCGGGTGTGAGCCTCCGGACCTCCCTCCGGTCCTGAATCCGGGACTCCCCACGGCGGCGGTGGAGTTCATGGAGCCGGACCGGGTGAAGGCCTTTCGCCTGGACCCGGGTGTGATCTACCGGGAGGTTCGGAGTGGCCCCCACCCCTGGGTGGTTCACCTGCTGGAGGTGGACCTGAACCGCTGTGAGCTGGGATTCCAGGTCGTGGGTAGTGGAGACGACCCGGGACGGGTGCCGGTCTCGGTCCTGGCCCGTCGGAGTGAGCCCGGGATGGTGGCGGCCATCAACGGTGACTTCTTCACCCCCGAGGACGAGCCCCTGGGGCTGGAAGCCACCGCCGGCGCCGTTCGGGGCCGGAGCGCCCGTCCGGTCTTCGCCTGGCAGCCCGGGAATCTGCCCTGGATCGGACCCGTGGGATGGGAGGGGGACTCGCTGCAGGTGGGAAGCTGGGCCATGGCGACCGATGACCCTGACGGCCGCACGGAGATGCTGGGGGGGTACCCGGCCCTCCTGAGTGGGGGGCGCTGGGTCGGGGACCTGCAGCAGACCGACCGCCCTGCCTTCGCGACGCAGCGGCATCCCCGGACCGGGGTGGGACTGGACCCCTGGCGGAATCGGGTATGGTTGGTGGTGGTGGATGGCCGGCAGGGCCTGTCCGAAGGGATGACCCTCCCGGAGTTTGCTGAGCTCTTCCGGGCCCTGGGGGTTCGGGACGCCCTGAACCTGGATGGCGGGGGTTCGTCTGTCATGGTGATCCGGGGAGAGACGGCGAACCGCCCTTCGGACCCCCAGGGAGAGCGACCGGTGGTGAACGCCCTGGTGGTTCGACGGGATCCAGGCTACTGCCAGGGGTGGGCTGCGCTACCACCCCGGTGATTCCACCCCTGGCAGTCCGGACCGACCTGGCCGTCAGGTCAGAAGGTGCCTACCAGCTCTCTCCATTCCAGCACATGTCCCAGAAGCGGAGCTCGTACCGGGAAGAGAGGAGGAAGATCTCTCGGAGCCGCTCCTCCTTCTCGGGAGTGACGTCCCGGGCTTCCCGGTCCAGCTCGGTCCGGAGCCAATCCCCGGCCTCGGCGAACTCGTCGGAAGCGTATTGCTCGATCCAGTCCCGGTACCGCTGGTCCTCCGGCGGTGCGCCGTCGGCCAGCGCCTGCCCGATGTGTAGATAGCCCCAGGCGCAGGGGAGGAGGGCTGCCAGGAGCTCGGACATGTCGCCGTCGGCGGCCGTCCGGACCAGGAAGTCGGTGTACGCCCGGGTGGTAGGCCACATGACAGTGGCCTCCAGCTCCTCCGGTGTGATCTCGAACCGGGCGGCGTAGCTCCGGTGGAGTGCCATCTCGGTGTTCAGGGTCATGTTCAGGACCTGGGCATACCAACCCATGCTCTCCAGCCGCTGGGCCTTGGCCACAGCCCAGGCGAAGATGCGGGAAAACTCCTTCAGGTAGCGGTAGTCCTGCAGAACCCAGCGTTTGAAGGTCTCCGGAGGCAGGGATCCGTCGCCGATTCCCTTGACGAAGGGGTGCTCCAACTGGGCGTCCCAGATGGGTCGGGCGGCTTCATACAGCCGTTCGGTCAGGCTCATGTGCCATCTTCTCCGGTTGGGTCGGGCTGGGTCATGTGGGTCCAGGCGCCTTCCAGGGTCCTGCTGGGGTCCGGGTTCCAGTTCGGCCCCTGGGTGACGGGAGCCAGGTCGTCTTCCACCCCGGGCCATCCTTCGGCTGTGGAGGCCATCTCCCAGAAGGCCACTTCGTACAGGAGGGTCAGACGGTAGAGCTCCGCCATCCGGGCCCGCTCGGCCGGCCCGGCGGCTTCAGCCAGGGTCTCCAGCTCCCCCTCCAGGTAGGTCACGTAGCCGGCGAAGTCCTCTCCGGCCCAGTTCTCTACGAAGGGCATCCATGGGGAGTCGGGAGCCAACCCATCCTTCACCACCAGCCACGATTCGTGATACGCTCGCTCGGCGGCGTAGAGAACCGTGTATCCTTCGGCATAGCTCCGGGTGTGGGCGGTGGCCAGGAGGAATTGGACATATGCGTGGCAGGTGAAGGATGGCGGGGCTCCCCGGAGCTGCACGCCCACCTGGGCGGCTCGCTCCTCGAAGAGCTTCAGCTCCTTCTCCAGGGCCGAGATGACGCCGGCCAGGGGGCCCCAGTGCCGGGTGGGGGCCCGGGGGATGAGGGCTGCGATGAAGGGGATGGCGGCTTCGACGAAGAGGTAGTCCTGTCGGAGCCAAGTGGCGAAGGTCTGATCCGGGATCGTTCCATCCCGGGTGTCCGCCAGGAACCGGTGACTCCGGATAGCCTTCCAGAGCGGCGCCAGGCGTTGGTCCTGCTGGGCAATGAATGACATGAAAAACCCTTCCCTTGAGTCCATCTTCCTATGGGAGGATGGGAGGTTTACGGGAAGGGCACCGGGGGGGTCCGGCCGACTCCCTGCGCCGGCATTACCCGGGTCAGGTTGGAGGGTATAATCTCAGCCGGAGCAAAGCCCCAGCACCCCTGTGGCATGGGGAAGGAAACGAGGTGGGCTCTCGCCGTCAAGGCGGCACCTGGGATGTGGGGGGCCCCGAGGCAGGTGGGAGGAGCGGGGTTGGAAGCCAGCGGTGTTGAGGAGCGGGGCCGGGGGGAGCCATCGGCGGGCCGAGGTCGATCAGAACTGGACGGCGATGCTGGATCCCATGTAGAAGCTGCGGCCCGGGCCGGGTTCGAAGTAGCGGCCCTCCATGGCGTTGGCGACCACCGAGGTGTTGTATTCGGTATCCATGAGGTTCGTCACGCCCAGGAAGGGGCTGAGTCGAAGGCCCAGAATGTTCACCTCGTTGGCGCCGGCCCGGACATCCATGAGGCGGTAGGCCGGTGACTCGGCCTCGGGGGTGTTCATGTCATTTCCGGGGATGGCGCCTGTGGCCTCGCCCCGAAGCTCGGCGAACCAGCTTCCCGGCCCCACCCGGATCATGGCTTCGCTCCGGTACGGGGCCAGCCCCGGCACCCGCTTCCCGGCAAAGTCCTGTCCCTCCTCCGGAGAGAATTCCCTGAAGCGGGCCGTGTTGGTGGAGACCACGAAGCGGGTGCTGAAGTACCGGGAGGGACTGTACTGGAGGGCCACCTCCCAGCCCTGCCGCTGGGACCTCCCCGAGTTCCGGAAGTACCGGCGACCCGGGGCGCTGGCAACCTCGTAGGGGACGAGTTCGTTGTGGAGGGTGGTGTGGAAGAAGACCGCTTCCCATGCCAGTTGGCTCGCCACCACGCCCCGTCCCCCCACCTCGGTGGTGATCCCCACCTGGGGCTCCAGCTCCGGGTTGAAACCCCGGCCCCCATCCGGGCGAGTGGACAGCTCCCCGGCGGTGGGCGTTTCGAAGGCGGTCGTCAGGTTGGCGTAGAAGTTCAGGGCGTCATGGATGCCGGCATGGAATCCGAAGGACGGAGATGCCGAGTCCAGCGTCCGCGCTCCCACGCCCCGGTGCTCCGGGCTCTCGGTGGGCATCCGATCCGACGCCCGGAAGTGGATCCGGTCGTAGCGGAGACCGGTGAGGACGTCCAGGATGGGGTTGATGGGGAGCATGGCCTGCAGGAAGATGGCTCCGCCGGCGACCCGCTCCGCCTGGTTCAGGAGGAGGAGCCCTTCGGTCCCCGAAAGGTTCTGGTGGATTCGACGGTGATCGCTCTGGAAATCGGCGTCCAGGCCCGCGGCCCACCAGAGCCGGCCGTCCTCGCCTTGTGCCTCACTTCGGAGGGTAGCACCGAACCCCCCGGCCTTCCGGTTCAGGTGGATCCAGTCGACTGGGGTCGGGTTGGAGAGGCTTCGCCCGATCCCGTATCCCGTGAGCTCCAGCTCCCGTTCGGCCACCGGCCCGACCCATCGGACGCCGGCCTGCCCCTGCTGCACATCCCTTCCGGACCGTTGGGTCACGTTGAATCCCAGGGCCGGCCGGCCGCCTTCCTCCAGGAGTTCCCGGGAGACGGCGCCTGGATTCTCGGCCTCCATCTCCATGGCGTTGGCTGTGAACCGAAGCTGCCCCCCGAGGAAGGGGGAGTGGAGCTGGGCGTTGAGGTGGTCCCGTTGGGAGGTCCCGTAGGTGAGGCCTTCCTCTCCCAGGGGGTTGGTCCGGTATCCCCCGAATTCGTAGCGGGCCAGGTTCACCATATACCCCACCTCGCCCAGGCGGCCGCTGGTGGTGCTCTGTCTTCGCTGGTAGTCATGATCTCCCTGGATCATCCTGAACTCCTGCCGCAGATGGGCGTTGGCAGGCAATCGGCTCTCGAAGCTCAGCACGCCTCCTGAGGCGTTCCCGTAGAGGGCGGAGCCGGGACCCCGGAGGGCTTCCACCCGCCCCAGAGAGCCCAGGTCCAGGTGATCCAGGGTGGATTGGCCGTCCGGGAGGGTGGCCGGGATCCCGTCCACCAGGATCTTCACTCCCCGGACGCCGAATTCGGAACGGGCCCCGTACCCCCGGATGGAGATCCGCTCTCCCACGGCATCGTTGAAGCGGTTGTGGATCTGCACGCCCGGGAGGCCCTGGAGGGCCTCTTCGATGGAGCTCTCCGAGCGTCCCGTGGTCCAGAGTTCATTGCCCAGGACCGAGACGGCAAAGGGGGTCTCGTCGAGCTGCATGGGAGAACGGAGGATGTCCACGACCAGCTCCCGGAGGGGGATGATGCTGTCCGGGTGGGGAGGGCGGGGAAGGGTGTCCAGGATCGGGACCGGAAGGGATGGAGGTTCAACCTCATCCGGAGGTGTGGCTTCGGCCGGGATGGTGTCGGCAACCGGTTGGGGGACGGAATCTCCGGTCTGGACGGGGATCGTGTCACCTCCCGGAGCCGGGATCGTGTCTGCGGTCTGTGCCGGGACGGCTTCGCCGAACTGAACCGGGTGAGTGTCGCCAGGCACCCAGGCGGTCAAGGAGGCGATGAAGGCCGTCAGGAGGAGGGAGGACACAGGTGGGAGTGACGTTTGAAGGGGATTCGGAACCGGATGGGATTCGAAGTTGGCCTGGGCGTTGTTATGGGCGTCGTTTCGGGCGTTGTTCCGGCACGGGCCTTTTCGGGGAAGGGGGCGAAGGTATGGGTCCTCGCCCCCGTTGTCGAGGTCCCGCCCATTTCCATAGCTTACGGCCGCCGCGAGACAGGGGTTCCCGGGAAGGGTCCCGTGAGATCCCTTGAAGGTGAACCGTCAGGGAGGAGTCCGGCATGTCAGACCAGGAAGGGACCGGAGGGGAAGGGAACCGCAGAGAAAGGTCCCGGGAGTCGGAACCGACGGCGTTGAACGGGTTCCAGCCAGACCTCTTCCTCCGGCGACGAAGGGCGGTCCTGGACGGTCTGGAGGCCGGCGCCATGGTCGTCCCGGCAGCGTCTCCCCTGATTCGGAGCCGGGATTCGGAGCTCCCGTATCGACCCGATTCGGAGCTCTTCTACCTGACAGGCTTCGCCGAGCCCGATTCCCTCCTCCTCCTCCGGGGCTTCGCCGAAGAGGACCGGGCCATCCTCTTCGTGCGGGACCGGGACGCCATGGCCGAGCGCTGGAGTGGGCCTCGCGCGGGCCCGGAGGAGGCCCGGGAACAGGTGGGAGTGGACCGGACCTTCCCGATCCAGGAGTTGTCCCAACGGCTCCCCCGACTGCTGGAGGGGGCGGCGCGAGTTCACTTTCGCCTGGGAGCCCACCCAATGGTCGAGCCCCTGGTCATCCAGGCGCTACGGGAGGCTCGGCGCCGGGGGCCTCGATACGGGAAGGGGCCCCGAGGGGTGGAGGACCCGGGAGAGATCCTGGACGAGCTCCGCCTGCGGAAGAGTCCGGAGGAGATCCAGGCGCTCCGGGAGGCGGTGGCGGTGACCATGGAGGGGTTCAGGGCCGGGATGGCAACGGCGGCTCCCGGTCGGGGAGAGTGGGAGATCCAGGCCGAGGTGGAGGCTGCCTTCCGCCGTGCCGGTGCCCAGGGTCCTGCCTTCGCCACCATCGTAGGGTCCGGGGCCAACGGCTGTGTTCTCCACTACGTGGAAAACCGGGACCGGATAGCGGAGGGTGACCTCATCCTCCTGGATGCCGGTGCCGAGGTCCGGATGTACTCCGGGGACCTGACCCGGACCTTCCCGGCCTCGGGACGCTTCGATCCCAATCAGGAGGCGGTCTACCAGGTCGTGGAGGCCGCTCGAGCGTCGGCGGTGGCTGCGGTTCGGCCAGGTGCCACCCTGCAGGAGATTCACCAACAGACCCGGGAGGTCCTGATCCAGGGGCTGAAGGAGCTCGGGGTGCTGTCGGGCTCCATGGCTGAGCTTCTGGACCGAAAGGCGGACCAGGCGTACTTCCCCCACCGGACCTCTCATTGGCTGGGGATGGACACCCATGATCCCGGAGACTACGTCCGGGAGGGGATCCATCGACGACTGGAGCCCGGGATGGTGCTGACAGTGGAGCCGGGGCTCTACTTCCCCCCTCCGGCCACAGGTGAGAACCCGGGACATCCCTTCGTGGGCATGGGGATCCGGATCGAGGACGATCTGGTGGTGACCGAGGAGGGGGCTGAGGTCCTGAGTGCCGACCTCCCCACCAGTCCGGAGGCCATGGCCGAGCTGGTGGACAGGGGCCGGTAGCGTCCAGCAGTCTGATGGGGAACTGGAGTGCGGCCGCGCGGGGCGGCTGCCGCTCCTTCGAGCCCGCCCTCAGCAGGCCGTCTCTCATGGCGTGAACCAGTAGCTCATCTTCAGCATGAAGACGTTCTCAGGCAGGGTGGAGAAGATGTCATCGAACCCACGGCCTACGTGGAACTCTCCGTCATTCTGGAACTGGTCCCGAGCCTGGCCCCAGACCAGGTAGAGGGTGGAGCCAGGGCGGTACTCCCACCGGAGGACGGCGTTGGAGCGGAACTGGAGGGCCCGGAAGTCAGGGTTGTCCAGGTTCCGGGCCTGGTCGGTGCCTGGGAAGTGGATCTGGTACCCCTGGGGCCGGTCCTCCACCTCCAGGGTCTGGAAGCGGTCTTCGTAACTGGATGCCCTGGGGTCCTGGATCCGACGAAAGTCCTGGAATTCGCCGGCGCTCATGAAGGGCTGGGCATAGAGCTGGACACTCAGGTTGGGCGTAACGGACATCTCGCCCCTGAGGGTGGTGGCGAAGGTGGACTGCTTCATCCGACCGAAGAGATAGTGGGGCGCTCCCTCCACCTCCAAAGCTCCCATCCACTGCCGGTCTTCCACCCGGCGGGTATAGGAGGGGGCCACCCGGAGCGTCATGCGCTCAGATGGCCGCCAGCGCAGGTTCGGGGAGGCGCTGAGGACCCAGGAGTCACTTTCAGGCCGAACCTCCCAGTTCGTGTTCACATTGAGCTGTAGATTCTGTCGGGGATCGGTACCCACGCCCCCCCAGCCCCCGATGGCGCGTTCCGTTCGGAAGGCGGGACCCCCTCGCAGAAGGGTGGGGTTCAGTCCTTCGCCGCTGACCCGGATCCCGCTCCAGGCCGAGCGGTTCCCATTGGTGGTGATCTGTCCGTTCACGTTCCCCTGGATCTCCTGGTGATCCCCTCCAAAGTTCCAACTGGACCAGATGTTGGTGTTCAATCCCCAGCGCCGAAGGTGACGGCCCGGCTCGTTCTCCATGTATCCCACGTAGCCCACCTGGGCGATGTAGTCGGAGCGGGGCATGAAGCCCAGGTCATTGACCTCGAAGCCAGGGGACCGGAGGTGGGTGAGGGTGGCAAAGCGCCAGGGCCCTCCACCCATCCGCCAGTACTCCAGGGCGCCGGACCAGCCTGCCATGGATGTAGCCGTGGGATCGTAGTCCAGGTGATGGGCGTCCGGGCGCTGAAAGTAGCGGGCCGAGGATCGCTGGGTGGCGGCAATGGCCTCAGGGGATCCGCTTACCCGCGAACCCAGGAGGTATCCCCGGAGCTCCATGGTCCCGTCCATGAAACGATGTCGTCCGTCCACTCCTCCGGTATACGCGTCCTGCCGAAGGCCCAGGGCGTCAGCGCCGGATCCGTCCCGGAAAGTGGCGGTGGCGATCCCTCCCAGGGAGCTCTCTCCACCTCGGAGGTCCCGCTGGATCCGGGCCACCGAGTAGTTCGTCATGGGCTCGACCTCCATGGTCATCTCCTGGCCGTCCACCATGGCCCGACCTTCCTCGGAGCCGGTAATGGCGCTCAGGAAGCCCACGGACCAGCCGCTCTCCGTCTTCCCAGAGAGCTTTCCTGCCGAGAGGATGCGGGTTCGAGAGGGGGCGTCCCTCCAGTCCGCGCTAGAGGGAAGGGATCCCTGGGGCGACCGGCCAATGCGTCGGGAGTAGAAGAGGGTCTGATTCTCGCCGTCCCCGTCACCGATTCCGATGCCGAAGCGGAAGATCCCGGCTCCCTCCTGGAAGAAGGGCCGCCGTTCCGGGAGGAAGGTCTCGAAAGCCGTCAGGTTCACCTGCCCCGGATCCGCTTCCACCTGGCCGAAGTCAGGGTTGGCGGTGATGTCCATGGTCAGATTGCTGGTCACCCCCATGCGCAGGTCGACCCCGACCCGGA
>PWWP01000108.1 GCA_003562075.1 Gemmatimonadota bacterium
CCACGTGGTCGGTGACCAGGATCTCGATCCGGGGCTCAGGCGGAGGGAAGAAGGCCCGGGTCAGGATCCGGTGGCCCTCTTCGGCATGGGCTGCCGCCCGGAAGGCAACCTCCTGCAGGCCTTCGGCGTACACAACACGGAAGTGGGGCGTATCGAAGGTCCGGTACGACTCGGCCGGCGGCGGCGCCTGACCCTCCACCGGAGCCGGGAGCGGGTCGAGGAAGCCCAGCCCCAGCAGAAGGAGGAGCCAGGGCCCCATCCTGGTTCGGCTGAACGCACCCATCAGCCGGAACGACCAAGTGTGCGGCGAGGCGCCTGGAACTGGCTGGTTTGGCACTCCCAGGGGCCAGCGCGGTACTTCCAACACGGACTTCTGAACAACATCATATACACCTCCGAGGAGCCCCATCCATGGCACAGTCCAGATCCAAGTCGCCACCCATTCCCGTCGGCGGGCTTACCGATGCGCTGTCTCAGGCCCTGACATCGGCAGGGGGCCGGGCCCTGGAGCGTTGCGCCCGCTCCCGTCGTCCCACTCCCCTCCGCCTCCTTCGTGGTGCGGCTGCCGGAGCCGGGGCCGCCGGCATCGTCTATGCACTCCGGCGGTTCACCGATGACCCGGGAGAGCTGGAGTTCACCGACGAAGTCCTGGCCGGCGCCGGCCGGGGCGTGGTCTACGCCGCCGTCCTGGAGCCCTTCCTTCCGGGCCCGCCGGCCCTCCGGGGAGCCCTCCTGGGCACCATGGAGTACATCATGGAGCCCTGGGGCGGCGCTATCACCCATCTCCAGAAGCTCTCGCCGGCCCGGAA
Source organism: Gemmatimonadota bacterium (assembly GCA_003562075.1). Lineage (GTDB taxonomy): Bacteria > Gemmatimonadota > Gemmatimonadetes > Longimicrobiales > Gaopeijiaceae > PWLA01. The sequence continues at coordinate 810 of PWWP01000108.1, forward strand.
GCTCCCCATCGTGGGCGCCCTCCTGGAGACAGGTGACGCCGAGGATGATCCCTACGTCTCCTTCCTCATCTACGGCATCGCCCTGGGGATCCTCTACGGCGACGGTGACGTCTCCGACGATTGAATCAAGAGGGGAACCCGGAGACCCTCGGCCTCTACTGAGCGCTGGGGGTCCCGGACCCACCCTTCGGGGCAACGCTGGATATCTCCCATCCCGCCGCCTTCCTCCCGGAACTCAGGAGGGAAGATCCCCACCAGGTCCGTCCCTGGCTCCTGGGGGCCCCCACCCCACCCGCCCACATAGCAGAACGCCCGGGGACGACCGGCCAGGACCCCGGGAAGATAACGGCTCGCCACACCGTCCACCCGATCCACCAGCAGATAGTCGGCCCCCATCCGGTCCACCTGGCCCAGGAAGGCCTCCGGGTCTCGGACGAAGGGAAAGGTTCGCCCCCGAGGTCCTCCCAGGGCATAGAGAATCCGGGGCTTCCGGCTCAGGACGAAGGCGTCTTCCGGGAGGTTCTCACCCATCCAGGCCGCCGCACCCCTGAACTCGGTGAAGCCCGGGCCGTAGCAGGCGAAGGCATCCTGGGTCACCGCCACCCGGGTCCGGCAACCTTCGGCCAGCTCCACCTGCCCAAGGGTTGAAGGGATGGCCGGGATGGCCAGGGCCAGGGTACCGGCCGCCAGGACCCCGGAACGAAGCCCGCCGGCCGACCACTCCAGACGCTGGGCCACCTGGGTGGTCACGGCACCTACCGCCGTCCCGGCGTAGAGGAGGAGGAGGGGAAGGAGGGGAAGAAGGAACCGGTCCCCGGACCAGACCTGGGGCCAGAGGAGGATCATCCCGCCATACAGGGGCAGGAAGAACTCGGCCATCCTGGGCCGACGGAGAAGCCGGGAGATCCAGCCCCAGAGGGCCAGCCCCACCACCAGGATCCCGCCCGTGGCCAGGACCCACCCTGCCGCCCCACTCCACCACTCCCCGGGGAAGACCTGCCCAACGTAGAGGGACAGGTTCTCCCACACCCGTCCCACCAGGCCGGCCAGACCCACCGTTCCCAATTCCGGATCGTAGGGGTCCACCAGCCAGAACTCGTCCTGGTAGGCCCCCTCCCCCTCACCGGCGGCGCTCCAGAGGAACCATCCCCCCAGGACGGCCAGGCTCGCCCCACCGAAGAGGGCCGCCTCCCGGAGACGGCGGACGGCTAGAAACGCCAAGAGGAGGGCCAGGACCACAGGGAGCCCGGCTGAGCGGACGCCGAAGGCCATGAGGGCGCCGAAACCGGCCAGAACAGGCCAGACCCATCCGGTCCGCTGTACCAGTCCCTGACCGCTCCCCTGGCCCATGTCCGATCTCCCGTCCCCCCTGCCCTTCCTCCGAACCCCGACCCCCTTCCCCTGCCCTCCCGGACCCACTCGGCCGCCACCCCAGACCGGGGTGTCGTCCGCCACGGCCCGATCCGCCGCCCAGAGGGCCAGGAAGGTCCAGAACAGGAAGAAGGGTTCGGAGAGGATCCACCGGCTGGCGTCCTGCCACCCGGAGGCCAGGACCAGGAGGAGCCCCACAGCCCCGGCGGCCAGGGCCCCCGCCCGCTGACCCGCCCAGAGGAAGGCCAGGAGGGTGGCCCCGGAGAGGGCCACGGCGGACGCCATCTTGAAGGCCGTCCAGGTGGTGGCTCCCGCCAGCATGAGGATGGCCAGGACCAGGGGATACCCCGGGGGATACTTGGTGTGGGCCGGGGTGGCTGGATCCCAGAGTTCGGTGTAACCCTGCCCCGATACCAGGGAGTGGGCCAGGGTCAGGTACGCCGAGTTGTCGCCTCCGTCGTGGGGAGCCGGGATGGCCACGGCCGCCAGGACCAGGGCCTGGATCAGAACCAGGACACCTCCAACCACAAGCCAGCTCAGGGGAAGGGCGCTGGCGCCCTTACCGACCCGATCCGATCCGGTCTCATCCGTCATGGCCTTCCCCATGGCTTGATTCCACCCCCTCTCCGCCTGTCCATCCAGTGCTCTTCCATCCGATCCACCTCGGGCCCCCATGGCCCGCTCCCGGCGTCCAACTCCCCAGGACCCGGGGCCCCTCCGCTCCCGTCACCTGGGGCAGGTTCCCCGGCACTCCCCTCAGGTGGGCCCAGGCCAGGAGGGCGAAGGCTACCGCCTCCCGGGCATCCGGGTCCACCTCCAGTCCACCGCCGGTCCCCAGTGTGCCCTTGCTCAGAGCCTGAGGGCCGGTTCGGACCGGGATGGGATCCAGGAACCTGGTCAGGGCCTGGACCAGGGCCGGGTTCCGAGCACCGCCACCGGTCAGGACCACCTCGTCCACCCCGCCGCCAGGGAGGAAATCCTGGTAGGACCGGGCCACACTTCGGGCGGTGAAGGCCGTCAGGGTGGCCAGGAGATCGTTCCAGTCCTCCTGGGATGCTGGCTGGGCCTGCCCCACCAGCTCGTCCATGTAGGGCTCCCCGAAGGCCTCCCGGCCTGTGGAGCGAGGCGGCG
>PWWP01000036.1 GCA_003562075.1 Gemmatimonadota bacterium
CAATCCCACCGAACTGGATGAGGGCCAGGAGGATGGCGGGGATGGCCGCCAGGATGGAGCCGATGGTGGGAACGTAATTCAGGATGAACCCGATAAGCCCCAGAAGGATGGGAAAGTCCAGTCCCATGATCCAGGCCCAGAGCCCGATGCAGACCCCCGTTCCCAGACTCACTCCCGTCTTGATCACCAGGTACTCCAGCACCTCACCCGTGATCTTGGCAAAGCGGCCCATGTCGCCATCGGCCTTCCCCAGCACGGCTCGGAATTTTTCCGGAAATATGGAGGCCTCCGCCAGGATGAAGACCATGATCAGAAGCACGATGAAGGCGTTGGAGAGGATGGCCGCGGCCCGGGCCAGCACTCCCCCTACGAAGTCCATGATGGCCGCCGTGCTGATGAGTTCGCCGGAGAAATATTCTCCGGCCGGCACGCCCAGCTCCTGGAGCGAGTCGACCCAGGTGTCGAAGAGCCCGGAGAGCCGACGGGTGTAGGCCGGCAATCGAGCCTGGAAGTCCGTTACCGACTGGGTCACGAGGAGGACGAGCACACCCAGGATGGCCACATCCACCAGGACGGCCAGGAGGATGGCCAACGGCGTGGGGAGCCCCTTCCGCTGCAGCCAGAGCATGATGGGAAGGGTCAGGATGGCCAGGAAGAGGGCCAGAAAGAAGGGAAGGAGGATGGGCGCTCCTGCCCGAAGGCCGGCCACCACCACCACAGCAGCGGCCAGCACCATGAGGAATCGGGCCCCTGGCCCCCACTCCATCTTGATCGCGTTCACACCTCCACCCCGTTCCTCTGATGACCTGCGTGATGGCTACCTGTCGGCATCGCTTCGACTCTACCCCCTCCCAATCGCGGGGAGTTCCCGGACCGGCCTGAACCCGGCCCTCCCACCCCAGGGACCGATGACGGAACCCCACCGGGCCCCAGGTGTCCGCTCAACCCGGACGCCCTCATCCGGTGGCGCCCCCCTCGATTGGACACCGCCCCGCTGATTCCGGACACTGGAACCGTTCCTCGCAACAAAGGATGAACGCTCACCCATGGCCGCAGGTCGCCAGCCCCGGATCCCCCGTGACGACGACACCCTCCTGAAGCAGTGCCGCGTGGATACATTCCGCGCCGGTGGGAAGGGAGGGCAGCACCAGAACACGACCGAGAGCGCGGTCCGCCTCACCCACCGCCCCACCGGTATCGTGGTCACAGCCCGGGATGAACGTAGCCAGCACCGGAATCGGAAGATCGCCCTGGAACGCCTCCGGACCCGCCTCAAGGATCATTTCCGGAAGAAGAAGAAGCGGAAGAAGACCCGAGTGCCGCGACGAGAGAAGCGAAAGCGGCTCGAGAACAAGCGGCGTCGTTCCCGGAAGAAGAAGCTCCGGAAGCCCCCGTCCCGGGACGACTGAGGTCTCTCACCGTCGGGCGCTCACCCGTTCCATGAAGGCTCGCTCCTGAGGGCTCAGGGTCGGCACACCCGAGGATTCGGCCTTCTTCAGAATCCGCTGGTACTCCTCCCGGTTCAGAGGATGGAGCCCCATTTCGTCCACCTGCCGCCACCGCTCCAGTTCCCGCCCCGGGAGTCCCTGAGGGACCTGGGCCTTCTGCACCTTCCGCTTGAAGCGCTCCGCCGCCGAGTTCCGCTCCAGGATCTTCAGGTAGAGCCACCCTCCCACGAATCCCCCCAGGTGGGCAAAGTGGGCCACATTTCCACCCCCGGAGATGCCGGCCCAGACCGAGATGACGGCCAGCGCGATGACCATGATCCGGGCCTTCACTGGAAGCACGCCCCAGATGTAGATCCTCTCCTCAGGCCAATACCGGGCAAAGCCCAGGAGGACGCCAAAGACGGCCCCTGAGGCGCCCACGATGAGGGCGTAGGGCGTGATGAATGAGAGGAGCCCGCCCACCACCCCACTCACCAGGTAGAGACCCAGGAAGTGGCGCCCGCCGATCCGGTCTTCCAGTCGGGGCCCGAAGAAGAAGAGCCCGATCATGTTGAAGAGGAGGTGGAGGAAGTTGGCGTGGAGGAACTGGTACGTGATGATGGTCCAGGGTCGAACCAGACCCAATGCCGGAATCCAGCCAAACTGACGAAAGACGAACTCCATGTACGGAGCCGTCAGCAAGAAGACCAGGACATTGGCCAGGAGGAGTCGGGTCACCCAGGGGGTCATTGCGAACAGGGGACTGGGCACCTCTGCTGGAGAAACGGGATGGGGCGGAACAGATTATGAAAGGACCGGGGCGGCGGGGCAATGCATGGGACGGCCCGTCGAGCTGGGATCTGGGCCCGGCTCCAGGGGAGGGCCTCTCTCAGAGGAGGGCCTCCACCTCCTGAAGGCGTTGGGCCGCTTCTTCCACCTTCAGGTTGCAGATGTAGACCTTCCTCACCCCTCGAGCTTCCAGGGCTCGAAGGGTCCGGGCACAGATCTCCTGAGGCGATGCCCCGGCCTCGAACTCCCGCACCAGGCCCTCCATCGGGACCGGGAGGAAGCGGGACAGGTGCTCCAGCGTCTTCCGATTGGGGCTCCGGTAGTAGAAGACCCCCACCAACCCGGGGCTGCGGATACCCCGGGCCTCCATGGCGTCCAGGAAGCGATCCAACCCGTCCATGTCGTGGTGTGAGACCACCTGGGTCAGGAAATAGGCTGCATGGTGCTCGGTCTCGCCAAGGAGGGCTGCCTGCCCGTCTGGGTCCCGGAACGGGTTTACCCAGGCGCCCAGCGGAAGAGCGGGAAGTCGATCTCGGAGGGTGGCCCGAAGATCCCGGGATCGAGGCAGACACCGAGGCGGCCCCACGCTCCGGTCCCCACCCGTCACTGTGAGCCCCCCTAGCCCCCGGGCCTGGGCCCTCCGTGCGAAGAGAGTGCAGTACTCCAGGGAATGTTTGCAGGTCAGGAAGGGGACCACCTGGGAGAGGTCGGCGCCAGGCCCCAGGCTGTCGGTGAGGACCCGAAGGCTCTCCTCTTCCCGGTCGCCCACGGCATCGTCGGTGAAGAGCACGAAGCGATCCCGGGCCAGGAGGCGTCGGACCCCCTGCTCCAGGTCGATCCATGCCTCCAGGGAGTCTCGCCTGTCCAGCCCGGCCCGAGGCGGTCGGAGCTCCACGGCCCGAACCGTCTCGTTCCCCTCCAGGGCATCCAGGAAGGGCGAGGGTCGGGACTGGGAAGGAGTCCCTTCTCCCCTGTTGCCTCGGGAGGTCTTCCCTCCCGGTCTCCGGCGCCCCTCGGATCGGGTGTCGTGAGTGGTTTCCATGGTCACCGGGCCCCCATCTTCACGAGGCTCCTACCGTCACCGGGCGTCGGCTTCGGACCCGCTCCACCACCTCCAGGGCCAACTCCACCTGACCCCGGGGGCTGGCCACGTGGATCCCCTGAACTTGAGGGAGGAGGGCCGAAGCAGCCTCCACGGCGATCTCCACTCCCTCCGCTCGTGCGGCGTCGGCACCCCGGACCTCAGCCTCCCGCATCCGCCCCACCACCGCCTGGGGCACCTGGACGCCAGGGACCTCGTTGTGCAGGAACTCAGCCGTCCGGACCGAGTCCAGGGGCCAGAGGCCGGCCAGTACCGGGATGACCGGTTCAGACGGCTCCTCCCGGAACCGTGCCAGGAAACTCTCCAGCGCCACCGGCTCGAATGCGGGCTGGCTCACGGCGAACTCGGCACCAGCCTCCACCTTCCATCGAAATCGCCGTTCCTCCCGCGCCAGGTCCGAAGCGCCCTGGTTCAGTGCCACCCCGATGACGAAGGGAGTGGGCGGATCCACTGGATGTCCTCCCGGGTCCCGGCCCCGATTCAGGTGATGAAGGACGTTGGTGAGCCCGATGGAGTCGATGTCCAGGACTGCCGTGTGATCCGGGTAGGGACCCGTAGGCGAGAGGTCACCGGTGACCACCAGTAGATTCCGGAGACCGGTGGCTCCGGCGCCCAGAAGATCGGAGATCATCCCCAGCATGTTCCGGTCCCGACAGGCGTAGTGGGCCACCACGTCCATCCCCGTCTCCCGAGCCACCAGGAGGGCCGCAGGCAGCGAACCCATCCGGGCCCGTCCCCGGGGGGCATCGGGGATGGAGATCACGTCCACGCCGGCCAGACGGGCACGGCGGGCATCGGCCAGGAGAACGTCCGGCTCCCAGCCCGTAGGGGGAACCAGCTCCAGGGAGGTGACGAAGCGTCCTTCCGCCAACCGACGGCCCAGGGGAGACCGCTCGCCCAGGGGAAGAGGCTCCCGCGTACGGATGGGCCCAGGTTCCCGCACCGTCACCGCAGGGGCAGGCCCCTCCCGCGCTCGACCCTCCGCCAGCACTTGGCCCATGGTCCGGATGTGGGCCGGCGTCGTCCCGCAGCACCCCCCGATGAGAGAAGCACCGGCCTGAGCCATCCTCCGGGCGTAGCGAGCCATGTACTCGGGGCTCGCCATGTACATCTTCCGGTCGCCCACCGTGCGGGGTAGGCCCGCGTTGGGCTGAGCCGAGAGGGGAAGGTCCGTGACGGCGGCCATCCGCTCCACCGCATCCAGTAGCTCGGCGGGCCCCACCGAACAGTTCAAGCCGACGGCGTCAGCCCCCCAGTCCTCCAGCGACCGGGCCACCGTCTCCACGTCGGTTCCGTAGCTGGTCCGCCCACCTGCTTCGATGGTGACCTGGGCAATGACCGGGAGTTCTGATCGCTCCCGTACCGCGGCCAGGGCCTGGGCCAACTCCTGCAGGTCCTGGAAGGTCTCCAGGATGAAGCCGTCCGCTCCACCGGCCAGAAGCCCTTTGACCTGATGCCCGAAGTAATCCCGGGCCTCCTCCTCCGCCGTGGGCCCCCACGGCTCGATCCGGATTCCCAGGGGACCCATGGCGCCGATGACCAGGACCGGATCCAGGGCACCGGAGGTCGATACCCGGGCGGAAGCGGCCCCGGCCCGAGCCCGTTCCACCGCCGCTTTGTTGAACTCCCCCGTCCGGGCCTCCAAGCCAAAGCTGGAGAGCTTCACCGGATTGGCGCCGAAGGGGTTGGTCTCCAGGATCCGGGCCCCGGCCTCCACGTATTCCCGGTGGATCTCCTCCACCAGGGAGGGCCGGGTCACATTCAGCTCGTCGTAGCAGACGTTGACGAAGACGCCTCGCTCATAGAGGACCGTGCCCATGGCCCCGTCCAGGAGGTGAACCCGGCCGTCGATCAGGCGTTGGGCCAATCCCGATCCACTCGTCATGATCTCCTCCCCGAGGTCGGGTCCAGCTCCTGAGCCAGGTTGGGCCGAAGCCATGCCGCCGCTTCCTCCAGCGTCATCCCCTTCCGGCCGGCGTAATCCTCCAACTGGTCTCGACCCACCCGTCCGACCCCGAAGTAGAAGGCGTCGGGGTGACCCAGATACCAGCCACTCACCGAGGCAGTGGGGAGCATGGCGCAGCTCTCGGTCAGTTGGATGCCCAGGGACCGGGCCTCCAGCAACTCCATGACCGTCCGCTTCTCCGAGTGGTCCGGACAGGCCGGGTAGCCAGGGGCCGGACGGATCCCTCGGTACCGCTCCCGGATGAGGTCGTCGTTGGAGAGGGATTCACGGGACGCGTAGCCCCACAGCTCCTGCCGCACCCGCTGGTGAAGGCGCTCGGCAAACGCCTCGGCCAGCCGATCGGCCAGGGATCGGGCCAGAATGCTCCGGTAGTCGTCGTGTTTCCGGTCGAAGTGGGCCGTCAGCTCCTGGAGCCCGATCCCGGTGGTGACGGCGAAGGCGCCGGCCCAGTCCTGAAGGCCGGTCTCCCGGGGCGCCACGAAGTCGGCCAGGGCAAGGTTGGGGCGGTCGTCGGAGCGCTTGGCCCCCTTCCGGAACTGCTGCCGGAGGGTGTGGATCCGGGCCCGGACCACCTCCCGGGAGGAGTCGGCGTACAACTCGATGTCGTCGCCTGCGGCGTTGGCCGGCAGGAGGTGTACGGCTCCCCGAGCCTGGAGCCACGCCCCATTCACGATCTGGTCCAGGAGCTCCTCCGCATCGGCCAGGAGGGTCCGGGCGGCCTCCCCCACATCCGGATCCGAAAGGATCTCGGGAAAGCGGCCACGTAGCTCCCAGGTCTGGAAGAAGGGAGTCCAGTCGATGTAGTCCCGGAGCCCGTCCAGCGACTCGTCCTCGAATCGATGGAGCCCCGGCGCCTGCGGCTGAGGCGGCTCATACCCCTCCCACTGGGCCGGAAAGGGGTTGGAACGGGCCTGGGACAGGGTCAGGAGGGACGTCTTCTCCCTGCGCCCCTGGTACCGATCCCGGATCCCAGCGTACTCCTCCCGGGTCCGGGCCAGGAACCCGGGGGCCTCCCGGGCATCCAGGAGCCGGCCTGCGACGCCCACGGCCCGGGAGGCGTCGTCCACGTGAATGGTGGCCCCGGAATACTGTTCCTCGATCTTCACCGCTGTATGGGTCCGGGAGGTGGTGGCGCCGCCGATGAGGAGGGGGGTGCGGAAGCCCTCTCGTTCCAGGACCTGGGCCACGTGGACCATCTCGTCCAGGGAGGGGGTGATGAGCCCCGAGAGCCCGATGATCCGGGCCCCCTCCTTCCGGGCCGCCGCCACGATCCGGTCCACCGGGACCATGACGCCCAGATCCACCACCCGGTAGCCGTTACACTGGAGAACCACCCCCACGATGTTCTTCCCGATGTCGTGGACGTCCCCCTTCACGGTGGCCAGGAGGACGGTGCCCTTCCCTGCTTCCTCCTCCACCAATTCCCCTGCGGCCCGGGCCGCCTCCGTCTCAGCCTCCAGGTAGGGGATGAGGTGGGCCACGGCCCGCTTCATGACCCGTGCGCTCTTCACCACCTGGGGGAGGAACATCCGGCCCGATCCGAAGAGGTCTCCCACCCGGTTCATCCCCTCCATGAGGGGACCCTCGATGACCTGGATGGCCCGGTGGGACTGGAGCCGGACCTCCTCCACATCGGCCTCCACATACTCGTCGATGCCCTTCACCAGGGCGTGAATCAGGCGCTCCCGGGCCGAGGCCTCCCGCCAGGCCAGCTTCTCCTCTCGGACCTCCTCCCGACCCTGGAACTCCTGGGCCAGCCGGGTCAGACGCTCCGTGGCGCCGTCGGCCCGCTGGAAGAGCGCATCCTCAATGGCCTCCCGGAGATCCTCTGGGATCTCGTCGTAGACCGGCAGGGCTCCGGCATTGACGATCCCCATGTCCAGCCCGGCCTGCACGGCATGGTAGAGGAAGACGGCGTGGATGGCTTCCCGGAGCCGGGGACTCCCCCGAAAGGAGAAGGAAAGGTTGGAGATCCCCCCTGAGGTGAGGGCGTGGGGGAGGGTCTCCTTGATGCGGCGGACCGCTTCGATGAAGGCCACTCCGTACCCGTCGTGCTCCGGGATGCCGGTGGCGATGGCAAAGACGTTGGGGTCGAAGATGACGTCCTCAGGGGGGAAGCCCACCTCCTCCACCAGGATCCGGTAGGCCCGGGTACAGATGGACACCTTCCGTTCCAGGGTGTCGGCCTGCCCCGCTTCGTCGAAGGCCATGACCACCACGGCGGCACCGTAGCGAAGGATCTTCCGGGCCCGCTCCCGGAAGAGGGCCTCCCCGTCCTTCAGGGAGATGGAGTTCACCACCCCCTTCCCCTGGATCCGCTTCAGCCCGGCCTCCAGGACTTCCCACCGGGACGAATCCACCATGATGGGCACCCGGGCCACGTCGGGCTCCGCCGCCAGGAGGTTCAGGAAGCGGACCATGGCCGCCTCCGAGTCCAGGAGCCCCTCGTCCATGTTCACGTCCACGATCTGGGCTCCTCCGTCCACCTGGTCCCGAGCCACCTCCACCGCCTCCTGGAAGCGGTCCTCCTGGATGAGCTTCCGGAAGCGACGGGAGCCGGTGACGTTGGTCCGCTCCCCCACATTCACCAGGTTCAGTTCCGGGCTGATGTTCAGGGGTTCCAACCCGCTCAAGCGACATCGGACCGGCCGCTCCGGAGGCCGACGGGGCGCCGACCCCTCCACCGCCTGGGCAATGGCCCGGATGTGCTCCGGCGAGGTCCCACAGCACCCGCCCGTCAGGTTCAGCCAGCCGGCCCGAGCCCACCGGCCAATGGAGTCGGCCATCTCCTCCGGCCCCAGGTCGTATCCTCCGAACTCGTTGGGAAGACCGGCATTGGGGTGACACGAGACCCCCATCTCGGCCAGCCGGGACAGCTCCTCCACATAGGGCTGGAGCTGGTTCGGTCCCAGGGCGCAGTTGAGCCCGATGGAAAAGGGCCGGGCGTGACGGACCGAGTTCAGGAAAGCCTCCACCGTCTGTCCCGAGAGGACCCGCCCGGAGGCGTCGGTGAGGGTTCCGGAGATCATGACGGGAAGGCGACGTCCGACCTCCTGGAAGACCTCTTCCACGGCGAAGACGGCCGCCTTGGCATTCAGGGTGTCGAAGATCGTCTCCACCATGAGGAGATCGGCACCCCCTTCCAGAAGCCCCCGGACCTGCTCGGCATAGGCCTGGGCCAACTCATCGAAGGTGATGTTCCGGAAGCCGGGATCCTCCACCCGGGGAGAAAGGGAGGCAGTTCGGTTGGTGGGTCCCAGGACCCCGCAGACGAAGCGGGGACGGGACGGATCCCGGGCCTCGACCTGGTCGGCGGCCTCCCGGGCCAGCCGGGCCGAGGCGGCATTCATCTTTCGGACCAGGTGGCCCGTCCCGTAGTCAGCTTGGGCCACCGCGGTGGCGGAGAAGGTGTTGGTCTCCACCACGTCGGCCCCGGCCTCCAGGTAGGCCCGGTGGATCTCCCGGATGATCCCGGGCCGGGTGAGGCTCAGGAGGTCGTGGTTCCCCTTCAGCTCCTGACCATGATCGGCCAGCCAGTCCCCTCGGTAGTCGTCCTCGGTGAGGTCGTGGTTCTGGAGCATGGTACCCATGGCCCCGTCCAGGACCAGGATACGCTCGCGGGCCGCCTGGGACAGGCGGGTGGTTGGATCGGTGGATCTCACGTGGGTTGGTCCTCCGTGTACCATCCCCGGGTGCGCGGCGGCGTCGCGGAGGGATACAAGAAGACCCCAACGCGAGAATGCACGCCGGGGAGTGGCCTTTTAGCGGTTCGGTTTCCCGGGTCGCAATACGCCGCAAATCACCCCGAGCTGACAAGCTCTATCGTGAAGGTAGGGAGATTCCCCTCATCTGGCCACCCTCTTGACGCCCCTCCCCGCCCGGGCTAGGGTCTGGACATGAATCAAACGTCGTACCGTCCGGCTGGCCGGCACCCTGCCGTCCCCACCTGCACCTCCCCGGGAGGCTGCATGTGCATGTGTTGTTGCATGCCCACCGCGCTCTCCTGGAGAGCGGCGGCCGGACGCCCCTGTGCCCACCGGGGAGCCCCCATGTAGACGGATCGGCTCCCCCTCGGCAGACCGGCGCTTCCAGCGGCCTCTTCTCCACGGAGAAGGGCCGCTTTTTTCGTTTCACCGACCGCTACTGTGTCCTCTCGCCCTCGAGGCCCCATGTCCACAGCAACAACGAAGTCCGTCACAGGATCCAGCTCCACCCAACCGTCGCCGTCCGGCTCGGGCGCCGCTCCTGACACGATCGCGGGCGTCTCCTCCGGCCGCTCCTTCGGCCGAGTCCCTGACCAGGCACCTGAGGAGGCTCCCCTGGCCATCCTCTTCGAACACCCGGACTGGTTCGGGCCTCTCTTTGCCGAGCTGGATCGTCGCGGTGTCCCCTACCGGACGATCCACGCCGGTGAGCATTCCTTCGACCCTGGTGACGCCGGTACGCCCCCCCCTCTCCTCTTCAACCGGATGAGCCCTTCAGCCTGGCTCCGGGGGGGAGCCGGCCAGATCGCCTATACCACCCAGCTCCTGAAGCATCTGGAGGGACGGGGTACACGGATCATCAACGGAACCCGTGCCTGGGACGTGGAGATCTCCAAGGCCGAGCAGCTTTCTCTGTTGGCCCGGCTGGGTCTCCCCTTTCCTCGGGCCCGGGTCATCCATGACCCTGCCTCGGCACCGGAGGCGAGCCAGGGACTTCGGTTTCCCGTGGTGGTCAAGCCCAATGTGGGGGGGAGTGGGGCCGGGGTGATCCGCTTTGACACCCTGGAGGAGCTGGAACGGGCCGCCGCCCAGGCGCCGGGGAGGGAGGGCGCCATCGATCTAGGGGTGGACGGCACGGGGCTGGTCCAGGAGTTCATCCCTGCCCGGGACGGACGAATCGTCCGGGTGGAGGTCCTGAATGGCCGGTTCCTCTACGCCATCCGCATCTACACCCCTGGAGACCAGTTCAACCTCTGCCCGGCCGACGTCTGCCAGGGGGCGGACGGTGCTCCCCTGGAGCGGACCGCCTGCCCTGCCGACGCTCCCACCAACGAGCTCCGGGTGGAGAGCTACGAGCCGCCGGCCCAGGTCATCCAGGCGGTGGAGCGGATCATGGCTCGAGCCCAGATCGAGATCGGAGGGGTGGAGTACATGATCGACGACCGAGACGGCCAGATCCTCTACTACGATGTGAACGCCCTCTCCAACTTTGTGGCCGACGGTCCCCGAGTCCTGGGTTTCGATCCCTTCCGGAAACTGGCTGACTGGCTGGAGGTCGAGCTGGGGCAGGTGGCGGAGGTGACGCCATGAGGTTCGGATACTGGCTCCCCATGTTTGGCGGCTGGCTGAGAAATGTGGAGGACGAAGGGATGCAGGCCTCCTGGTCCTATGTGAGCCGTCTGGCTCAGCGGAGTGAGGAGATCGGCTTCGACCTGACCCTCCTGGCCGAACTCAACCTGAACGACATCAAGGGGATGGACGCCCCCTCCCTGGACGCCTGGAGCACCGCTGCGGCCCTGGCCGCTGTGACCCGGCGACTGGAGCTCATGGTGGCCGTCCGACCCACCTTCCATCCCCCGGCCCTCCTGGCCAAGCAGGCCGCCAACATCGACCGGATCAGCGGAGGGCGCCTCTCCCTGAACGTGGTCTCGTCCTGGTGGGCGACCGAAGCCCGGAAGTACGGGATCCCCTTCGACCGGCACGATCAGCGCTACGCCCGAACCGCCGAGTGGCTCCAGGTCGTGAAGGGGATGTGGCAGGAATCGGAGTTCTCCTTCCAGGGTGAGTTCTACCAGGTGGAGGAAGGGATCCTGGAACCCAAACCCGTCCAACGACCCCATCCCGCCCTTTATGCTGGAGGCGAATCACCCCGAGGGAAGGAGGTCATCTCCCGCCAGTGTGACGCCTGGCTCACCCACGGGGACCCGCCGGAGGTCATCGGCCCCAAGGTGGCCGAGATGACGGAGCGCCGGCGAGCCCTGGGCCTTCCCCCCATGCAGTACGGTGCCGCCGGATACGCCGTAGTCCGGTCCACCGAAGCCGAGGCCCAGAAGGAGGTGGAGCGGATCACCGATGTACGGCAGAGCGCCCGGGGGTTCGCCAACTACCAGGACTGGATCCAGAACTCGAAGCTGGAGCGGAAGGTGAGCCTGGAGGACTACTCGGTCTCGAACCGGGGGCTCCGGAGTGGTCTGGTGGGGACCCCGGAGCAGGTCGCCGACCGGATCGTGGACTTCCACCGAGCCGGACTGGGTCTCCTCCTCCTCCAGTTCAGCCCCCAGCTTGAAGAGATGGAACGCTTTGCGGAAGAGGTCATCCCCCTGGTCCGGGCCCAGATCGGTCAGGACACCCCGGTGTTGGAAGGGGCCTCATGATCGATGATTTCATCGGAGACACCCCCACGGTCCGCCTGAGGCGAGTCGTGGAGCCGGAGATGGCCCAGGTATGGGTCAAGGTGGAAGGAATGAATCCGGCAGGATCCATCAAGGATCGGACGGCCCTGGCCATGATTCGGGATGCTGAATCCCGAGGCATCCTCCACCCCGGAGACACCATTGTGGAGCCTACCTCCGGCAACACGGGGATCGGTCTGGCCCAGGTAGCAGCAGCCCGAGGCTACCGTCTTGTCCTCTGTCTCCCCTCCACCATGAGCGCCGAAAGGAAGGCCACCCTCCGGGCCTACGGAGCCGAGCTTGTCCTCACCGAACCGGAACGGCGGATGCTGGAAGCCATCGAGGTGGCCCAGGAGATCCGGGATCGGGAGGGGGCCTTCATGCCCAATCAGTTCGAGAACCCAGCCAACCCTCGGATCCACTACCAGGTCACGGGCCCCGAACTCTGGGACGACCTGGACCACCGGCTGGATGCCTTCGTCTACGGGTCCGGGACCGGAGGGACGATTTCCGGTGTGGGCCGGTTCCTGAAGGAGCAGGCCCCACAGATCCAGGTGGTTGCCGTGGAGCCGGCCGGGAGTGCCGTCCTCCACGGAGAGCCTCGGGGGCAGCACAAGTTCCAGGGGATGGGCCCGGGATTCATCCCGGCCAATCTGGATCGCTCCGTCATCGATCGGGTGATGAAGGCTCATGAGGAGGTGGCCTTCCCCATGGCCCGCCGCCTGGCCCGGGAGGAGGGCCTCTTCGTGGGGATGAGCAGCGGCGCCATCGTCCAGGCAGCGTTGGAGGTGGCCCGGGAGCTGGGACCGGACAGACGGGTGGCCTGCATTGCACCGGACTCGGGCGCCCGGTACCTGACCACCGAGCTCTTCGCACTGGAATAGCCGGCGCCTCATCGGATCGGTACTCTGGAGTGACTCCCCCACTCTCCCCCTGACATGGGGACGTACCGAATTCGGAGGACGTGATGACCAGGGTGCTGGCGGTATTCCTTCTGGCCCTTCCCACCATGGGAGCCGGCCTTTCCCCATCGGGTGTCGTGGCGCAGGTGACGCTGGACCGCTACGAGCGGGCCTTCGCCTTTGAAGAAACCTTTGGCCCACTGGTGGTGGACCTCCCGGGCCCGGCCCACTGGATTGGCGACTCCCATCGTTTCTGGTACCGGACAACGGTGGAAGGTGGGCACCGGTTTCACCTCGTCGACGCCCCGTCGCAGGAACGAAGGGACGCCTTTGATCACGCCCGCCTGGCAGCAGCCCTCAGTGAAGCTGCCGAGCTAGAGGTGTCCCCTCTGGACCTCCCCTTCTCCACCGTCACCTTCCTCTCCGAGGAGGACGCCCTGGAGTTTGAGGCGTGGGATCACATGTGGCGTTGCGACCTCCGCACCTACCATTGCCAACAAGGCGCTGCGGTCCCCCTTCGGCCCGACGTGAACCCTGTGGGGATCGTCCATCGAGGCCCCGAGCCCCAGGCGGTCTCGTCTGGAGTGGTGCCCTCGCCTGATGGGCGATGGGAGGCCTTCATCCAGGGGTACAACGTTCAACTCCGGAACCGGGACACTCAGGAGGAGGTCCAGCTCAGCTGGGACGGAGACTCAGGCCGCTACTATACCTTCGAATCGCTGGCCTGGGCACCGGACTCACGGGCGCTGTCCGCATATCGACTCCATCCGGGCCAGCGGAGGATCCTCCGCTATATCGAATCGGCGCCTGCCCACCAGCTTCAGCCAGAGTACTCCACCCTGGACTACACGAAGCCCGGCGATCCTGTGGATCAACGCTACCCCGCCCTGTTCGACGTGGAGGAGCAGACCCAGATCCCGGTGGACGAGACCCTCACCCCGAACCAGTTCCAGGTGTCGCCCATCGAGTGGAGGGAGGATGGCCGCGCCTTCACCTTCGAATACAATCAGCGCAATCACACGCTTTACCAGGTCATCGAGGTGGACGCCCGCACGGGGGAGGCTCGGCCCATCATCACGGAGGAGGCAGAGACCTTCTTCTTCTATGAAGGGCGGTACCGGGGCAAGTACTTCCGCCACGACGTGAACGATGGCGACGAGATCATCTGGATGTCCGAACGGGACGGGTGGAATCACCTCTACCTGTACGACGGCCGCACCGGTGAGCTAAGGAACCAGATCACTCAGGGTGAGTGGGTAGTCCGGGACGTAGATCGGATTGACGAGGAGGCCCGTCAGATCTGGTTCCACGCCAGCGGAATGAACCCAGAGCAGGACCCGTATTTCATCCACTACTACCGCATCGACTTCGACGGCTCCAACCTGGTCACCCTCACCGAGGCCGATGCGGACCACCAGGTCGTCTACTCGGAGGATCTGACCTACTACGTCCAGACCCAGTCCCGGGTGGACCGTCCCCCGGTGATGGAGTTGCGCCGGACCTCCGACCGGAGCCTCCTCATGGCCCTGGAAGAAACGGACATCTCCCAGCTTCAGACGGCGGGATGGAGGGCCCCCGAGGCCTTCTCGGCCCCCGGCAGGGACGGGGAGACGGAAATCTGGGGCGTCATCTTCAAGCCCACGGACTTCGATCCCGACCGGAGCTATCCGGTCATCGAATCCATCTATGCCGGGCCCCAGAGCGCATCCGTGCCCAAGTCGTTCCGGCCCATCTACCCCCAGCAGGCCCTGGCCGAGCTTGGCTTCATCGTAGCCCAGATCGACGGGATGGGTACCTCCTATCGGTCCAAGGCCTTCCACGATGTGGCCTACCAGAACCTGCACGACGCCGGATTCCCGGACCGGATCCTCTGGCACCAGGCATTGGCCCAGGAACGCCCGTACTACGACATCTCCCAGGTCGGGATCTACGGCGGTTCGGCTGGAGGCTACGCCGCCACTGCCGGCATCCTGCACCACCCGGAGTTCTACTCCGTGGCCGTGGCTTCCAACGGGAACCACGATCACCGGATGGACAAGATCTCCTTCAACGAACTCTTCATGGGCTGGCCGGTGGGTCCCCAGTACGCCCTCGCTTCCAACGCCGAGAACGCCTGGCGGCTTCAGGGGAAGCTCCTCCTGACGGTGGGGGAGATGGATCACAACGTGGACCCAGCTTCAACCTTCCAGGTCGTGGACGTCCTCATCCGGTCCAATCGGACCTTCGACCTACTCGTCTTCCCCGGGGGCGGGCACGGCGCAGGTGGGGACTACGGTCTCCGAGCCCGCTACGACTACTTCGTGCGCCACTTGAAAGGGGAGGAGACCCCGAACTGGAACGAGGTGAGGCTGGACGGCCATCCAACCTTGCAACGGGCGTTCCCCCCGCAGGTTCGGGAGGATTGGACGCGCCCGTGAGGAATGAATGTGCGGAGCCGAAGTGCCAGAAACGCTTGCCCTGCTTGTAGTGGGCCCGGCAGGATTAGCCTCCGCTTCGCTCCGGTGATCCTGCCGGGATGCGGGATCAGCCTTCTAGTGGGCCCGGCAGGATTCGAACCTGCGACCCTTCGATTATGAGTCGAGTGCTCTAACCACTGAGCTACGGGCCCGGAGGCGAGCGGACCCGTAGGTCGCCCACCACCGGGCCCAAGCTACCCGGTACGGGGATCCGGGTCCAGCCCGCCCAGGGTCGTCAAAGGGTCTCGCGCCTGCCTGCCGGCACGTCGGCCCGGTCCAAGGGTCCAGGGGCCACCCCCCTCGGATGATCCTTGTCCCCTCGGATCTTCCTATTCCTCTCGGATGGTGTAGCGGAGCCGGGCGGCCAACCCCTCACCTTCCATGTCCAACCGCTCGGCACCTTCGCCGGAGAGTTCCTCCACCTCGGCGTGCTGCTCAAAGGCGGAACCCACCAGGTGGTCGGCGTAGTCAGGGCTTCCGTTCATGAAGTTTCGGCTCACCAGGAGGGTGTCTACTCGGGCCTCCTTGAGAGCCCGCTCCACCTTGTCAGGCCCCAGGGACCCCTTCCCTCCGGCCCGGGCCTGGTCGATGACCTCGTCCAGGAGCTCTCCCTGTACCCGCTGGTTGAGCCGGGACGCCGCCTTCTCCAGGGCGTCTCGGACCTCGGCGTCGGACATCTCGAGCCGCAGCGCAGACTCCTCCACCATGCGATCCTTCAGGCGATTGGGGAGATGGGGGCGAAGGGCGGCCACAACTTCAGGCGTTCCCCCCAGGACGAGGAGGCCGTCCTGGCCCACCCGCTCAGCCACCAGCTCGGCAAGCTTCTTGAGCATCCGCTCCGAGCCCACCTCCAGGAACTTCTGGGCGGCGTCCGTTCCCGTCTTCCCACGGACTCCAGAATGGCTGGTGGCCCGCTTCGACACGTTGATGTCGGTCAGGTCCCCCAGGAAGGTCTCGGCGTTCAGGTTCTCGGGCTCACCCAGGGCACCGCTCCGGTACTCGAAGATCCGGGCCCGACGGCTGTCCACCAGGACGGTGAGGACCAGGCGCTCCTGCTTCAGGGCTCGGACATAGGGGGCCACCCGGATCCCACCCTCCCAGCGCACCAGGTCCGGCATGGGGACTCGCACCGGCTTCCCGTACACCAGCTCCGACGGGGTGGCGAACCCCACCCATCCCCGATCGGGGAGGAAATTGTCGTGTTGTCCCAGGGATTTCTCGATGAGCTTCAGGGCTCGGTCGAACTCGGCCTCCTCTTCCGGGCCCACGCCGTTGGCCAGCTTGCGGGCCTCGTTCACCTGCTGTTCCAGGCGACGCTTCCAGGCGGTTCGTTCCGCAAAATCCGTCGCGTTCCCGTCCAGGTAGACGCTCAGCACCTTCTCCTGGCGGAGATCACGGTACAGGTCCACCAGTTCGTCGTGGGTCAGCATGGCACTCCTTGGTGTCAGGGCGAATCAGGATCAGGGGGAAGTGCTCAGGACTCAGCACCACCCCTTACTTGTGTTTCCCCCGGAGCGATGCGGGGTTCCGCTCCGCCCCCGGGATTCCTCCGGCTGCGACACAGGGAGATCGCTCACCGGGTCCCGAAAATTCGGTCTCCCGCGTCTCCCAGACCAGGTAGAATATAACCCTTCTCACTGAGCTGCCGATCCACCGCAGCGGCAAAAAGAGGGACCTGGGGATGAGCTCGGTGGAAGTCAGCCACTCCTTCCGGCGCCGCCACCAGGCATACGACCCGGATCTGGGTGGCGCCTCGGTCCTTCAGGAGTTTCACGGCGGCCATGGCCGATCCACCGGTAGCCAACATGGGGTCGATGACGATGAACTCCCGATCCTCCGGACCGGCAGGGATCTTCACATAGTATTCCACCGGCTCCAACGTCTCTTCGTTCCGGTAGAGCCCCACGTGCCCCACCCGGGCCGTGGGCAGGAGGCGAAGGACCCCGGAAAGCATTCCCATCCCGGCCCGGAGGATGGGCACGACCACCAGCCGACCTCCAGCCAGACGTCCACCTTCCATTTCTTCCAGGGGGGTTCGCACCGTCACCGGATCCAACGACAGGTCCCGGGTCGCCTCTACGGTCATGAGGGAGGAGAGCTCCTCCACCAACTCCCGGACCACCTTCATCGGGGTGGTCCGATCCCGGAGGCAGGTCAGCTTGTGCTGGATCAGGGGATGCTCGACCACGGTGAGCCGGGGAGACGTCCGCTGCATGGATGGATCTCCAGTGGTAAAAGAGGGAGCCTGGAGGCCGGGACTTCCTCCCGAGTGTCAGGGTCTGAACCCTACCGTGTTGGGAGGGCTGGGGGAAGTGGGAAGTCCATGAGGTGATCCCGCTTCCCCCAACAGCTTGTCAAACAGCCGGATCCTCCCGGCCAAAGCGGGGTTTGGGCCAGGTGACCCCGTAGACTCTCGGTCCCGATTTCTCCACTCCCTGCTCCGGTCCGGTCCATGGCGCCCCAATCCAAGCCCCCTGCCGATGCCTTTGCCCTGGCCCGACGACGGATGGTCCAGGAGCAACTCCACCGCCGAGGCGTCCGTCACCCGGAGGTCCTGGAGAGCATGGGCACCGTGCCCCGGGAACACTTCCTCACCGGGTCCCGGTCCAAGGACCCCATCCGGGCCTATGCCGATACAGCCATTCCCGTGGCACGGGGCCAGACCCTCTCTCAGCCCTACATGGTGGCCCGCATGACGGAGGCCCTGGACCCCAAGCCCCAGCATCGGGTCCTGGAGATCGGGACGGGTACAGGGTATCAGACCGCTGTCCTGGCTCGGCTGGTGGCAGAGGTCTGGTCCGTCGAGCGGGATCATTACCTGGCCGATCGGGCACGGGACCGCCTGAAGGCCCTGGGGTTGGAGAACATCCACTTCCAGGTAGGCGACGGTTCCCTGGGCTGGCCTGACGGCGCGCCCTACGATGGAATCCTGGTCACCGCCGCCGCCCCCTCCATCCCACGGGCCCTTGTGGGACAACTGGCTCCAGGGGGGCGCCTCATCATTCCGGTGGGACCCCGGGAGCTCCAGGAGCTTCTCCTGATCCAGGAGGAAGACGGGGAACTCCGGACCCAGGTCCTCATGGAGTGCCGCTTCGTCCCCCTGGTGGGTCAGGAAGGGTGGGGCGGCCCTACCGCTTGATCCGCTCTCCCGCGTCCTCGTAGCGGAAGATCCAGGCGCCCAGGCGACCGGGACGGATCTTCCCGGTCCGCTCTCCGTACTCGTGGTCTCCACCGGAGCCTTCGTCCAGGGAGGGCCGAGAAGCCACCTGGGCCATGTACCCCTTTACCCGATCCTTCCACTGGGCCCAGTTCCGGGACCGAAGATCCACCCACCCCCGATCCACCAGGACCTGGGCCTCCACCGACTCCCCCTCTTCCGGGACCACCTTGAGTCGGGTCCCCCGGAGCATGGACCGACCGTCGGGGAGGAGGATGGGAAGGCCGATGGAGAGGATCCGCTGCCGCA
This sequence comes from Gemmatimonadota bacterium, assembly GCA_003562075.1. Lineage (GTDB taxonomy): Bacteria > Gemmatimonadota > Gemmatimonadetes > Longimicrobiales > Gaopeijiaceae > PWLA01. Next base: position 18,485 of record PWWP01000036.1, read on the forward strand.
GGTCATCATCCGCTTCCACAAGCTCCCGGGCCCGGCGAGCCGTCTCCTCCGGGTCCAGCCGGGCCGCCGATTCCAGGGTCCCGAAGAGCCGGGCCAGGAGGGCCCCCTCGAAGAGAAGTTTGGAGAGCCGAGGCGGACCCAGCATCTCGTAGGCTACCCCCTGAACGTCGTGCTCCTCCTCCAGCGCCTCCATCCGCTCCAGTGCCTGGCCCCGGAGGATCCCGGCCCGGTAGGTGGGTCCCATGGTGGCCCCATCCAGAGCTGCCACCACGTCCCGCCCCGAAGGGATCCCCCGGATCTCCCGGATGACGTTCTCGGCAATCTCTTCGGGAGTGACGAATTCCATGAGGCCCAAAGCCGTCAGGGTCTCGAACTCGGCGGGCGCGAAGAGACCATTCTCGCCCGAATCCACATAGACGCCGGTGAGAGGCTCACCCAAGTCGGTCCAGGCCTCCCCGTCGCCCACACCAGACAGGGCCTCCTCAACCGACAGGGGCCGAAGGGCATCGGACCGTGAGACGGGTTGCCCACCTCGGGTAATGACCCCGTAGGCCAGAGACTTCCACGAGATGGCAGCCGTAGGCTTGATCTCCTTCACAGCCGGCGCCCCGGGTGTCCGCGACATGAGGAAGAGGAGGAGGGACTGGGCCCCGGCCAGCCCGGCCTTGGCCAGGAGCACCCGGGACGGTCGCTCCTCGGCGTGGGTGAAGGGGATGTTCAGCCCCATCCCCCCTGTCCCTGCGGTGCCGATCTTCACGTACATCCGGGTTCCAGCGCGGGTCATCCCCTCCAGGGCGATCTGGGTGTGCCGAATGAGCTGGGGGAGGTAGAGGGTGGAGAGGTGGGCCTCCACCTGGGCCCGGTCCAGCTCTCTGCCTTCTGCCAGCTGCCGGAGATCCTTGGCCGAGCGAAATGCGTCCTGGTAGGCCAGTGCGCCGGCCGTGTTCACGGCATCCACCACCACGGCCGGCTCCACCCGGGTCAGGAGAGCGCCCAGGGCCGAGCGACGGAAGACTTCATCGGTGAGTTCACCGTAGAGATCGTCGATGAACTGGCTTCGGGCCTCGTCGTCGGCCAGGACCTCCGGACGCGGACGCCGGGATGAGACTTCAGGGACGAACAGATCTCCCCAGACCGGCTCCAACTCCACCCCTTCTGCCCGGGGATCCTGCTCCAGAAGCGCTACCGCCTCCCGAGCCTCGCTTTCGCGGAGGGATCCGATCACCATCCGACCTGGCGAAAAGTCGAGCATTCGGCGAGCTACGGCCGTGCCCACAAGGCCGGCCCCGCCGAGAAGAAGCACGGTCTGATCCCGGAGTTCCATGATCCTCCCTGGGTTTGGAGTCTGAGACCGGGGACACGGGACAACGCAGCCCCCGAAGCGGGGGCGAATGTAAGGGAGGATGCCGGATGACGCGATCCCCTATCGAACGTCCGTTCCATCTCCAGGGCGAAGCGGCACGCCGGCTGCCTTCCGAAGCTGTCGGATCTCGGCCGTGGTGAGCTCTCGCCATTCGCCCAGGGGGAGGTCACCCAGGGTAAGGGGACCGAACCGGACCCGCCGCAGCCGCCGGACCGGGTGCCCCACAGCACGAAGGAGGCGCCGGACCTCCCGCTTCCGTCCCTCTCGCAGAACCAGTGAGAGGATGGCTCCCTTCCGGGGATCCTCCTTCACCAGGCGGACGTTCTCGGCCCGGGCCACCCCATCCTCCAGCTCCACGCCCCGGCTCAGCCGCCGGAGAGTTTCCGGGGCCGGCGCCTCCCGGGTCCAGACCCGGTACTCCCGAGGAATCTGGGAGGAGGGATGGAGAAGCTGGTGGATGGCATCTCCCTCGTTGGTCAAGAGGAGGAGTCCCTCCGTCCCCATATCCAGGCGTCCCACGTAACGAAGCTGTCCATCTTCCGGACGGAGGAGGGAGTACACCGTGGGGCGGCCCCTTGGGTCGGTCCGGGTGGTGACCGTCCCTGGCGGCTTGTTCAGGAGGATCCAGCGGAAGGGCTCCAGCTCCACCAACTGCCCGTCCAACTCCACACGGTCGGTGTCCGGATCGATCTGGGTCCCAAGTGTGGTCACCACCTGACCATTCACACGAACCCGGCCCTGGGTCATGAGTCCTTCCGCCTGCCGACGGGAGGCCACACCCGCCCGGGAGAGGAATTTCTGGATCCGCATCCGATCATCAGTGGAACTCATGATCCTTCCGCCGCCAGCTCAAGTTGATCCGGGTCCCCTGGGTCCTCCTCGTCGTCCTCCGGAAGGATCGCCGTGGACCGATCCCTGAGGACCACAGGCAGATCCTCAGGTCGGGGAAGGTCCTCAAGGGACTGGAACCCGAAGTGTTCCAGGAATCGGCCGGTGGTCCCGTAGAGGAGGGGGCGGCCCAAGCCCTCCCCTCGCCCCACCACCTCCACCATTCCCCGATCCTGGAGGGTCCGGATCACGCCGGAGGATCCGACCCCCCGGATGTACTCCACCTCCAGCCGCCCGATGGGCTGGCGATAGGCGATGATGGCCAGGGCCTCCAGGGCAGGACCCGAGAGCCTAGAAGGACGGGGCACGGTGTCGAATCGATCCAGGTAGCCGGCGAACACCGGACGGGTGAGGATCTGATATCCCTCGGCCAGTTCCACCAGTCCGAAGGCCCGTTCCGACTCCAGGTAGAACGCCTTCAACTCCTCCAGGGCCACCTCCACCATATCCTCGTCCAGGGATTCGTCGGCTCGGGCGATCTCATCGGCCCGGAGGGGGGCATCGCTGGCGAAGAGGACGGCTTCCACAATCTGCTGGGCGTTCAACGCTGCTCCTCCAGAATATCTTCGTCAGGATCCGGCAGGGTGTCTTCGTCAGGATCCGGGCTGTCGGTCGGTATGTCGGAGGGCGGGTCCAGATCGGCCTCCCACCGGGCCTCCTCCTCGATCCCCTCCCCTTCCCGGGCGTAGAGCCAGAGTTCGTGGAAGGGCTGGGCCTGTCGGAGGTGGATGCGACGTCGCCGACTCAGCTCCAGTCCGGCCAGGAAGGTCATGACCCCGTGCATCTTATCGGCAAAGGGGGCCAGGAGGTGGCGAAACTCCACGCCGTCCTCTCCCTGCAGATGATTCAGGATCAGAACCGCCTTCTCCTCCATGGAAACGGTTCGTGGCGTGACCCGATGCTCCCGATCCATCAGTTCCGGCAGGCTCACTCCCATAGCTGCCTCCATGACCTCTTCCCACGTCGTCTCAAGGGGGACCTCCTGGGCCGACGGCCGGGGACGGTCCTCTACGTAGCCCTTCCCCCGCATCCGGGCCCGCTCCGCCTCCGAACGTTCCAGCCGGCTGGTGATCTCCTGAATCTGCTCGTACTCCAGGAGGCGGCGAACCAGCTCGGCTCGAGGATCCTCGTCCTCCTCCTCCAACGGTCGAGGCAGAACCATCTGGGCCTTGATCCGGACCAGGGTGGCAGCCATCTCCAGAAACTCCCCTGCCGAATCCAGATCCTCGGCGTGGATCCCTTCCACCGCCTCCAGGAACTGTCGGGTGATGAGATGGATGGGGATATCGAAGATGTCGATGTCCTGCTGGCGGATCAGGTGCAGGAGGAGATGAAGGGGTCCCTGAAATCGGTCCAGCTCCACCAGGAACCCCTCCGGCTCGGCCCGGGTGGCACCGGGAGGGGGGGCCAGGGACCGCTTCATCCCGCCGCCGAGCCCATGGGGATTCCAGCCAGCCCGAGAAGGATCCCGGCCAGGAATTCCACCGGAAGCATGATGATCCGGAACCCTCCGGGAACCAGGAAGAGGATGGCCAGAAGAGCCAGGATGCCGAATCGCCCGAAGGATCGGTACTGTTCCCGGATCCCGGCCGGAAGGAGGTGATACAGGACGTGGGATCCATCCAGGGGAGGAACGGGAATCAGGTTGAAGACGGCCAGGATCAGGTTGATGAGGATCCCGTAGTAGGCAGCCGCCACCAGGACGCCGCCCAGCCCATTCCCACTGGGATCCGCGCCCAGAGCCAGGACCGGAACCAGGAGGAGGGTGAACGCCACGGCCAGGAGGAGGTTCACCACGATCCCGGCCAGAGAGACGCGGATGTCTCCCCCTCGTCGATCCCGGAAGTTGTTGGGGTTCACCGGCACAGGCCGGGCCCAACCAAAGATGAAGTTTCCGGGCATGGCGATGAGGAGAACCGGCACCAGGATCGATCCCACCGGATCCAGGTGACGGATGGGGTTCAGGGTGATCCGGCCCTGACGTTCAGCCGTAGGATCTCCCTCCCTCCGGGCCACCCAGGCGTGGGCCACCTCATGGAGGACGATGGAGAGGAGGAGAATGGGGATGAGAAGAAGCCAGTCCATAGGTGGAGCAAGCTACCCCGATCCGGGAAAAGGTACCAGTCCCCAGGCGGGGCTTGACCCACGAAGAGCCGGACCGAAAGGATTCTGGTGAACTCAAATGCTTATTATAATGAAAACACATACAGGTATGTGTTTTCATTATAATCCTCCCAGAGGTCCAGGCAGGGCACGGTCGGCAACCAAGGGACCCCTCCATCGCCCCTCCCTGCCCAGGGCCTGCCACTCCCTCCACAAGAAGGCTGTTGAAGAACAGGAGTGACCGTCGTTGGAGCCCTTTGCCGATGCGCTGCGGCATCGCCTTCAAGGCTCCGCCTCGCCCAGGGCCCCAAGACCCCGACGCGGCGGCCGCTCCTGTTCTTCAACAGCCTCCAAGGGGATTTCCCCTCCCCGCCCATTGATCTGACCCGCTTCGGGAGATATCTTTCCAAGCTCTGTGACGTCTACCAGTCGTATCTGAGGTCCGAATGCCGAACATCAAGAGTGCCAAGAAGCGGATGGAGTTGAGCCGGAAGTGGGGTGCCCGAAACCGGGTGAGCCGCTCCAAACTCCGCACCGCAGTCAAGCGTGTCCGCGACACTGAGGATGCCGAGACGGCCCAGGCCCGGCTGGCCGAAGCCACCTCCCTCCTGGATCGGGCCGCCCGGCGGCGGCTCCTCCACCCCAACAAGGTGGCCCGGCTGAAGAGCCAGCTCCACCGGCATGTGAAGGAGCTGTCGGGAAGCTGACCTCCCGGTAGCGTCCACAGACTCGGTCCAAGCTGGTGATCCCGCCCCTCCAGGGCCGATCCCGGGTTGGAACGGAAGGCCCCGACGACCATGGTGTCGTCGGGGCCTTTCGTGGTACGGATCGGTCTGGTGTCGCCCGCGCTGACGTGGTTCGGTCCGGCCTGAGGTGGTTCGGTGTGGTCGGGTCCGGGCCGACGTGGTTCGACCCAGGCGGTCTCCTTCAATCTCCCGGCCCGGTCAACCCTGCCAAATGGTGCGTCCGCCCACGATGGTTCGGACGGCCCGCCCCTTCAACGCCCAGCCATCGAAGGGGGTGTTCCGACTGCGGGACAGGAAGGTGGACGGATCCACCGACCACTCGGCATTCAGGTCCAGGATCGTCACGTCGGCTACTGATCCCTGGCTCAGGTGACCGCCTGGGAGGCGGAAGGCCTGGGCCGGCTGCCGACTCATCCGGTCCACGATGGTGAGGAGATCCATCTTTCCGGTGTGAAGGAAATGGGTGAGGATCAGCCCTACACTCGTCTCCAACCCCACCACCCCGAAGGGCGCGTCGTCGAAGGCCTGCTCCTTCTCATCGTAGTGATGGGGGGCGTGGTCCGTGGCCAGGGTGTCCAGGGTCCCATCCAGGAAGCCTTCCTCCACTGCCGCCCGGTCTGCTTCTGAGCGGAGGGGTGGATTCATCTTGGCATCGGTCCGGTAACCTTCCACCGCCTCGTCGGTGAGGAGGAGATGATGTGGACTGGCCTCGGCCGTCACCTGGATGCCCCGGGCCTTGGCCTGTCGGATGGCCTCCACCCCATGACGGGTGGAGATGTGCTGGAGATGGATGTGCCCGCCGGTAAGCTCTGCCACCAGGAGATCCCGAACCACATGGACGTCCTCGGAGGCGTTGGGCTTTCCGCGAATCCCCATCCGGGCCGAGATCACCCCTTCGTTCATGACCCCTCCAGCCGAGAGCCCCAGATCTTCGGGGTGGTCGGCCACGGGAATGTCGAAGGTCTGGGCGTACTCCAACGCACGACGCATGAGCCCCGAGTCCATGACCGGGTGACCATCGTCGGTGATGGCCACGGCTCCGGCCTCCACCAGTTCGCCGATCTCGGTGAGGCGCTCGCCCTTCTGACCCAGGGAGAGGGCGCCTACGGGGTAGACCCGGCTGGCGCCAGCAGCCTTCCCTGCTGCCGCCACGAATCCCACCGTAGCCGGCGAATCGATGACAGGGTCCGTGTTCGGCATGGCACAGACAGCGGTGAACCCTCCGGCGGCAGCCGCCCGGGCACCGGAAGCGATGGTCTCCTTCCGCTCCCCTCCCGGCTCTCTCAGGTGGACGTGGACATCGATGAGCCCCGGGGTCACCACCTTCCCGGAGCAGTCCAGGACGACGGCTTCCTCCGGCGGCTCCAGCCCCTCACCCAGGGCCGCTACCCGTCCGTTCACCAGGAGGACGTCCGACTTCCCATCCAGCTCCTGCTCCGGATCCACCACCCGTCCCCCCTTCAAGAAGAGAGGTTGGTGAGAGGAGGTGTCGCTCATGCCATCTCTCCCTTCTTGGCCGCCTCAGCCCGCTCGGGGGCGCCGCCGGCCAGCAGATAGAGGACCGCCATCCGGACGGCCACTCCATTGGTTACCTGTTTCAGAATCACCGATTGGGGTCCGTCGGCCACATCCGAGTCGATTTCCACGCCCCGATTCATGGGGCCGGGGTGGAGGATCAGGATGTCCTGAGGAGCCGCTTCCAGCCGGGGAATGGTCACCCCGAAGACCCGATTGTACTCGCGGAGAGACGGGACGAAGCCCCCCTGCATTCGTTCAAGCTGAAGCCGGAGGATGTTCAGGACATCGCTCCACTCGATGGCTTCTTCAATCCGTCGGAAGATCGTCACCCCCAGATCCTGGATCCCGGCCGGGATGAGGGTCTTGGGCCCGCAGACTCCCACCTCAGCCCCCAGCTTCAGGAGCCCGAAGATGTTGGACCGGGCCACCCGGGAGTGGAGGATGTCACCGACGATGCAGACCTTCAGCCCCCGGATGGACTCCCGGTGGTCCCGAATGGTCAGGAGATCCAGGAGGGCCTGGGTCGGGTGCTCGTGGGAGCCGTCCCCGGCATTGATCACATTGGAGGGGATCCGGTCGGCCAGGAAGCGAGCCGCCCCGGAGGACGGATGGCGGATGACCACCATGTCGATCCGCATGGCCTCCAGGTTCCGGGCGGTGTCCACCAGGGTCTCCCCCTTCTGCACCGAAGATCCAGAGGCCGAGATGTTCACCGTGTCGGCGCTGAGTCGCTTCTCGGCGAACTCGAAGGAGATCCGGGTCCGGGTGGAAGGCTCCATGAAGAGGTTGACGATGGTCTTCCCCCGGAGGACCGGGACCTTCTTGATCCTCCGCTCCGAGATCTCCTTGAAGGGCTCGGCGGTGTTCAGGATGCTCTCGATCTGCTCGGCGGAGAGTTCCTCCAGCCCGATGAGATCCTTCCCCAGCGGTGACGGGGCTCGACTCAATCGTCCTCCTCGGCTCGAGTGACGAGTTCCACGGCTAGTCGCCCGTCCTCTTCCGGGACCAGGACCTCCACCTGCTGATGGGGGAGGACGCTCAGGACGCGGCCTACGATGTCGGGCTGGATGGGAAGCTCTCGCCCGCCCCGGTCCACCAGGACGCAGAGGAGGATCCGGGACGGCCGCCCCCAGTCCATGAGTTCGTTCATGGCGGCTCGGGCGGTCCGGCCGGTGAAGAGGACATCATCCACCACCACCACCGTCCGATCCTCGACGCCCTCCATGGGGAGGTTGGATTCGCCCACCACGGGACGAGGGCCCACCTCCATCAGGTCGTCCCGATAGAGGGTGATGTCCAGGGCGCCCCAGGGAAGCTGGACCCCCTCCTCTGCCTCGATGGCGGCCCGGATCTCCTGTGCCAATTCCACCCCGCGACGCCGGATCCCCAGGAGGACCAGGTTCTCGATGCCATGGTTCCGTTCCACGATCTCCCGGGCCATCCGGCCCAGGGCCCGGCGCACGGCGCGGGCATCCAGGAGGGTGATCCGCTGGGTCTCGGTCATGGGGCTCTGAGGGCGGGAGTGGGCAAGCTGAAGACCTGCGAGGGGGGCCGGCCAAGACCCTGCAGGAAAGGCCGGCCAAAGCTACGAGCAGTCCGGAGGGGGTGTCAACGACTCGGCTCCACCCATCAGGGTGCGCCGCCGCCCATGGGGACGCCTCCCCTGGCTCCACCACCAGCCACCTGACCGGGGGCCACGGGATCCCCGATTCTCAGCTTCATCCTGCCTCCATAGGTCCGGGGTTTGCGAAGCGATGGCCGGGAGATCATCTTCGGGCCGGCGCGTCGGCGCCGTGGCGGATTTTCTCGCCACCCCGTTCAACGCTTCCCCGCCTTCGACCCAGCCCTCAGCCTCCCCCATGACGATTCCCATCGAACCCGGTTGGCTCAGCCTCGTCCCCCCCCTGGTTGCCATCGCCCTGGCCCTCATGACGCGGGAGGTTGTCCTCTCCCTCTTTGCCGGGGTCTGGATGGGAGCCCTCTTCCTGGCCGACTGGAGCGTGACCGCTGGAACGGCAGGGTCCCTGGAGTTCCTGGTCGACGCCATGGTGGATCCGGACCACATGGCCATCGTGGTCTTCAGTATGCTCCTGGGGGGCATGGTCGGGGTCATGGCTCGAAGCGGAGGCACGCAGGGGATCGTGGAGGTCCTGGAGCGCCTGGCCACCAACTGGACCCGGGGTCAGTTCCTGACCTGGGCGTCGGCGATCTTCATCTTCTTCGATGACTACGCCAACACCCTGATCCGGGGAAATGCCCTCCGGCCCATGACGGACCGGCTCCTCATCTCCCGGGAGAAGCTGGCCTACATCGTGGATTCCACGGCGGCCCCCCTGGCAGTGAGCGCCGTCGTCACCACCTGGATCGGTTTCCAGATCACCCAGGTCCGGGACTCCCTCTCGACGCTGGCGGACCAGGCGGCTGATCCAGAAACGGCAGCTCAACTCCAGGCCGGTGCCGACAACGCTTTCCTGGTGGTCCTCCATTCCATCCCCTACCTCTTCTACCCCATCCTGGCGCTCTTCTTCGTCCTCATGGTGGTGGTGATGAAGCGGGACTTCGGTCCCATGTACCACGCCGAGCGCCGGGCATACTCAGGGGAAGGTCTCATCCGGCCCGACGCCCAGCCGGCTTCCGATCCGACGGCGGAAGGGCTCCAACCCCCGCCGGGCACCCCCCACCGATGGTACAATGCCGCCATGCCGGTCCTGGCCGTCATCGTGGTGGCTCTCGTGGGGCTCTGGCGGACGGGCTCGGAGGGGCTGGCCGCCGGAGACCGGACAGTTGTGAATGTCATTGGAGACGCCGATCCCTTCGCTGCCCTCCTCTGGGCCTCCTTCGCCGGCTGCGCTGTGGCCATCGCCATGGTGGTGGCTCAACGTATCCTGACGCTGAAGGGGGCGCTGGAAGCGTGGCTCAGCGGAATGCAGTCCATGCTCATGGCCATCATCATCCTGGTATTGGCCTGGGCTCTGGGAGGAGTGACCGGCGACCTGGGCACCGGCCCGTACCTGGCCTCCCTCCTCCAGGACACCCTTCCCCTGACCATCCTCCCGGGGCTCGTCTTCCTGGTGGCGGCCGTCACCGCCTTCTCCACCGGGACCTCCTGGGGGACCATGGCCATCCTCTTCCCGGTGGTGATTCCCCTGGCCGTGGCCATGGGCGCCGGGGTGGGCTTTGCCGGCGGGGAGCACTACGCCATCCTCCTGGGGACCATCAGCTCCGTCATGGCCGGCGCCGTCTTTGGCGACCACAGCTCTCCCATCAGCGACACCACGGTGTTGAGCTCCATGGCCTCGGCCTGCGACCTGGTCGACCACGTCCGGACTCAGCTTCCCTACGCGTTGCTGGTGGCCGTGGTGGCTCTGGCCGTGGGAGAGATTCCGGCCGCCGCCGAGTGGATCCACCCTGTCTGGTCCATCGCCATCGGTCTGCTACTCCTCTGGGGGGCCCTCCGAATCTGGGGACGGGACCCGGCCGAGGGGCTGGACGAGGCACCTCCGACCTGATCCGGGCCGTCAGGGGCCTGGGATCTCCCCTCTGCAGTCCGCGGCCCCCGCCCAGCGGCCCGGGAGCCACTCCGCCAGGGTCCGTATGAGCCCCGCCATGAACCCTGCGCCTGCGGTCCGCGGAAGGGTCAGATCCGGAGTCCACACGAAGGCCCTGGCCTGATGGAGTCCTGGGCTGTACCGTGGAGAGTCCCTACACAATTCAGGTAGGCGCTTCAAGCGTCCACTCCGTCATGGAAATCCATGGGTAGGTCCCCCCGACACCCCATCTGGATCGGAGGCCCTGGGGCGGCCGTCCTCCTCCTGGGCGCCGCCTTCGCCGTGACGTGTATCCTGGCGTGGAACGCCTGGCGGTTGACCCTGGCCCACCAGGCAGTGACGGATCAGACGGTGGAAGAGTATGCCCAGGTCGCGCTCTGGGAGTTCAACCGGTCGGCCCGCTGGGACCTGGCCACGGCCACCGTCCGTCGCTCCACCGCAGGATTGGTGAAGCTGTGTGCCCACGACATGGAGCCGTCCCTCCCCTCTCCCCATGCCCTCCCCGCCCTCCTCCACGAGGCCGAGATGCCCCTTCTGGCCTCGGGAGTCCAGCGGTATTTTCGCTTGGACCTGAACACGGACCGCCTCCAGATGGCCGGAGCTCCCCTGGGCGGAGCGTCCGATCTGGCGAGTCGAGTTCGCCGTCACTGGGAAGAGGGCCTGACCGAAGGTTGGCAGGTCGGCGTGGTCCCCTTCAGCGCAGGGACCCAGGAGTTCCTGGCCCTCTACGAGGTGCTGGGCGAATCCGATGGGACCCCCCGGGTTCTCATGGGCGTCATCACTTCGATGAGGGGGCTGGACCCGGTCTTCCGGCGCGTAATGGACCAGGTCCCCCTCCTGCCCCCCAGCCTGCTCAAGGGTCGGGACAACCAGGACATGCTGGCCATAGCTCTCATGATGGGAGACCGGACCATCTGGTCCTCCGGAAGACCCACTCCGGAAGGAATACGGGTTTCCGAAACCTTCGCCCCTTTCTTTCCCGGCACCACCACCGTCCTCACCCTCCATCCCGATGCCGCCTCCACCCTTCTCCCTGAAGCAGGGGGACCCATGGGGACGGCTACCGTCATCGCTCTGCTCCTGACCGCAGGCGCTCTCCTGGGCGTGGCCCTCCTCCTCCTGCGCAGGGAATACGAACTGGTCCGACTTCGCTCCGATCTGGTCTCGGGGGTGTCTCATGAGCTCAGGACTCCCCTTGCACAGATCCGGATGTTCGCCGAGACCCTCTATTTTGGCCGGGCACGAACGGAAGCAGATGAACGTCGCTCCCTCAGGATCATCTCCCAGGAGAGTCGCCGCCTTGCCCACCTGGTGGACAATGTCCTCCTCTTCGCCCAGGCCCGTCAGGGACTGGTGGGCGACGCCCACACCGAGACCATCTACCTCCTTCCCTTTCTGCAGGACGTCCTGGACCAGTTCGAACCCCTGGCCAACCACCGAGAGGCCCATCTTCAGCTTGTTCCACACCCGGGAGATGTGGCCCTGGACGAGCTGGCGGTGGAGGCAGACCCCACCCTCTTCCGGCAGCTCCTCCTGAACCTTCTGGACAACGCCGTGAAGTACGGCCCGGAGGACCAGGTGGTCCGGTTGGAGGTGGAGCGACCGCACCCACAGGAGGTGGTTCTCCGGATCCGAGACGAAGGTCCAGGGATTCCGATGAACGAACAGCGCTCCATCTGGAACGCCTTTTCCCGACTCCCCCGGGATCGAGAGGGGCCGGTGGCCGGCGCCGGCATCGGCCTTTCGGTGGTGGCCAGCGTGGCCCGAGCCCACGGCTGGACGGTGAAGATCGAGGAGCCGGACATGAAACCGAGCGGTGGATCCTTCGTAGTGAAAATCCCGATGATCGTGCCATCCACCGATCCCCCGAGCGGAAGCTCGAAACCCGAACCCGAGACCGAGCGCCCCTGGTCCGGGGGGCCTCACCCAGGCCCGGCCCAGATGGCCCAGGCCTCCAGCCAGCAGGAGAAGCCATGAGCAACCCCAGAATCCTGATCGTCGAAGACAACGAGGACCTGGCTTTCGGTCTCCAGACGAACCTGGAATACGAAGGGTACCAGGTGGAGACCGAAACCGATGGCGCCCGGGGGCTCTCCAGGGCTCAGGACGGGGACTGGAATCTCCTCATCCTGGATCTCATGCTCCCGGGGCTGGACGGCCTGCAACTCCTCCGCTGCCTTCGGAAACACGACCCACACCTGCCCGTCCTCATCCTGTCGGCCCGAAGCGAGGAAGCCGACAAGGTGCTGGGATTCCAGACCGGCGCCGACGATTACGTCACCAAGCCCTTTGGCGTCCTGGAACTCATGGCCCGGGTTGAAGCCCTCCTCCGACGGCACCGACGAGAGAACGGGTACGGGAATGGGCATCCGCACCTTCCTGACACTGCAGCCAACTCGTGGGAGACCGGCAACCCATGGCAGGAGCCATCCCGCACGAACCAGGCGACGGCCACCCCGATCCGCCGATTTGGCCAGGTGGAGGTGGATGCAGGACGGAGGGTGGTCAAGCGAAATGGAGAGCCCGTATCCCTGACGCCCAGGGAACTGGACCTCCTCCTGGCCCTCCTCCGACGAAACGGCCGGGCAGCCAGCCGAAAAGAGCTCCTGGCAGAGGTCTGGAAGGACCGGGTCTCCAGTTCCAGCCGAACGGTGGATACGCATATGGCGGAACTCCGGAAGAAGCTGGAGGAGTCGCCTTCCCACCCCTGCCATCTTCTCACCGTCCGGAAGGTAGGCTACCGCCTCCAACCCTGAGGGTGGACATCCGCCTGACCCCATGGATGGGCGACGATGAATCCTGGATCCGAACGACCGCTACCCCTGAAGATGAACTACCGCCTCCAGCCCTCCCCCGGTCCTGGGTGGGCCGAGTCCAGAAGCCCGTCCAGGAAGACCTCCCGCGAAAAGAGTCCCAGGTAGTCTCCTCCGGCGTTGGCTCTCCCCTCAGGGCCCACGGCCCAGTCGTAGGAGAAGAGGACGATTCCCGCCACACCCGCATCCCGGATCATCCGTCCCTTCCCCACCGCTCCGGGAAAGGTATTGGTGTAGCTTCCCACGCCCATCCAGATCCGGCTCCCCCCTCCTGCGGCGCGAGCCCGCTCCAGAGCCCGACGGAAGGCTGGAACCTGGTCCGTGTAGCTCATGGGTGCTACTGCGTCCACCAGCCCTCCCTGGAGCCACTCTTCCCACGGTTGGAAGCGGTGGTTCCGGGCATCCTGGAGGTCCGGAAAGACGGCGGCGGTCAGGGTGAGCTCCCCTTCGGCCCCCTCCACCACCCCTCGGATCTGGCGGAGGGTCTGGGTGATGGCATCTCTCCGGAACTGGTCCCACTCCCCGGGAAAGGCGTCCACGTAGGCCATGATCTCTCCTCGATTCCACCACGACTCTGCCCCCTGGAGATCTCCACGGGGGCGGGTGGCCCGGAGCCGGGAACGGAAGGCTTCCAGAGCCGGCCGGCTGAAATCGAACTGGCTGGACGGGAAGCGGAGGTAATCCAGGTGAATCCCGTCCAGGTCGTAGTACGCCAGCAGTTCCCCTACTACGCGGGTCAGGTGCTCCGTCACCTCGGGGAGCAGAGGACTGGTGTACAGGCCCTCGACCTGGCTTCCGTTCTCTCGGGCCCAGGCCATGAGCGTCTCCCGATACTGGGGGCTCCGGGGGTCAGCGGCGAAGAGATGATAGGCCAGCTCCCGGGGCACAGACAGGTACTCGGGCCGACGGTGGACCAGGTGAAGCTCGTCGCTGGGAAGGCCCGTGGCCCCAGCTACCAGGTGGACGTTGAGCCAGGCATGGACAGAGAGCCCCAGCGCTCGAGCCTCGTCCAGGACCACCTGAAGGGGATCGTAGGCCGGATGGGTCCCGGCCAGGGGGTCGGCCCGGGGCTCCAAGCCGGAGCGGTACCAGGCATCCCCCCGACCGCGAACCTGAACCAGGAGGGTGTTGAAGCCGGCCCGGTGAGCCCGCTGCACAGCAGCCCGAGCCGAGTCGGGGTGAACCAGGGACGTCCGTACCACCCAGAGCGCCCGGACCTGGGGCTCTACCTCCTTCCAGAGGGCATCATCCAGGGTCGGGACCAGTGACGCCCCGCCATCCGCCTCGGATTCGAGGCCGGGACCCGCCTCCAGCCAGGAGCCCTGTGCCGCCTCAGCAGGGTCGTCGGCTCCTGGCCGGGCTTCTTCCTCCCCAGGTCCAGCTGCAGGGGGACGTTCCACAGGCTCGGGGGGGGGGCGAAGCCGGTCCATGGAAGGGGGCGGAAGCTCAGGCGCCGGAGGCGACGAAGATTCGGGGCCGACCCCACCACACCCCGTGAGCCACGAACCAAGCAGGAGGATGACCACTGCCCACCCCGTGTTCCTCACCTGGCCCCTGGCGGACCGTGACCGGGCGCCCCCGGCCTGCAGGCGGGCCTTCATCGCCGCCGCTCTCGGAAGAAGGCCCGAAGGAGCTCACCGGCTTCGTGAGCCAGGACGCCAGGGGTCACCGGCATCCGGTGATTCAAACGAGGATCCTGGACGAGGTTTCCCAGGCTTCCAGCCATCCCGGTCTTGGGATCGGAGGCGCCATACACCAGCCGGGCTACCCGGGAAAGCACGGCGGCTCCGGCGCATTGGGCGCAGGGTTCCAGGGTCACGTAGAGGGTGACGTCCGGGAGTCGGGCAGCCCCGGCCTGACGGGCCGCAGCACGAAGAGCCACCACCTCGGCATGGGCCGTCGGGTCATTCCAACCCAGGGTCCGGTTTCCACCCTCGGCCACGAGCTGTCCGTTCAGGACGATGACGGCACCCACCGGCACCTCCCCCAGGACCCAGGCTTCCCGTGCCCGCTCCATGGCTCGCCCCATCCACATCCGGTCACCGGGGATTGGAGGAGAAACGACCAGGGAGTCGAGCGCCCCGGGTTGTGCCACCGGACGTCGATCGCCCTCCAGGCTGGGGTCAGGCTCCAGAACGGCAGGCGAAGGGGAAGAGGCCATAGGGTCGGGTCGCGGGACCGGACCCGGAGAGGTTGGCCCCGACGGGGCAGGTCAGTGGGTGGTGGGACTCCGGGGGATCCCCGTTCCATCGAGCCGCCGATGGAGGGCTACGGCCCGGCCGCTGACCTTGAGACGGGTCTCGTCCTCTATCAGAACCGGCTCACTCCCGTCGGCAGGCCGGAGGAGGGCTCGGCCACCGTTGCGGGTGTACCGGAAGAGGCCAGGGGTCGGACCCACCTTCAGGGCTACCAGGGAATTGTCAGGCACCCGGTCCCCTCGGGCCTCCTCCTCACTCACGGGCTCCATCAAGAGGAGATCACCCTCATGGATCCCCTCGCCGGCGAACTCAGCTCCCCGGGCTCGGACGAAGTAGCACCCTTTGGCCCCTACCAGCCGCCGGTCCAGCGACATCTGGGTCTCAACCCCGTCTGTCCGACGAAGGGCCTGAGGGTCGGGAAGTCCGTTGTAGCAGGGAACGGAGATGGTGTCCGGATTCAGGTCCACCCCCAGGATCCGCACCCCTCTGGAGCGGGAGGGGTCCCGTTCCAGATACCCCTTCTCCGCCAGTGCCTTCAGGTGCTCGGAGACGGTCTTGGTACTCTTGATCCCGAATTCTTCTCCGATCTCGCGAATAGAAGGCTGGTACGTCCGGGTCCGGAGATACTGAACCATGTAATCCAGGATCTTACGCTCAACGTCGTTGAGGGCTGCGGGCATTCCGCGTCTCCCAGGGGCATGCGAGATGGGTGAACGAGATCAGATGATCCAGCTTAATCCGGTCACGGAAAGGGTGTCAAGATTCATCCGTTTCCCGAGATCGGATCCAGAGGGACCCGGCCGACATGCGAGCCAGCGATCGATCCCGTCCCATGGCCACGAGAACCTCGAAGATTCCCGGACTCACCGCCTCGCCGACCAGAGCGACCCGGAGGGGATGAATGAGCTTTCCGGCACCCACCTCCCGCTCTGAAGCCAGGGCACGGAGTTCCTCCTCCAGTCGCTCCTCGGTCCACCCATTGGGCGAGAGGACCTGGCCTAGACGGGCGTGGAGCGCATCCAGGTGATCCGCCGCCTCGTCCGGGCGCTTGAGCCAGTGCTTCTTCACCGCCTTCGGGTTATAGGCAATCTCGTCCACCAGGTAGGGACGGAGTTTGACACCGATCTCGTCCAGCGTCCGAGCCCGGGCTCGGAGAAGATCCAGGATCTGGCTGAACCACGCCGGGTCCGCCGACTGCCGGTCCCGAGCCACCTGACCCAGCTCCGGATCCAACTGGGTCAGAACCCGCTCTGCCAGGTCGTCCAGGGGAAGGCGGTTCAGGTGCTGCCCGTTGAGCCAGGCCAGTTTTTCCGGATCGAAGACGGCGGCCTTCTTCACCACCCGGTCCAGGGAGAACCGCTCCACCAGCTCCTGGGGCGTCATGACTTCCTCGTCGGTCCCCGGGGACCAACCCAGGAGGGCCAGAAAGTTCATCATGGCTTCGGGCAGGATCCCCTGGCCGGCGTATTCCCCTACCGCAGCCGCCCCGTGCCTCTTGGAGAGACGTTTCCCATCGGGGCCCAGAATCATGGGGGCGTGAGCGAACTCGGGGACGGGATAGCCTAGAGCCTCATAGAGGAGAATCTGTTTCGGGGTATTGGAGATGTGGTCGTCACCCCGGATCACCAGGTTGATCTCCATGTGGGCGTCGTCGGAGACCACGGCCAGGTTGTAGGTGGGGCTCCCGTCGGCCCGAAGAAGCACCAGGTCCTCGATGTCGGCGTTCCGGAAGCGGGTGCTCCCGTGGACCCGGTCCTTCCAGATGGTCTCTCCCTCTGGAACCCGAAAGCGGATGGCGTGAGGCTCATCGGCAGCGGCCCTGCGCTCAGCTTCCGCCTCCCCCAACTCGGCTGCCGCCTGCCGGGGAAAGTGGATGACGGCATCCGGATCCTCCCTCCGGAGGCGTGCCAGCTCCTCGGGACTCGTGAAATCCCGATAGGCCTTCCCCTCCTCCAGGAGCCGGAGGGCCTCGGCCTTGTGCCGCTCCACTGCCGCACCCTGGGAGTAGGGCCCCTCGTCCCACTCCAGCCCCAGCCAACTCATCCCATCTACGATGGCGCGGACCATGTCATCGGAGGACCGATCCCGGTCCGTGTCTTCGATCCGGAGGACGAAAACACCGTTCTCCTTGCGGGCCACGAGCCAGTTGAAGAGGGCGGTGCGAGCACCACCCACATGAAGGTATCCGGTGGGTGAAGGAGCGAATCGAACTCGGAGGCTCATGGAACTGGCTTGCCGGCTGGGAGGATGAAGTCACCCCGGGATGATGGCGCCCCAGGGCGCAGAAGAGATAGAAAAGCCGGTGGAGCGTGTAAAGGAGGGCTTCAACCCTCCCCAGGCGTCAGCTCCAGCTCCAGGACATGAGAACCGGCGCTGGACGAAGGGCAGCCGCCCCGAAACTCCTGGTACTCGGCCAGAACAGTGAGCTCCTTGGGCTGATAGCCGTGTGCCGTGACGATGAGGCGGTACTCCCCCTCTCCTACACCGATTCCGCACGCCGGATCACACCGGATGGCCTCGCCGTCAGGGGTGGCGCCGTAGGCCGGGCCGCCCAGGAGCGCCTCACCCGGCACCGGCTCGCCGA
>PWWP01000219.1 GCA_003562075.1 Gemmatimonadota bacterium
CTCGGTGGTGGTGGACGATGCCGATTACGTCCGGGGCCAGTTCTTCTTCCTCATGGACCCGGGCGAGCTGCCGGGTGCCCCGCACCTGGATGTCCTGGCCCTTCGCCCCGAGGACGCGCCGCCTCACCTGGCCCCAGGGCCCGAGCCGGTCCAGCTCTACCGGATGGAGCGGGATCCGGTTCTCCGTCAGCAGGTGGAGGGATACATCCAGGCCGACGCGGTGGCGGAGGGGCCGCTGGGGGAGACCCGGGAATCGGGCTGGTTCCGACATCTTGAGCCCGGGGTGGACTATTACATCCATCCTTCCGGGCTCTGGGTGACACTCCGGAGTCCCCTCCGCCCTGATGAGGCCCTGGCGGTGACGTACATCAACGCCCAGGGGGATGCGGTAGGCGACTACAACCCGGAGGCCCTGACGAACCAGGGCCTCCGACCGACGCTGGAACTCCTCCGGGCCACCCGGCCCCAGCACCAGCCCGGGCGCCCCACCTGGGACCGGGAGCTGAAGCAGGTCTACCGGATCTCCGGATCCGATGAGGTGGATCTGAGCACGGTGGAGCTGAAGGTCTCGTTGGGAGAGGAGAGCGGGGGTCGAACATTCAAGGCAGCTCCGGATGGACGACGGATCCCCCTTCTCCGGATTCTGGGGCTGGATGAGACGGCACCCCTGGACCGGGTGGACCGACGATTCCTCTTCCAGCCCGGGGGCGAGGACGAATTCACGGGGGAGCTGGGGGTCCGGGGGACCTTTCTCATCTTCCCCACCCTCCGGCCCTTCATGGAGCCGCCGCCCGTCCCGTCCGAAGGACTCAGCGCCGAGGAGAGTCGGGCCGTCCTGGGGGAGGATGCCAACGCCCGGATCTACGAGAACGAAGACCCCCTGGAGCGGGAGGCGGCTGGGTTGTACCGCCTGAACTTCGACGCCGAGCTGCGGAGCGTGGGGGTGACGGCCACCGTGCCCCTTGGGGCTTTCGGGATCACGGAGGGGAGCGAGCGGATCTACCTGGGGGACCGGCTTCTTCGTCCCAACGTGGACTACCTCCTGGACTATTCCAGCGGGATCCTCACGCTCCTTCAGCCTGAGGCCCTCCTGGCCCGGAGCTCCTCGGACCGCCTCCAGGTGTCCTGGGAGCAGGCCGCCGCCTTCCGCATGGCCCCGACCTCCGTGGTGGGAGCCAGCGCCAGCCTCCCGGCAGGGGAGGGGGGACGGGGGGAGCTGGTGGGGCTCTATCAGTTGGAACGGGAGCTGGTGAACCGGCCTCGCTTCGGTGCTGAGCCCGGCGCCCTGGGGATGGTGGGGATCCGTTCGGATCTGGAGTGGGCGGTGCCGGCCCTGGATGCCTTCCTGGATCGGCTTCCCGGAGGCCGGGAAAATGGAGGGAGCCGCCTCCGGGTGGACGGGGAGGTGGCCGTCTCCCTGCCGGACCCCAACATTTCGGGCGACGCCTACCTGGATGACTTCGACGCCGGCGACGAACGGACCGTCTCGCTCCTCTCGCCGGCCTGGGTCCTGGGGAGCCGTCCCGACTTCCGAGATGGGGCCCAGGACGCCCTTCCCGGTGAGATGAATGTCGAGTCGGTGGCTTCCATGACCTGGCAGCACAGCTGGGTCCAGGAGGACGTGCAGGGGGACTCGGTGGGGGTCTTCGAAGGATTCCTGATCCAGGAGGAGATCGACCGGCAGATCAACTTTGCAGGAAGCCAGACCCGGGAGCCGGGCCTGCGGGTGACCTTCGGGAAGGACGAGGGCCCGGGGGCCTTCGAACGGAGGCGATGGCGTTCCATCACCACCCTGCTTTCTCCCTCGGGGATGGACCTGACCCAGACCGAATACCTGGACCTGTACGTGGCCGAGGGAGACTCGCTCACCCTGGTCCTGGACCTGGGGATGGTCAGTGAGGACGCCTATTTCGTGGATGCCCAGGGGCAGACCTCGGGGATTCGCCCGGACACGGGGGAGCCCTGGGGGCAAGGCGTCCTGGACCAGGAGGCCGACCCGCTCCGGGGGGAGGTCTGGGGTCCGGACGCCGATGCCCGGGGGCTCTGGCCCGAGACGTGTCGGGCCGATCCGGGTCGGGTCTACCGGGTGGGGGATCCCCGGACCAACTGTACCCGGGGCAATGGCCGGCGGGACACGGAGGACCTGAACCAGAACGGGGTCCTGGATACGGTGGAGCGCTACCAGCGCTACGTGGTTCGCCTGGATGGGAGCTCGCCCTATCTGGTCCGGAATCGGAACGAGACCGGGACCCGGTTCCGTCTCTACCGGATTCCCCTCCGGGGGCCCGGTGCCCTGAACCCCGGGGGAGCGTTCACCGAAGCAGATTGGCGAGCCGTCCAGTTCCTGCGGATGACGGTGGCCGGTGAGCACAGCGATACCTTCACGGTGGCCCGGATGCGGCTGGTGGGTTCCCGCTGGGTTCGGCGCGGGGTGGAGGGGGTCCTCCGGGGGATCGGGGGGGACACCCTGTCCATCGGTGGAAGCCTGGAGGTGAGCCCTGTGTCCATCCTGTCGGAGGGGACAGCCTACCAGGCTCCGCCCGGGGTCCTGGAGGAGCTGGATGACCCGACCTCGGCTGTGGGCGGCCGGGGAGTGGAGTTCAACGAGAAATCCATGGCTCTCCGCTACCAGGGCATCCCCGGTGGGGATCGGGCCGAGGTGTATCTCCGGTTCCTGCAGCAGCCCCGGAACTTCCTGAACTACTCCATGATCCGGGTGTGGGCCCTGGCGCGGCGAGGAGACTGGGGTCCCAATGCGCCCAACGACTTCTTCCTGAAGGTGGGCAGCGACCCGGACAACTTCTACCTGTATCGGAGCCGGCTGGATCCGGCGCTGGATCCGGAGGCGGTGGTTCCGGAGGACTGGCTGCCGGAGCACCGCATCCACTTCGAGGAGTGGATTCTCCTGCGTCGGGAAGCCGAGGAGCGTCTCCTGACCGCTCCCCCTGGCCCCGGTGATCCACCGGTGGAGGTCTGGTCCGCCGATTCCACCTATGCGGT
The DNA here is from genome assembly GCA_003562075.1 of Gemmatimonadota bacterium. Classification (GTDB taxonomy): domain Bacteria; phylum Gemmatimonadota; class Gemmatimonadetes; order Longimicrobiales; family Gaopeijiaceae; genus PWLA01. Next base: position 3,001 of record PWWP01000219.1, read on the forward strand.
GGTCCTGCGGGATCGGGCCCGGGCTCCCAACCTGGCTTCCGTCCGGGAGATCAGCATGGGCGTGTGGAATCAGGGCATGACCTCGACCCAGGGAGAGCTCTGGATCAATGAGCTCCGTCTGGGGGGCGGGCTCCGGACGCCAAGCTCGGCCCAGGTGCTGAACGTGGAGTTGGATGGCGGGGAGCTCTTCCAGGCCCGGGTCGGCTATACGGGGCAGGGTGCCGACTTCCAACAGATGGACGAGGCCCGGACCTTCCAGTCCGACGGGGCCGTCTCGCTGGGGGGCACGGTACAGGCCGGCCATCTCATGCCTGGGGAATGGGGAGTGGAGATGCCCATCGCCATCTCCCACCAGCGGAGTTCCCGGGATCCCTTCTACCTGCAGGGGACTGACCTTCGGGGCGATCTCCTGCCCGACCTCCGGCAGCCCGGCTTCAGTGAGACCCGGGTCAGCCTGGCGGCCCAGGCCCGGGGGGAGACGGGGGTGGGGTGGTTGGACGGGGTTCTTCCCGGGGCCGACCTCCGTTTCTCCCTCCTCCGCTCTTCTGGAACCACGGTGACGTCGGAGACCGAACTCCGGGGATCGGAGGTGGGGGGCGGATACCTGTGGCGCCCCGAGCCCCGGACATTCGGGCTCCTCCCGGGCGTCCTGGAGCCGGTGGCCCGCATCTTCCTCCCACCGAGCTGGCTCCGGAGTCTCCGGGAGTCCCGGGTCCAGTGGACGCCTACGGAGATCCAGGCCGGGAGCTCCCTCTGGCGGCGGGAGCGGACCACGACCCGCTTCGACCAGATCCTCCGGAACGGGGAAGGGGACCCGGGATTTTCGGAGGCAGCCATGGAGGCCTGGCTCGAGAGCCGAGCTCGGCTGGCCGTCTCACCCCTGGAGAGTCTGGACGGCTCGTTGGAGCTTCGGACGACCCGGGACGTGGTGGCGCCCGAGGAGGGGGTGCGGGATCCTCGGGTCCTCCCCCTGGTGACGGAGGAGACCCGGCGTTTCCTGGGCCGGAATCTGGGATGGGAAACGGGACGGCTGATCCAGGGAAGATTGGCCTGGCGGCCCCCCCTGCCCCCATGGCTGCGGGCGGATCTGGGGATGCAGACCCGGTACCGGTCGGACCGGAACACGGGGCTGGTCCGCTTTCCTGGAACGGAAGGCGGGGAAGGCCAGGGGGAGCTTCTCCGGAATGCCGGGGGGGAACGGGATCTCCGGGCCAGCTTCACCCTGGACCCCTCCCTCCTGGGAGAGGGCCCCAGTGCCATCAGCCCGCTGAATGTGAGTCTTCAGGACGGCATCACCTCGTGGTACTACCGGGAGGCCGTGGATCCGGGCCGGGGGTTCCAACTGGGGCTGGGTCGCCAGGGGAGCCTCCAGGAGCTCGAGGGAATCCAGGCCACCACGCTGGTGGATCGACGAGGGGTGAATGCCGGCTCCGGGTTCCGGCTGGCGGGCTCCCTCTTCACGAACGTGAACTTCAGCGATACCCGGGTCACCTCGCTGGACCGGCGGGCTGAGCGGACCGATCGGAACACGGCATGGCCCGATCTCCGTGTGGGTGTGTCTCAGCTTCCCCTTCCGCTTCAGTGGGAGGGATGGGTGGAGCGGATCAGCTTCACGTCCGGATGGCAGCGGGTGGATCAGAAGACGAGCTTCGGGGACGCCCTCCTGCAGCAGCGGTCCCGGACCGACCTGCGGGTGCCCGTGGAGTTCGTGGTGGAGTGGGGGGCGGGGTTCACGACCCGGTACCGGGGGCTCGTGACCCGAGGCGAGGGGGAGGATCCCACAGGGACCACGGAGCGGGGCCGACAGGAGCATGGGGTCTCGGTGGAGAGCCGGATCGCTCCCAGGGGAGGCCTGGCCGGGCGGATGCAGGAGCCCCTCCGGTTCTCCCTGGTCCTGAGTTGGTCTGAGATGGATGAGTGTCGGGTAACGGTGGTGGGGGACCAGTGCGTCCCCTTCCTGGAGCAGGTGGATCGGGGCGCCAATCTGGCGGTGGACACCCGCTTTGGCGAAGTGGAGGTGGGTGGGCAGCTGGCCCTGAGTGATCGCCGGAGTTTCACGGGTCTGCAGACCGGATTCACCCAGTTCCAGGTGGCCATCTGGGCCCGGATGATCTTCTCGTCGGGGCCGGTGGGACGGCTGGATCGGCCGGTGGACCCCTTCTGAGTCCGAAGCAGCGCCCCCTCGTGAGCCCGACGAGGCAGTGCCTCCTCGTGAACCCGTGGGTGCCCCGCTTTTTTGAACCGGAGGGATCCCTGCACTTCAGGTTGGGCGGATGCCCGGCTGTCCCCAGGGGCCATTCAAACGCCCCCGGCTCGGGGCCACCATGGCTCCATGAGTCCCGAGGAACGCCGCACCCTGTTCATCACCGCCGGGCTCCTCTTCCTGGCCAGCCTGGTCCGGGTGGGGTGGGAGGCCCGACCCACGCCTCCCCTCCTCCCCCCGGACACGACGGCCTACGCCGAGCTCATTCCGGCCACTGACTCCCTCTTGGCCGAGGAGGAGCGGCGGCAGACCCCCCTGGGACCCGGCGAGCAGATCGACCCCAATCGAGATCCGGAGGTGGAGTTGGCCCGACTTCCGGGCGTCGGACCTGCGTTGGCCGGTCGAATTGCCGAGAGTCGGGAGGTGGAGGGGCCGTTCCGCAGGCCTGAAGACCTGGCCCGGGTATCGGGGATCGGCGAAGCCACGGTGCTCCGGATCCGGAATCTCCTGGACCTGAGCGATCCGCCCCGGGCGCCGGCAGGTTCCAGTGGCAGGGGAAGGGGGTCGGAGGGGGTGGATGTGAATCGGGCCCAGGCCCAGGAGCTGGAAGCCCTTCCCGGTGTGGGGCCGGCTCTGGCCCGGCGAATCATCGAAATCCGGCGGGAGCGAGGGGGCTTCAGGGAGGTGGAGGATCTCCTGGAGGTGCCGGGGATCGGTCCGGCCACCCTGGACCGGATGCGGCCGTTGGTTTCGACCGGCGAACCAAATGTTTACCTTCCTTGACCGTGGGCTGACGAACTCCCTACCTTGCCCGAAGCCTCCAATGGCCTCCAGAACGGCTCCGAAGGGCCCTGTCTGGGGATGAAGGCCCCTTTGTCGGGCCCAATCAGCCTTCTCCACCTCCCATCCTGACACGCGGCATGGCCACCAACCTCGCCCAGGACCGGCTCGGCGACCTCTGCGTCCGGGAAGGGCTCATCTCCCAGGAGCAGCTCCAGAAGGCGCTGGCGGACGCCCGGACCAACAATAGTCGCCTGGGCGTCGTCCTGGTGAAGCTGGGTTTCGTGGAAGAGGACGAACTCACCCGGGCCCTGGCTCGCCAGTACCAGGTGCCGGCGGTGGACCTGGACCGGGTCAAGGTGGACCCGAAGATCCTGAAGCTCATCAGTGGGGAGGTGGCCTTCAAGCACCTGGTCCTTCCCCTGCGTCGGATGGGACGGACCCTGACGGTGGCCATGGCCAACCCGTCGGATCTGAGTGCCATCGACGACCTGAAGTTCATCACCCGCTACGAGATCGAGCCGGTGGTGGTGGGCGAATACACTCTTCGCCGCCACCTGGAGAACTACTACGACGCCGTCGACGACCAGATGGCGGAGATCCTCTCCGACTTCATCGATGCCGATGACGTGGAATACGTGGAGGACGAGGAGGAGGAGGTCTCGGTTGCGGCGCTCCAGGAGCAGATCGATGCCGCCCCGGTAGTGAAGTTCATCAACGGGCTCCTGACGGACGCCGTCCTGAAGGGGGCCTCGGACATCCACATCGAGCCGTACGAGAAGGAAATCCGGGTCCGGTACCGGATCGACGGTTCGTTGCAGGAGATCATGAAGCCGCCCATGAAGATGAAGGCGGCCCTGACGAGTCGGATCAAGATCCTGGCGGACCTGAACATCGCCGAGCGACGGGTCCCCCAGGACGGCCGGATCAAGCTCCGACTCAAGAAGCGAGTGGTGGATTTCCGGGTGTCCACCCTCCCGGTGATCTTCGGCGAGAAGATCGTGCTCCGGATCCTGGACAAGGGGAACCTGACCTTCGAGCTGGAGAAGTTCGGGTTCGAGCCCAAGGCGGAGCGGGACTTCATGGACGCCATCATGAAGCCCTACGGGATGGTCCTGGTCACCGGGCCCACCGGCTCCGGTAAGACCACGACCCTGTATTCGGCCCTCTCCAAGGTGAATACCGAAGAGGTGAACATCATGACGGCCGAGGATCCGGTGGAGTACAACCTCCATGGGATCAACCAGGTCCTGGTCCGAAACGAGATCGGGATGACCTTTGCCGCTGCCCTCCGGGCCTTCCTGCGGCAGGACCCGAACATCATCATGGTGGGTGAGGTCCGGGACCTGGAGACGGGGGGGATTGCCATCAAGGCTGCCCTCACCGGACACCTGGTGCTTTCCACCCTCCACACCAACGACGCCCCCTCCACCGTCACCCGGTTGATGGACATGGGGCTGGAGCCCTTCAATGTGGCGGCGGCCCTGAACTTGGTGACGGCCCAGCGCCTGGTCCGCCGGATCTGCAACCGGTGCAAGGCGGAGACCACCTATCCCGACGAGTACCTGGAGGCGGCCTCCATTCCTCGGGACTACGTGGAGCGGACCACCTTCTACAAGGGAACCGGGTGCGATGAATGCAACGGGTCGGGCTACAAGGGCCGTCAGGGTCTCTACGAGGTCATGGCCATGAGCACCCCCCTCCGGAAGATGATCATGCAGGAGGTGGGAACCGATGAGCTCCGTGATCAGGCCATCTCCGAGGGGATGTTGACCCTTCGGGTAGACGGCCTGAAGAAGGTGGAGCGGGGGATCACCACACTGGAAGAGATCGTGAAGGAGACCGCCGCAACAACCTGAGCATTCGGGGGTGGGGCCAAGCCTCCGCCCCCCTAAGGGAGGTTCTTGAGTGGAGCAGTCCAAGGAAGCGAAAGGTGGAGGCCTGGGGATCCGGGCCCTCCTGGAGGAGATGATCGAGCGGGGGGCCTCGGACCTGCACCTGACGGTGGGGGAGCGCCCGCGGCTCCGGATCGACGGGGACCTGGTGGACGCCAGCGAGGAGCGGGTCCTGAGTCCCAAGGACACCCTGACGCTGGCCTACTCCATCCTCACCGAACAGCAGAAGAAGCGGTTCGAGACCGAGGATGAACTGGACTTCTCCTTCGGGGTCCAGAACCTTTCCCGATTCCGGGGCAATTGCTACAAGCAGCGGGGGTGCATCGCCATGGCCCTCCGGCAGATTCCCTACGAGATCCATTCCCTGGACGAGCTGGGCATGCCCCCGTCCCTGAAGAAGCTGGCGGAGCGTCCCCGGGGACTCGTCCTGGTGACGGGGCCCACCGGCTCCGGGAAGTCCACGACGCTGGCGGCCATGGTGGACAAGATCAACCGGGAGCGGAAGTCCCACATCATCACGGTGGAGGACCCCATCGAGTTCATCCACCGTCACAAGAACTCCACCATCAATCAGCGAGAGGTGGGGTCGGACACGAAGACCTTCGCCCAGGCGTTGAAGTACGCGCTTCGCCAGGACCCGGACGTGATCCTCATTGGTGAGATGCGGGATCTGGAAACCATCGGGGCGGCCCTCACCATTGCCGAGACGGGACACCTGGTCCTGGCCACCCTGCACACCAACTCGGCGGCCGAGTCCATCAACCGGATCATCGACGCCTTCCCCTCCCACCAGCAGTCCCAGATCCGGGCCCAGCTGGCCTTCGTCCTGGAGGGGGTGGTGACCCAGACCCTCCTGCCCAAGGCCAGAGGGACGGGGCGGGTCTGCGCGACGGAGGTCATGGTCTGCACGCCGGCCATCCGGGCGCTCATCCGGGACGAGAAGATCCACCAGATCTACTCCCTCATGCAGGCCGGCAAGAAGCACGGGATGCAGACCATGAACGACTCCCTCCAGCAGCTCTATCTCCGCCGGGAGGTGAAGCTGGAGGAAGCCCTTCGCCGATCCGCAGATCCGAACGAGCTCCTCCGGGCGGTAGGCGAGCCGGCCCAGACCGGGTAGGAGCCTGGACCATGACGCTGCACCCGCCGGAAGGAACCTGGACCCCGAGCCACTGACGAGCCATGCCTGTCTTCACCTATAGTGCCCGCCCTGCTGCCGGGGGCGACATCCGGACCGGCGAAGTGGAGCTCACCTCCAAGGAGGAGGTGGCCAGCTATCTTCACCGGCAGAAGCTGATCCCGGTGGCCATCCGCGAGAAGGAGCGTTCCATCTCGCTGACCATCGGGACCGGGGTGAGTACCCGGGACATCGTGATCTTCACCCGGCAGTTCGCCACCATGATCAACTCGGGGCTGCCCCTGGTGCAGTGCCTGGAGATCCTGGCGGAGCAGACGGACAACGACCGGCTCCGGAAGACGATCCAGGACGTTCTCTACGACGTGGAGTCGGGGAACACCCTGGCCGATTCCCTGGGCAAGCATCCCAAGATCTTCACCCGCCTCTACGTGAACATGGTGGCGGCAGGTGAGGCCGGGGGTATCCTGGACACGATCCTCCTCCGTCTGGCCACCTTCCTGGAGAAGAACGATGCCCTGGCCCGGAAGATCAAAGGGGCCATGATCTATCCCATCGTCATCATGCTGGTGGCGGTGGCGGCGGTGGCGGTCCTTTTGATCTTCGTGATTCCCACCTTCCAGCAGATGTTCGCTTCGGCCGGGGTTCCCCTGCCCCTGCCCACCCAGATCGTCATTGCCATGTCGGCCTTCCTCCAGGGGTTCTGGTGGGCTGTCCTCCTGGGCGGTGTGGCGGTCTTCTTCGGCGTGCGCCAGTACTACCAGACGGACCAGGGACGACTCCTCATCGACGGGGGCCTCCTGAAGATGCCCATTCTGGGTGACATGCTCCGGAAGGCGGCGGTGGCCCGCTTCACCCGGACGCTGGGGACGCTGGTGTCCTCGGGGGTGTCGATCCTGGAGGGGCTGGAGATCACGGCCAAGACGGCAGGGAACCGGGTGATCCACGACGCGGTGATGGGGTCCCGGAGCTCCATTGCCGGGGGTGAGACGATCTCCGGCCCCCTCCGCCAGTCCGGTGTGTTTCCCCCCATGGTGGTCCAGATGATCAATGTGGGGGAGCAGACGGGCGGCCTGGACGAGATGCTGACGAAGATCGCCGACTTCTACGACGAAGAGGTGGATGCGGCGGTGAGCGCCCTCCTGGCGGCCCTGGAGCCCATCATGATCGTGGTGCTGGGGGTGGTGGTTGGCGGGATGATCGTGGCCATGTACCTGCCGATCTTCGATATGATCTCGGCGGTGGCGTAGGGGGAGAGCCGCCCTGCGGATCAGAGGAATCGTGTGCGGCTTGGGATGGGACCACGGAGTGGTCGAGCATTTGGCTGAGCTACGTGGGGACTACCCGGCTGAGGTGATCGACACACTCGCGCTGTTCGATCCTCAGCCCGAGGGAGAGCCTTGGAGGGTCAGCTACTGGCTCGATTACGCCAGGGACATCCTTCGCGAGAGCCTGCGGTCTGAGGATCCTGAGGTGTCATCCAAGGCGAAGGAGATAATCAACCGGTGGGTTGCAAGGGGACACCTCTCGCTCATCGAACTCCTCGAGAGGTCGCCGGAATTGCCATGAACGGTCTTCGCGTGTACGGCCGCATGAGTGGGGTAGAGGTCGGCTACACGACCGGCTCTCAGCACGGTGGTCTTGCTGGGAGCTCCCAGTAATGGTGCAGTCTGTGTGGGACCGCTTAGGAGTACGCCTCATGCGCATCACCCTACTGGCGTCGATCATTTGTGGGGGGTGTGCTTCCCCTGAGTCGGCAGCCGTGCCTTCAAGCACGGCACAGATTGATCAGTACATTGCATCGAACGCTGATGGTACACCATTTCTCTCCCTCTCCTTCGCCGGCTGGCTGGCGGATGACCGCATCGCCGCCTTCGATAGAACCGCTGGCCAGGTACTGGTAATGGCGGTGTCCGGAAAAGGGATTGACGTTGAGACGCGTTTTGGCACGCGTGGTCAAGGACCAGGGAAATTGGCGATCGTGTCTCACTTCCAGACTGTAGGCGACCAGGTGGTGCTATTCAGCATGCTGGAACGGCGTCTATTGATATTCGAGGACGACGGCACTGTCGTTGGCGATGTGCGGATTGCTGACCGAAGTGCCTTTGGTGTTGAGATGGTACGATATCGAGGGCGAGGTATCGCGTTGACATCTCCATATTATCCGTGGGAGATGACTACTTTGGCATTGTCCCAGGTCTCGGACTCAATGGCCCGTTGGGAATCTCTCACTCTGGTAGACGATGTGTTGCTGTCGCCGGACCCTTCGAGTCTTGATCCCCTGGAAGGTCCGTCTGTGGCCTTTGGCCCGGGCTATTGGACCGTTGCCGTATGGCCTCGGGGTGTTTTCAGGATGCACGCTGTGGATATGCGAGATGGAGGATTGAAGCATTTGGAACGATCGTCGTGGGCCCAGCCCTCCCGTAACGCAGACGAGGTACAACAGGCGTTGGAAAGGAGAGCAGCCGCACTCTCAATGAATCCGCGTAGTACTTCACCTCCCGCTTTGGACCCCGAAGATTTCGCCGAACTCCCGCATGTTGCCCGCCTTCTGGTTGACGACTGTGACCGATTCTGGGCGGTGACGAACCAGCGGCGTGACGAGGATAGGGTGTTACTGGCCTGGGACACCGTGTCAGATGACGTGGTTGAGGTTCGCGTCCCTTGGGAGTTGGACGTGCAGGATGTGCGTGGCTCTCGGATGGTCGCCATCCGCGCGGGAGGCCTTGGTCTCGCTGAACTGGTGATACTCTCTCACGAAGTGAGCTGCCCAATGAGAGGTGAGGATTGAGCGGGTTGGCTGGCCGAGTGGGCCGCCCGGTTTAAGCAGGAGAACGCCTCCTTGATCTCCGAGGCCGACTCACTGGCCGAACTCCAGGAGTTCGTGGGACGACAAATGCGTTACCACAATCGCGAGCGCCGCCACTCGGGCGTGGGCAATCAGTCCCCGCTCGCTTATGGAGAATCGGAGGGCTTTGACCCTCGCCAGCGTTGCACAAACTGACCGGATCACCGGGTCAAATCGGGGGGCGCAATCCTCCATAGCTCGCAGTGGCGCTGTCCAAACCCGGGGCGGTTCAATCACCTTATACGAATGTCTGATAGAGAGAAGGAGCGGGGCTGCATCAACGTCTGAAAGAGAGTGTGGGTTCGTCTTGAAGAACAGCCCAACCCGCACCCGGGACCGCTCGACCCTTCCCGCGGCTGATGGGGGAGCCAGGGATTATAATGAATACATTATAATGAGGACTGGAGTGGCAGCCTCATTTGGGAGGGGACCCAGGGCTGGAGAGCGGGTGTTGTTCAGTCCACCGTCACTCCTTCCCGTCGAGGTGATCCCGAAGGATCCCGGGCGAATCCATGATCCACCTCGTGGTGATTTCTCTCATGGCCTCATCATGTTCA
>PWWP01000222.1 GCA_003562075.1 Gemmatimonadota bacterium
CCACCCAGCTCGGCCGGCTGCGCCGCCACCTGGGCAACCGGGTGGTGGAAACCGCCGGGATGGCCAACTTCGTGGCCTCGTACCGGGAAGCGGACGGCTACCTCCTCCTGGGCTCCAACCGCCGGGGGGACGGGATCATCCTGGAGGCCCTCATGGTGGACGATCCCGAAAGCGACCTCATCCCGAAGCTGGTGGCGGGCCTCCTGGCCCACCGGAAGGGCTCGGGCTGGAGGAACACCCAGGAGAACGTCTTCATCCTCCTGGCCCTGGACCGGTACTTCTCCACGTTCGAGGCCCAGACGCCGGAGTTCGTGGCCCGGGCCTGGCTGGGGGACGACTACGTGGGGGCCTTCTCCTTCATCGGACGCACCACCGAACACCAGGTGGTGAAGGTGCCCATGTCCTTCCTGGCCCAGGGGGAGGGGAGCCCGGACCTGGTCCTGGGCAAGGAGGGCCCGGGCCGCCTCTACTACCGGCTGGGGATGACCTACGCCCCCAGGGACCTCCACCTGGAGGCCCTGGACCGGGGGTTCACCGTCACCCGGGCCTACGAAGGGGTGGACGACCCCGAGGACGCCTGGAAGGACGACGACGGCGTCTGGCACGTCCGGGCCGGGGCCCGGGTCCGGGTGCAGCTCACCATGGTGGCCCCGTCACGGCGCTACCACATGGCCCTGGCCGATCCCCTGCCGGCGGGATTCGAGGCCATGAACCCGGCCCTGGCGGTCACCGGGGAGATCCCCCGGGACCCGGCATCCCCGGCGTCGACCGCCTCCTGGTGGCGCCCCTGGACCTGGTACGAGCACCAGAACCTCCGGGACCAGCGGGTGGAGGCCTTTGCCTCTCTGCTCTGGGACGGTATCCATACGTACACGTACGTGGCCCGGGCCACCACCCCGGGGGAGTTCGTGGTGCCCCCGGCCAGGGCCGAGGAGATGTACTCCCCGGAGGTCTTCGGCCGGAGCTCCACGGACCGGGTGGTGGTGCGATAGAGCGTGGTGTCCTGGAGAAAGGGAGAGAGCCCTCATGCAACAGCCGTCCGACGCCCTGGCCCAGCACCTGGGGCGACTGAAGATCCTGTGCGGGGCCATCCTGGCGGGGGTCGTGATCTTCGCCGCCGTGGTGTGGTTCCTCCTGAGGTCCGGAACCTTCACCCCCCCGGAGACCATCCCGCCCTATCTGGCGATGCTCCTGAACCTGGCGGGCCTTCTTCTCATCGTCAGCGCCCACTTCCTCCCCCGGTTCTTCAGCCGTCCCCACCGGGATGCACCCGAGGAAGCTTACTTGGGCCGGCACGGGCAGGTGACCATCATCTCTTTTGCCCTCCGGGAGGGGGGCGCCTTCATGGCCCTGGTGGGGGCCCTCCTCACCGGGCAGATGCTGGGGGGAGTCGCCGTGGCAGGCCTGGCGGTCTTGACCATGCTTCTGGCCTGGCCCCGGGAGGAGCAGGTCTTCCCGGAGGTGTGGGCCCGGCCGTGAGCCCGCCGCCCGGGGAGGAATCATGGGCCCTTGATGGCGGAACCGTCATCATGGATTATTCGTCATGTATCTTGCGTGACGGCAATGTCGTGACAACGAACCCGTGACTGGGGCCGAACACCTTCAACCATGCGCAATCTGTTTCAGAACGGCCAGGCGCTCCTGGCGTGCTGCATCTGGGCTCTCCTGGCCGGATGCAACGGATCACCCCTTCAGAGCCCGCCCGCCGACCCCACGCCCTCGGGCCCCGGAACCCCGGCCTCCGATCCGGAGTGGGTGACGGCAGCCGTTGACGCCGTGAACGTGCAGCGGATCCTCTTCCAGAGCGAAGCCATCGGGAAGGACGTGAGCGCCCACGTCTACCTCCCGGACGCCTACGCCACCGATCCTGCCCAACGGTTCCCGGTCCTCTACTGGCTCCACGGTGGGGGTGGTTCGGTAACCCAAGGGATCCCCTTCCTGGCCAACTTCTTCCACCAGGGGATGGCCCGGGGGGACATGGAGCCCACCATCGTGGTCTTCCCCAACGGCCTTCCCCTGGGGATGTGGGTGGACTCGAAGGACTCCCGCCAGCCCATGGAGACCATCCTCATGAAGGAGCTCATCCCTCATGTGGACCAGCGGTTCCGGACCCTTGGCGCCCGGGAGGGCCGGATCATCGAGGGGTTCAGCATGGGGGGGTACGGTGCCGCCCGCCTGGGGTTCAAGTACCCGGAAGCTTTCGGCGGGATCTCCATCCTGGGAGCCGGTCCCCTCCAGTTGGACTTCCTGGCGGAGGGACCCCGGACCCCCCTGGCCCGCCGGCAGGAGATCCTGGACGTGGTCTACGGCGGGAGCATGGAGTACTTCCAGGCCCAGAGCCCCTGGCGCCTGGCGGAAGCCCTGGCGGGAAACGATCCCCCGGGCCCCGGGGCGCCGGTACGAGTGGTGGTGGGGGAGGAGGACGAGCTCCTGGACATGAACCGGAGGTTCCACGAACACCTGAAGTCCCTGGGCATCCCCCACGACTACGTGGAGCTTCCCGGCGTCGGCCACAATCCCCCCGCCACCCTCCAAGCCATGGGGCCTGACCACTGGGCGTTCTATCGCCAGGTATTTGAACCCTGAGTTCTCCTACCGCACCACCACGGGCTGGGTCCAGGCCTTCTCCCGGTCTCCTTCCCGGAAAGGATCCGCCTTGAGCCTGGAGGACACCACTGTGGCCCGGATGTACATCTCATCGCCCCGGGCCCGGTAGACGGCCGGGACCTCCATCGTCACGAACAGCACCTCCCCCACCTCTTCGCTGTACACCCAGGTCGCGTCCTCCAGGACGTTCCCTTCCTCGTCCACCACGGGAGCCGCAGTGTCGTCGAAGCCTCTCCGGGTGCCGTAGAAGGTGGTGGTGTAGGTCACACCATCCTCCAAGGCCGGCGTCACGCGGTATTCCTGCCCGTCCCAGGAGATGGCTTCCAGTGTCACCCCGGCGCTGGCGTAGAACTCCCCCCGATCCATGGCGGGGAGGATGCTCTCCATGCTCAGGTCCTCGGCCAGGACACGGATCCAGCCCCGGCCGGGGATGGAGCCGCCGGCTCCCTGCCGGAAGTAGTTGTGGGCGTCGTCCGTGGCCACGCCGTAGAGCACGTTCCCGGGGTCTTCCCGGAGCCGGAACGCCAGGGCGATGTCCCAGAGCCGCTCGGTGGGGACCCGGTAACGGTCCGCATCCCCCCAGTTCATGACGCCCCCGTGGCCGTTGTAGACCTCGAAGAACCGCACCTCCGGAACGCTGATCAGGTTCTCGGCAGGAAACCCGGGACCCCAGTTCGGATGGTTCA
>PWWP01000056.1 GCA_003562075.1 Gemmatimonadota bacterium
GGGGCCGCTCCCACCGCTGGGCTCGGGGAGGCAAAAGGTTGGAGCGGACGATGTGCCAGAGGGCCGCCACCCCGTCCTTCCACCCGATCTTCTTCCCCTCGGCGTATCCACGACCTCGGTAGCTGATGGGGAGCTCATAGATCCGGGCGCCGGCCTGGGCCAGGCGGGCTGTGAGCTCGGGCTCGATCCCGAACCGGTCCCGGGTCAGGGGAAGGGTCTCCAGGAGATCCCCTCGGACCATCTTGTAGCAGGTCTCCATGTCGGTGAGGTTCAGGTCGGTGAAGACGTTGCTCAAGAGCGTCAGGAACCGGTTCCCCTGGTAGTGCCAGAAGAGGTGGATCCGGTGGGGACCGCCCAGGAACCGGGAGCCGTAGACGGCGTCGGCCCACCCCCGGAGGATGGGCTCCAGGAGGGCCGGGAGCTCGAAGGGGTCGTACTCCATGTCCGCGTCCTGCACCACCACCACATGGCCGGTGGCATGTTCGAACCCGGTCCGCAGGGCGGCTCCCTTCCCTCGGTTCTCCGGGTGGAGGACCAGCGTGTCGATGAGCCCCTCCTCCTCCAGCTCCGGGAGGAGTTCCCGGGTCCCATCGGTGGAGCCGTCGTCCACCGCTACCACCTGGAGCCGGAGGGGCAACTCCCGGACCCGCTCCAGGAGCCGGCGCACGGTGGCCATCTCGTTGTAGACGGGGACGACCACCGAGAGGATGACCCGGTCCCAGGGAAGGGGTGGCTCAGGCGGCCGTGGCCGGCCTCCCTCATCGGTCCGCCAGGCGTCGGGGCTCCGCCCTTCTCGCGCCGCCACCTCCTGCCCCTCCTCCATCACTCGGCCTCGATCCCGTACCGGTTGATCTTCCGGTAGAGGGTGGAGGGGTCGATCCCCAGCACCTCGGCAGCCCGGCTCTTGTTTCCGTCCTCGGCCTCCAGGACCCACTGGATGTACGCCCGTTCGATGACCTCCATGGTGGGGTTGGCCGGGGCCTCATCATCCACCACCCGGGGCTTGGGCCGCTCCGTGACCCGGCTGGGGAGGGCATCCACCCCGATCTCCCGCCCCCGGCTCAGGACGGAGGCCCGCTCCAGGGCATTCTCCAGCTCCCGGACATTCCCGGGCCAGTCGTAGGCCAGGAGAGCGTCCATGGCCTCGCCGCTCAACTCCCGGGGCTCCTCCCCTTCCGGGGTGAGCTTGGTCAGGAAGTGGCGGGCCAGGAGGGGGATGTCCTCCTGCCGGTCCCTCAGGGGAGGCAGATTGGCCTGGATCACGTTCAGCCGGTAGTAGAGATCGCTTCGGAACCGGCCCCTCCGGATCTCTTCCTCCAGCTCCCGGTTGGTGGCGGCGATGATCCGCACATCCACCTTCCGGGACTCGGTGGCCCCCACGGGGGTGACCTCCCGCTCCTGGATGGCCCGCAGAAGCTTCACCTGGGTCTTGGGAGCCATCTCTCCGATCTCGTCCAGGAAGAAGGTCCCGCCGGAGGCCGCCACCAGGAGCCCGTCCTTGTCTCGAACGGCTCCGGTGAAGGACCCCTTCACGTGGCCGAAGAGCTCACTCTCCAGGAGGCTCTCCGGGAGGGCGCCGCAGTTGATGGAGTAGAAGGCCCGGTCACTGCGGTCCGAGCAGGCGTGGATGTAGCGGGCCAGGACCTCCTTCCCTGTCCCGCTCTCCCCACTGATGAGGATGGTGGACTCGGTAGGGGCCACCGTCTCGGCCAGCTTCACCACCTCCACCCAGGGCCGGCATTGCCCGATGGGACGATCGCCCCGGCTCCGGGACGCTTTCTGGATCTCCCGCTTCAGCTCCCGGTTCTCCACCTTCAGGTCCCGAGCCTCGACGGCACGACGGCAGATGGCCAGAAGCTCGTCATTGGAGAAGGGCTTCTGCAGATAGTAGTAGGCCCCTTCATTCACTGCCCGCATGGCCGATTGGAGGGAGGCCTCGGCCGTCATGAGGATGACGGGAAGCTCCGGGTCCCGCTCCTGGGCCCGGCTCAGGATCTCCAGCCCCGTCACCCCGGGCATCCGGATATCGGTGATGACCAGGTCCGGGAGCTCGCCTTCCAGCGCCTCCAGCCCGGCCTTCCCGCCGGCGGCGGTGGCGACCTGGTAGCCCTCTCCCCGCAGGAGGATCTCCAGCGTCTCCAGGATACTCGTCTCATCGTCCACGATGAGGATCCGGGGTCCTGCTTCAGACATTCTTGACCTCCGCCTGGGCGTTGGGTGCTGTGGGGCGCTCCGGTGTGGAGCCCCCCTGTCCTGACTCCGCTGAAGGAAGGTAGAGGGCAAACTCGGCACCGCCACCCTCCCGGTTCTCCACGAGGATGGCGCCGCCGTGGGCCTCCACCGCCCGGTGGACCATGGCCAGCCCCAGCCCGGTGCCTCCGGGCCGAGTGGTGAAGAAGGGATCGAAGATCCGGGAGAGCTCATCCTCGGGGACCCCGGGGCCCCGGTCCCGAATCCGAAGTCGGCAGGGATGGGGGATGCCCACGTCAGGCCCGTCCACGCCAGGGCCGTCCAGGTAGACCTCCACCGCCTCTCCATCCGGAGAGAATTGAACGGCGTTCAGGAGGAGGTTCAGGACGGCCCGGTGGAGGATGTCTGGGTCGGCCACGAGGGAAAGCCCCCCTGAGGATCGGTGGACGGCCACCTCCACCCCCTTCGCCTCGGCATCCGGATGCTGACGGGCCACAGCCACGGCATCCTCCACCAGTCGAGCCAGTTCCACCCGCTCCCGGCGGCCCATCCGGACCCGACTGAAGTCGATGAAGTCGGAAAGGAGGCGGCTCAGACGATCCGACTCCCGGACCACCATCCCGGAAAGGACGGTTCGGTCCTGGTCGGTGATCCGCTCGCTGGTGAACTGCTCCACGGCGCTCCGGATCGAGGCCAGGGGATTCTTGATCTCGTGGGCCATGGAGGCGGCCAGCTCGGTGACGGCCTCCAGGCGCTGCTTCTGACGGTCCACGACGGCCAGTCGCTGGGAATCGGTGATGTCCTGGAAGATCCCGGTGACGGCCCGGGGTTCATCGGCCACCTCCCGGACGGTGGTGGTCACCCCCAGGGTGAGGCGCTCGCCGTCCCGGTGGGCCATGGCCGTGGCCCGCTGCACCGGCACCCCTCGGGCCAGGGAGCGTCGGAAGAGTTGGGTGAGCTCCGGAGCCACCTCCCCCACCCGCTCCAGGACCGGCGCTCCGGTCCACTGGCGGGCGTCGACGCCCAGGAGGGCCTCCCCGGCCGGGTTCATGTAGATGAGCCGCTCCCCTTCGTCCACCGTCAGGATCCCGGAA
>PWWP01000218.1 GCA_003562075.1 Gemmatimonadota bacterium
GGAGCTCCTCCCGGTGTCGGGCCGAGGTCGTGAGGGTGGCCCACGCCGCCGTGTACTGCTGATCCAGGGCGTCCCGGAGCGTCCGGACACTTCCATCGGCTCGGGTCATGGCCAGCCCCCGGGTGGATCCCTGCTCGAAAAGCATGCCCACCGCTCCCTGATAGGAGCCGTAGGAGGAGGTGTACGCCGGATAGAAGTAGTTGTACCGCTCGCCGGTCATGTACTCATACCCGGCTTCATCGAAGGCTTCGGCATACCCCTGGTTGAAGAGTTCGAAGCCCCAGGTGCCGTACTCGGGGAATGTAGGCGCTACCGGATCGGTGGGAGGGTCGAAATAGAACTCCACGTCAGGTCCCATCTCGTGGGCGTCCACCAGGACCTGAGGGCGCCACTCCTGAATGGTGCCTACCCGGTTCCGGGTTTCTGGATGGGAGTGGGCGAACCAGTCCCGGTTGATATCGTGGAAGTAGTGGCTGGTTCGATACTTCAGGCCTTCCCAACCGCTGAAGTCGTTGGACCAGTCATCCCGTCGGGGGCTCACTTCCCGGCCCACGTTCTGGTGGTTGTGCTGGGCGTGCGCATCCCGACCATCGGGGTTCAGGATGGGGTCCACCAGGACCACCACATTCTCCAGTACCTCCAGGGTCTCGGGGTCGTCGGCGGTAGTGAGGCGTTCCAGGACCTTCAAGAGTCCCTCTGCGCCGGAGAGTTCGAACCCATGGATGGATCCGCCCAGCCAGACCACGGTGGGCTGGTCTTCCAGGAGATCGTCGGCTTCGCCGCTGGAGAGACCCCGGGGATCACCGATCTGTTGGGCCACCCCCTGGATCTCATCCAGCCGGGTCAGGTTGTCCGGATGAGAGACGATGGCCAGGAGCAATGCCTTCCGCTCATAGCTGGATCCCTGGTCCACCACCCGGACCCGGTCGGAGGTGGCGTCCAGGGCTTCCAGGTACCGGACCATCTGGTGGTGCTCGGTGATGCGCTCTCCGAATTCGTGCCCCGTCACCACCTGGAAGGTAGGGACCTGCCCGTGACCGGGGACGGCGATGAAGGAGATGATGAGGGCGAGCGCCGGCGTACCCAGCCAGCGTGGGGCTTTCAACATGGTGATGACTCCTGGGCTGGTGACACGGTCCCGGTTGGGCCGCCGGCTCCTGTCATGGCTCGCATTCCGATGTGTTGCGGACAGCCTCCCTGACGGGGACGACGGGTAGGATCGTACCCCGGGGCGTGAGCGGCAGCAAGCAGTCGCCGGGCGACCCCCCCAGGGTGATCCTGGCTGACCGTCCGCTTTCCCGATATCATCCAGGGATCCGGAGACATGGCCCAGCCGGGCCCGAGTGTGCACGTCCCTTCCCGACTCACCGCAGGGAAGGGCTGAAGTGGAGTTTGACTGCAGTGAGCCCCTGTACCCGAACCTGCCACCATTTCCTGTCGTCCCGATTCCTCTGGTGGGCCAGCCACCTGCTCCTGGTCCCAGCCGTCTTCCTTCTTCCCGGATCGATCCAGGCCCAATCTCTCGGTCAAGCCACTGAAGCCCTGGAAGTGCAGGCTGTCCGGGTGGAGGCGGGGCCCGTGGTGGACGGATACCTGGACGACCCCGTCTGGGGCAAAGCCCAGGTCATCGACGCCTTCGTCCAGCAGGAGCCCCTGGAGGGGAGTCCGGCCACGGAGCGGACCGAGGTGCGGATCCTCTACGACCAGGAGCGGATCTACTTTGGGATCCGGGCCTTCGATTCCGAGCCGGACCGGGTGGTGGCTACCGAGATGCGGCGGAATGCGGACCGGATCCTCCAGGAGGACAATGTCCAGATCATCCTGGATACCTTCCAGGACTCTCGATCCGGATACATGTTCGTCACCACGCCCCTGGGAGCCCGCTTGGAGCAGCAGGTCTTCGAAGAGGGGGAAGGAGGACGAGGAGGCGTCGCTTCCAATGTGAACCGGGACTGGGATGGGGTATGGGAAGTTGAGGCTCGTCGTACCGAAGACGGTTGGACCGCCGAGATCGGAATTCCCTTTGCCACCCTCCGGTTCCCGGGGGAGGAGATCCAGTCCTGGGGCTTCAACATCATGCGGAACATCGCCCGGAAGAACGAGCAGGTCTTCTGGGCGCCCATTCCCCGGGGGTACAGTCTGACCCGGGTGAGCCGGGCCGGGACTGTCACCGGGCTCCACTCCCTGAGTGGGGGACGGGATCTTCGGATCTCCCCCTTCGTGGTGGGAGGGGGGCGTTGGGAGCGGGACGGAAGTCTGCGGGATCGGAGCACCCAGGGCGACGTGGGGGTGGATCTGCGCTACGGGCTGTCAGCCAGCCTCAATCTGGACGTGACGATCAACACCGACTTCGCCCAGGCCGAAGTGGATGACGAGCAGGTGAATCTGACCCGATTCGCTCTCTTTCTTCCGGAGAAGCGCCAGTTCTTCCTGGAGAACTCGGGTCAGTTCAATGTGGGGACCCTCTCCTCGTCGGACCGGATGGCCGACCTCTTCTTCAGTCGGAGGATCGGGCTTTCTGATACCGGTGAGCCTGTGCCCATCCTGGCGGGAGCTCGACTCACGGGCCGAATGGGACGGAACAGCCTGGCAGCCCTCACCGTCCAGACCGATGAGGCCTTCGGGAATCCGGGCGAGAACTTCTTGGTGACCCGATACAGCCGGGATCTCTGGGATCGATCCCGGGTGGGGGGAATCTTCATCAACAAGGCGGCACGAGGAGGGGAGCACTGGAACCGGACGGCGGCGGCGGACTTCTCGCTGGCTCCTCATCCCAGCTTCATCATGAACGGCTTTCTGGCCGGTACTGCCACTGCAGGAGAGGGCGGGAATGGGGCGGGGGGCCATCTCAGGGCCTCCTGGCTCGACGATCGGTGGAACGCCTACGCCGAATACACCGATCTGGACGATGACTTCAACGCTGAAGCAGGGTTCGTCCCCCGGACCGGAATCCGGACAACCAAGTTCCACCTGGAGCGAACCCCTCGGCCGGGCCGTTTCGGGATCCGGGTCCTGGAGCCCATGTACAACATCACCTATACCTCGGACCAGGCGGGACGGCTCCTCTCTCGGCGACATCACTACATGATCGGGTCCCGCTGGGATGACGGATCCACCTTCATCATCTGGTACAACCGCTACTTCGAACGGCTGGACGCGCCTTTCGCGCTTCAGCCCGATGTGGTGGTAGAACCGGGAGACTATACCTTCGGCGAGTGGCGGCTCTGGTACATGAGCAACCGAGCCGCCCGGGTCTACGGAAGTCTGTCCTA
>PWWP01000132.1 GCA_003562075.1 Gemmatimonadota bacterium
GCCGGCCGACCAGGTGCCCCGTCTTCTGCTCGTCGAAGTAGCTGAACGACAGCTTCTGCAGGTGGTCGAAGGCGGCGCGGCGCATGTCGGTCTCGATGTTCACGCCGAGCATGTGGCCCCAGTACGTGACCACCGCGATCAAGCCGGTGTTCGTCAGGTACACCGCCAGCAGTCCGACGGCCGCCAGCAGCACCACCCCCCAATCGCCGCTCGGCAGGAGCCGATCGACGAAGAGCGTCACCGCGATGGGGAAGCCCAGCTCCATGAGGCCCGAGAGGACGGCGCAGCCGAAGTCGAGGGCGAAGAGCCGGGTGTACGGGCGGTAGTGGGCGAAGAAGCGACGCAGCACGCTCGGCGATCCTACACCTCGGTGGAGGAGCGCTCGACAGCGCGCGCGTGTGGACGGGACCCGGACGGGACCCACGCGGCAGACTCCCCGGGAGCGGGCGCACCTTCCACCGTGCCCGCCCTGGAGGTGATGCCGGATGCCTCGAACCGTCCTGGTCATGCTGTCGCTACTCCTGACGCTGGCGTTGATCGCCTGTGGCGGGACCCCCACGCCACCTGACGAGGAGCCGACCGCGCAGATGTGCGACGACCCGGGGGATGAACCGATCGCCGACACGGCATTGGCAGAGGCCATCCGTGAAGCCCTCGGCGTCGCCAGCGGACCCACCTGCGCCGACCTGGCAGACCTCGAAGAACTCCAGGCCGCGGGCCGCGGCATCGCCAGCCTGGACGGCTTGGAGCACGCCAGCAGCCTGGAGACGTTGAACGTCTCGTCCAACGCGATCACCAGCGCCGCGCCGCTGGCCGAGCTCAGCACGCTGCGCTCGGTGAGCCTCAGCGTCAACGCCCTGACCGACGTGACGCCGCTGGCCGGTCTGGTCGACCTGACCGGTCTCGGCTTACGACAGAACGCCATCAGCGACATCGGCCCGTTGGCGGGCCTCGTGAACCTCGAGGGGTTGTCGCTCCACGACAACCAGATCAGCGACCTGACACCCGTGGCGGGCATGACCGCGATGCGCACGTTCGGGTTCAGCAACAACCCCATCCCGAGCATCGAAGCGCTGCGCGAGATGGGCGCGCTCATCGAACTCGGTGCCGGCGGCCTCGCGCCGGAACTCAGCGACATCAGCCCGCTCGAGGGCAAGTCGCTCGTGTACCTCAACCTCAACGGCAACACCGGCATCGAGGACCTGACACCGCTCGCCGGGCTCACGGCCCTGGAGACGCTGCTGCTGGGCAACACCGGTGTCACCGACCTGGGGCTGCTGGCGGGCATGACGAACCTGCGCCGCCTGCAGCTGTGGGGCAACGTCGGCTTGTCGGACCTCGAGCCGCTGGTCGGGAGAGACCTGATCGAGCTCGACATCGGCGGTACCGGCGTGCGCGACCTCACCGCCGTTCACGCGATGACGAACCTGGCCGTCCTGTACGCCTACGGGCTGGGGCTCCGCGACGGTGACATCGACTTCATCCGCGACCTGAGCGCCCTCGAACGTCTGTGGGTGCAGAACAACGCCATCACGAACCTGGATGCCATCGTCGCCAACGTAGGCCTCGGCGCCGGGAGGCAGGTCGACGTGCGCGACAACTGCCTCGATCTCACGCCCGGGTCGCAGGCGCGCGCGCACATCGATGCGCTCCTGGCGCGCGGCACGACGCTGGCGTACGAGCCGCAACGCGACTGCGACGCGGCGGTCGTGGTCACCGTCGCAGCCGGTGCGGTGGGAACGGAGCTCGCCCTCGTGCAGGCTGCTGCCCAGCGCTACATGGACGCGAACCCGGGCGTCACCGTGGCAGTGCTCGACACGCCGGATCTGGCGGACGACCGCCTCGGCTTCTACCTCGGCGTGCTCGAGGCCGCCTCTTCGGAGGTCGACGTCTTCCAGATCGACGTCACCTGGGCCGGCGACCTGGCCGGGCACTTCGTCGATCTGGCGGAGTACGGCGCGGCCGACGTCGTCGGCGAGCACTTCAGCGCCATCACCGAGAACAACACCGTCGCAGGAGAACTCATCGCGATCCCGTGGTTCGCCGACGCAGGACTCCTGTACTACCGCACCGACCTGCTGAGTACGTACGGCTACGACGATCCGCCCGCCACCTGGAGCGAGCTGGTCGCCATGGCGCAGACCATCCAGGACGGCGAGCGAGCCGCCGGCAACGACGACTTCTGGGGTTTCGTCTGGCAGGGCAACGCCTACGAGGGCTTGACCGCAAACGCGCTCGAGTGGATCGCCTCGAACGCGGGCGGCAGCGTCGTCAGCCCGGCAGGCGTGATCACCGTCGACAACCCCAACGCGGTGGCGATGGTCGACCTCGCGGCCAGCTGGGTGGGCACCATCAGCCCGAGCGGCGTGACCGGCTTCGCCGAGGAGAGTGCCCGCAGCATCTGGCAGGCCGGCAACGCCGCCTTCATGCGCAACTGGCCGTACGCCTACGGGCTCGGTCAGGCCGACGGAAGCGTGATCGCCGGACTGTTCGACGTTGGACCCTTACCGGCCGGCGAGGCGCCCGGCGCACGGCCCGCGGCCGCTCTCGGCGGCTGGCAACTCGCGGTGAGCCGCTACAGTGACGATGCGGGGGCAGCAGCCGACGTGGCGCTCTTCCTCGCCTCGCACGAGGAGCAGAAGACCCGCGCCATCGACGGCGGCTTCGCGCCGACGATCGTGGCCCTGTATGAAGACGCCGACGTCCTGGCAGCGATGCCGATCGCCGCGTCGTTCGACGCGGTCCTGCTCGACGCCGTCGCGCGCCCGTCGACGGCCACGGCCCCCCACTATCGCCAGGTCTCCGACGCCTTCTTCGCCGCCGTGCACGAGGTGCTGACGGGCACCCAGGATGCCGCGACGGCGCTGGCTCAACTCGCCAGCGAGCTCGAGACGATCACCGGTCTGCCGACGGGCACCCCGTGAGGGCGCGCCGCCAATCTAGTCGCGCCTGAGAGCCGTGACGCGGGTGGTGGCAAGGTCGTCCACCACCCGCTCGTCGCCGGCGTAGAGGTTGAAGCGCCCGTCGCGCACGAAGCCCGCCAACGCCAGGTCGAAGCGGCGGGCGACGTCGATCGCCAGGCTCGACGGCGCCGAGACGGCGGCGAGCAGGCTGACGCCGGCCACCACGCACTTCTGCGCCAGCTCGTAACTGGCGCGACCGCTGACGCATACCAGCGCGCCGTGGAGCGGCAGCAGGCCCTCCAGCAGCGCCCAGCCGAGCAGCTTGTCGAGGGCGTTGTGGCGGCCCACGTCCTCGCGCAGCGCCAGGA
>PWWP01000350.1 GCA_003562075.1 Gemmatimonadota bacterium
AGGATCCGATCCCCCCGACGCTCCCACCGCACCGTCATGTTCGGCGTCAGCCGGTCTCCCCCCGCCCGGGGCAGCAGCCCCGCCTGCGACCGGGCCACCCGGCTCAGCACCGCCATGTCCCTCCCCAGCAGGCTGTCCGGCACCACGAATCGGATCCGCTCCCCCTCCACCTCCACCCCGAACAGGCCCTCATCATCAGTGGCCAGGGCGTCGCCTGGGACATGGTCGACCACCTCGGAAGGGGCGGCAGCAGCCGCCCCGGTCATTCCAGGGGCGAAGAGGAAGAGAGCGATGGGAAGTATTCCGACCCAGAATGGACGGAACCAGGGCATGGAAAGTCGTAGCATCACTGCTTGCTCCAGAAATCGGTTCGGATGGAAATGCGGATGTGGAGGATGAAGGGGGTCTGGCCCGGGAAGGCGGCCAGACCACGCAATCGAGGACCCTGCGTCGGTACCGTCCCGGGGCATTCCTGCCTCATCCTATCCTCTCTCCCCAGCCACCGCACCCCTCTGTTCCCCGAGGCACAATCCTTGTTCAGAGACACCCCACCGGCTTAATCTGGAGTAGATTCCAGTCAGTGGAGTCGGCGTGACAGGCCCTGCCGGGAACCCTTCCGGCACCCCCGCCTGCTCCCTCAACGTTACGAGTTCAAGCCCAAATGCGGAGACCCTCTATGCGAGTAAGAACCCCGGCCTCCATCCTGGCCGCAGCTCTCTTTGTCGGTGTACTGACAGCCGGAATTGGCGCTGCCGGCTCCCTCAATGCCGATCCGGCGCCCACCACCGCAGAGTGGGTCTCTCCCGACCCGGATACGGAAGCTCTGGTCGATCACCGTCAGGGCGTGATGCGTGCGGTCAGTGGGCACATGGCCGCCACTGCCGCCATCCTCCTGGACGGCGCTCCCTTCGAGGAGAATCTGCAAATGCACGGCTCCACCCTCTCCGCCCTCCTGGCCGACATCCCGGCCTTGTTTCCGGAAGGAAGCGCGCATGAGGAGAGTGACGCTCGGGCTGAAATCTGGAGCGACGCCGATACCTTCCGCTCCAAAGCCGATGACACGGCTGAAGCTGCTGCCGCACTGGCTGCCGCCACCGAGGGAGGCGATCCCAGTGCCATGATCCAGGCCTTCTCTGCCCTCGGGTCCTCCTGCGGAGCTTGCCATGAGGATTTCCGGAACTGACTCCGGCAGCTCAAACCACGGAGACCAGCGGACGGGGCCCTTGAGCGCCAGAGCGCTGATCTCAGGGATGGTTGGTGGTGGCGCAGCTCTCCTGGCCATCGGTTTCCTGGTCCTGGGTGGCCACCCTGCCTATGGAGCGATCTCCGTTCACGGGCCAGAAACAGTCGCCGACACGTTGGCAGTGTGGGAGCTCAGTGGAGACCCTGATTCCGACGATCCAGTAGAGCGTGGAGCGTATATCGCTCGGATCGGCAACTGCGTGGTCTGTCACACGGCCGACCCCTCGGAGGAGACCGGCTTCCTGGCCGGCGGTGCTTGGATCGAAAGCCCCTTCGGCAACTTCTACGGCACCAACATCACGCCCCATCCGGAGTACGGAATCGGGGCGTGGACCGAGGAAGACCTGGTTCGGTCCCTCCGGGAGGGCCGAGGGCCCGACGGAGCCCATCTCTACCCGGCGTTCCCCTACACCTCCTTCACCGGGATGACGGACGGGGACATCTCGGATCTATACGCCTTCCTCCAGGCGGTCCCCCCGGTGGCCCGTGAGAACGAGGACCACGATATCGCCTGGTTCGCCAGCATCCGCCTGGGCCTGGCGCCGTGGAAGGCGCTGAACTTCCGGGAATGGCGCTTCGAGCCCGACCCCGACCAGGATGATGAATGGAACCGGGGGGCGTATCTGACTCGGGCCGTCGCCCACTGCGCCGAATGCCACACCCCCCGGACCCGGACGGGTGGACTGGTGGAGGACCTCCGTTACGCCGGCACCGAGGAAGGTGCCGATGGAGAGTCGGTGCCCAACATCACGCCCCACGAGAGTGGAATCGAAGACTGGAGCCAGCGCCATCTGGAGCGGTACCTCCAGATGGGGATGACGCCGGACGGAGATTTCGCCGGGGGCTCCATGGCTGACATCATCGCCCACGCTACCTCCTTCCTCACTGATGAGGACCGGCAAGCCATGGCCCGATACATTCTCTCTCTGGAGCCCGTGGACAACCAGGTGGAGGATGATTCGGACACGGGCGAACCAAACTGAGGAAAATCCATGCTGACCTGGATCATCGTCCTGCTCGTCCTGGCCGTCATCTTCGGGGTGCTGGGCTTCACCGGCGTGGCCGCCGCCTTCGCAGGCATCGCCAAGATCCTCTTCTACATTCTCCTCATCGCCTTCGTCATCGCCCTGATCATGGGCCTCATGGGGGGAATGTTGGCGGCCTGAGCCCGGCGGGAGCCGAGGCGGGTCAACCCCTCACGTCAGGGATGGCGTCCTCCCGGAAGGATTCGGCGACCACGCGCGCAGTGGCATCCAGGAGCTTCGCCCCAACCCGGGCATCCATCCCTCGGGGATCACCCAGGATTCCATTGGAGGTGATGGCCCGGAGCCCTTTCTGGAAGACCTTCTCCACCAGGCTCTCATCCAGCTCTCCCAACCGGCCGGGCTCGGCACGGGTCATCCGCACCAGTTCGGGGCGGATATGGAGCATTTCCGAAGCTTCGGCGATGTCGGCATGCCCACCCACCCGGGCGCCCAATCCCAGCTCTTCCTCCACCACCAGGCGCCAGATGGCCACGAAGCCCAGGAGGTCGGTATATGCCCCGACCCAGCACCCTTCATCCACCTCCTCCACTGCTGCTTGAAGGCGGGGGACCATATCGCGGAGAGGAGCGAAGTTCCCCCCGTGGGAAGGGATGAGGCAGATGTCGGTGAACCCATGCCGAGCCAGGCTGACACAGTAGTCGTGGCAGACGGCCTCCAGGGTGGCGGGGCTCACCGAGATGGTCCCGGCAAATCCCATGTGATGCTCGGAGCACCCAACGCGGATGGTAGGGGCCACCAGGGCGTCCCCAAGCTTTCGGGCCACCCGGACCCCCAGCGCCGTGCCCAACTCCGCGTCGACGCACAGGGGAAGGTGAGGACCGTGCTGCTCAATGGCTCCCACCGGCACCACCACTGTGGTCGTGCCCCGGGTCAGAGCCAGCTCCACCTCGGCCCAGGTCAGTTCCTCCATGAATAGTGATTCGGCGCCTTCTGCATCCTGTGTCATGCGTCCATCCCGGCGGTTCAGAGTGAATGCTGAGCCGATGAAGGGACTCCCTGCCCCTTTGACTCCGGCCCAGGCCCGTCGAATTATGGTGGCTTCCCAGGCATCGGGTCCAGACGCCGGACGCGATCCGGACCATGACCATGACCTCTTCTGCGGGGTAGGAACCACCCAGGATGGCCTCGTCCCCGTATCATCGGGTCTCGAGGTGCTCCCATGAGGCTGCCCCTTCCCAGACACTGAAACCGCCCATGCCCACGTCCCACCAGGCCAGCCACACGGATCGACGGCCCGTGGGGTCAGGCATCTTCTCCGGGATCGCCCTCCTCCTGATCCTGGGGCTTGCAGGGTGCCAGGAAGTGGCCTGGGAACGGGGCAAGGGAGATCTGGAGGCAGCTGAACTTCAATCGTCCGGACTGGATCAGGCCGGGACCTCCCAGGCCCAGGGGAACGGTGCCCCGTGGCTCCCCCTCCTGGACCGCCGAAACCCGGACGCCGGCGTAGGACTGGACAGCATCCTGACGGGCCAGGCCGTGGAGCGAGCCAGGAACCAGTCCCGCCTCCACACCATGCTGGTGGCACGACACGGGGAGGTTCTCCTGGAAGAACACTTCCGGGGGCCAGGACTGAACCAGCCCGTCAACGTGAAATCGGTCTCCAAGAGCCTTCTCTCCGCCGTCGTGGGTCAGGCCATCGCCGAGGGTGAACTGGCCGGCGTCGATGCGCCCATCGGCCCCTTCTTCCCGGACTACGTCGAAGGAGAGGGGCTGGAGGATGCCCCCTGGGCCCATATCACCGTGGCGGATCTCCTCTCCATGAGCTCCGGCCTGGAATCCACCTCCTTCCGGAACTACGGGCGTTGGGTGACCAGCTCCAACTGGGTCCGGTGGGCCCTCTCCCGCCCCATGGTCTTCGAGCCCGGAGACCGGATGCTCTACAGCACCGGAAATTCACACCTGGTCTCGGCCATCCTGACCCGGACCACAGGGACCAGCACCCATGCCTTCGCCCGCAGAACCCTGGCCGAACCCCTGAACATCCAGCTCCCCCCCTGGCCCACAGATCCCCAGGGGATCTATTTCGGGGGAAATGACATGCTCATCAGTCCTCGTGGCCTTCTCCGGTTCGGAGAGCTCTATCGCCAGGGCGGTACCCTGGACGGTCAGAAAGTCCTGGAGCGGAGCTGGATCGAGGACTCCTGGACCATCCGGGTCCGATCCCGGAGGGACGGAAACGGGTACGGGCTGGGTTGGTGGGCCAGGGACTCCAACGGTCACGACATCCGGTTTGCCTGGGGTTACGGCGGACAATTCCTCTTCATCGTCCCCGAGCTGGAGCTGACCGTGGTCTTCACCTCCGATCCCTGGAGCCCCCGGGAAGGAGGGCACAACCGGGTCCTCCACGATCTTCTGGACGACTACCTGGTCCCGGCCGCTGTCCGCGGAAGCTGACTCTTGCCCTTACCGCCATGAACTTCGGCACCATCACCAGTACGCTGGCAATCCTCTCCCTCCTGGCCGGAGGAATCGGCCTGGTCCTCCTGATCAGCCTCCTCTTTCCCGGCGGGCGAGCCCGGCTGGCCCAGGAACTGAAGGGCCAGGAGCGGTTGGCCATCGGCGCCGCCTGGGTCGTGGCCCTGGTGGCCTCCGGAGGAAGCCTCTACTACTCGGAAGGGGCAGGCTTCGTCCCGTGTCTCCTCTGCTGGTACCAGCGCATCGCCATGTATCCCCTCGTCCTGGTGCTGGGGGCCGGAGCCCTCTTCGCGGACCGCCACGTGATCCGGTACGGACTTCCCCTGACCGTGGTGGGCCTTCTCATTGCCCTGTACCACGTTGGGATCCAGTTCCAACCGGCGCTGGATGCGGGGGTCTGCACCGCCGGGGTTCCCTGCAGCGCCAGGTACATCGCCATCTTCGGATTCGTCTCCATCCCGGTCATGGCCGCCGGAGGATTCCTCCTCATCGCCGGACTCCTGGGGGCCCTCTGG
Organism: Gemmatimonadota bacterium; assembly: GCA_003562075.1. Classification (GTDB taxonomy): domain Bacteria; phylum Gemmatimonadota; class Gemmatimonadetes; order Longimicrobiales; family Gaopeijiaceae; genus PWLA01. The sequence goes on from PWWP01000350.1 coordinate 5,219, forward strand.
GCTACCTCCCGGGAAGCTGCCCCCTTGCAGGACCCTCCCGCCTGAGGTTGGAGACTCAGCCTCCCAACTGACGATAGTCCCGATTCCAGTAGACCAGGGGCTCCTCCTCATCCGAGATCTGGGCCTTCTCCACCCGGCCCAGAACGAGTCGGGAAGAGCCCACCGACACCACCTGCTCCACGGCACAGAACAGATTGGCCTGGGCCCCTGGAATGGCCGGAGCGCCCTCGTCAGGGAAGGGGGACGGGCCGATGGGAAAGGCGTCGGCGTACCGGGTAGCCAACCCGGCCTGGCCCGCAGACAGGATATTCACCACGAAAGGGCGGTCTTCCGGCAGGAAGGGGAGAACCTGGGCCCCCGGCCCCAGGGAGAAGGCGATCCTGGGAGGGTCAGCCGACACGGAGATGAGGGAACCCACGGTGGTGCCATGGAGCTTTCCGTCGTCAGGATCCCGGACAGCGACGATGGTGACGCCCGATACCCACCGGGCCATGGCCTCCCGAAAAGCTTCGGAGCGAGCCTGACCCTCTGATACCTCTTCCCGTCCCGTACGGATTCGAACGTCGATGGGCCTCTTGCTCATGATAAATTCATTATATCGAGTGCAATGGACCCCTTCAGGAACCCTGAAGGGGGTGTGTTTATAATAAAATCACATAATACCAACCCTGGGATGGTGCCTCGCCCAGCCCCTCCACCCGTCCCCCTCCACCCTTCGAATGACCCCGCCCCATACGCTCCATCGTCCTACGGCCCCCCCGGAAGCTCACCCCGAAGGTGCTTGGAACGATCCATACTCCCCACTGAAACTGAACATCATCTCTCCTCCGGGGTCTTGCGAGGGAGAGATCACCGTACCTGGATCTGGAGAGACCGAATGACGCATGTTTTCAACCGGCGACACCTGGCCCTTTTCCTGCCCCTGAGCTTGCTGGGGCTCCTCCTCACCGGCTGTGGCGAAGCCGAAGAGGAGTTGGTGAGCGCCGTTCAGATGGAGGTCACCGAGTTGGCGGACGTGGGATTCGCCCAACCGTGGGGAATCGCGGTGGATCTGGAGGCCGGCGTCTACCTGGTCAGCAACATGAATGGCCAACTGGGCGAGGAGACGGGAAACGGATTCATCTCTCGGGTCTCTCCGGATGGCGAGGTGCTGGATCTGAACTGGATCGACATGACCGGGACACCCAGGGCCCTGAACTCGCCTGCAGGCATGGCCATCCGTGGTGACTCCCTCTTCGTGGCCGACCTGGGGTGCGTCAGCATCTTCGACCGGGAGACCGGTGAAGATCTGGGCGTCACCTGTCTGGACGATGTGGGCATCATCACTGACATCGACGTGGGACCGGAAGGGTCTCTCTTCGTGGCCGATTCCGGTCTCGAGTTCCAGAATGGAGAATTGGTGGCCACAGGAAGTGATGCCATCTACCGGATCGTGACCGCGGAAGGGCGCCAGGGATCTACAATCTCCAGCGGTGAGGAGCTGGGGAATCCCCGGAGCCTCCAGGTAGGCCCCCGAGGGATCTTCGTCACCACCTCCGGGACGGGCGAGCTCTACGCCCTGACCCCCGACGGCGATCAGACCTCCATCTTCCCTCCGTCGGATCAGGCATTGGGAGGGCTGACCTTCCTGCCGGACGGCGGCTTCGTCTTCTCATCCATCACCGACGCGTCCCTCACCATGGTGGACGCCGGGGGACAGGTCATCGACCTGGCGGAGGGGGTCCCCGACGCTCAGGGCCTGGCCTATGATCCTGAGTGGAACCGGATCCTGGTGGCCATCCCGTCGGAGGACCGGGTCCTCTTCCTGGACATGCCGGCCGACCCTTGATCGGACACGGAGTCGCGATCGGGCTCCTGCAAGGATCCATCACCCTGAACTGCGTGACTGCGTAGACCCATGTTCTCGACCCACCCGCTTACCCTGGGGGCAGCCTTCCTGCCGGCTGCCCTGGCCCTCCTCCTGGGTTCCCCCGACTCCCTCCATGGGGTCCCGGGAGAGCCCGCCGTTGCCGTCGCCGATACCATTGCTCCGGGGGACACCATCCCCCTGGACCCTCTCGAGGTGACGGTGCTCCGGACGGTGACCCCACTCTCCGCGTCTCCCATGGCCGTATCGACCCTGGGGGAGGAGCGGCTGCGAACCGGACGGAGCGGCACCTTTCTTGAGGAGGTCCTCCAGGGCCTCCCTGGAGTTCAGGTTCAGAACCGCTTCAATCCAGCTGTGGGAGAACGGGTGGCCATCCGGGGTTTCGGGGCGCGAGCCCAGTTCGGCGTCCGAGGCGTTCGGGTCGTGGTGGACGGGATCCCGGCTACCCTCCCTGACGGGCAATCGACCCTGGAACACATCGACCTGGGCTCCATCGGGCGCGTGGAGGCCATTCGAGGCCCTGCCTCCTCTCTCTTCGGCAACGCCTCGGGCGGGGTCCTGGCCTTTCATAGCACTCCTCCCGGCCTCCAGCCGTTCCAGGGAGAAGGAGAGCTGGTCTTCGGAAGCCATGGTCACGTTAAGGGACAGACCACAGCCTCCGGGACCATCGGTGAGACCGGGTATCTGGTCTCCCTCTCCCGGACGAGCTGGGACGGATACCGGGACCGGCCCAATGAGGACGGGGTGACCTACGGCCAGGCCGACCGATCCGGGCTGAATGCGCGTATGCTTACGCCCCTGGGGCCCGGCGAGGTGTCACTCACGCTCAACCTTCTGGACCTGGACGCCGAGAACCCCGGGTCCCTCCCCGCCGACCTGCGGAACGAGCCGGGGCGACCAGCCTGGAACTTCAACATCGTCCAAGGGGCCTCCAAGCAGGTCCAACAGGGTCAGATCGGGGCCCGGTGGCACACCACCGGTGAAGGGCTGGATTGGGATGTGGCCCTCTTCGGGATCCACAGGGAAGTCATCAACCCCATCCCGTCCGCCATCATCGACCTGACCCGGGATGGAGGGGGCATCCGGATCCAGGTCGGAAACGAAGAGGCCACAACGTGGGGCCCCCTCCGCTGGTACGCCGGGGTGGAGGGAGAGCTACAGGAGGACGATCGCCTGAACTTTGCAAACCAGCAGGGTGAGCGGGGTGAGATGACCCTGTCCCAGGCTGAACGGGTCCGGAGCCTGGGGCTCTTCGTCCAGGGGGTTCTCCCCCTCCCCTCCAGGGGAGAACTCATGGTGGGGCTGAGGAATGATCGCCACGACTTCCGGGCCCGGGACCGATTCAATGTGGACGACCTGGGAGGCGCACCCACCAGCCAGCGAAGCATGAACGCCTTCAGTCCCTCGGTGGGTACCCACTTTCCCGTGAACGAATCGGTGGATCTCTTCGCCTCGGTGGGGACCTTCTTCGAAACCCCATCCACCACCGAGCTGGCCAACCGGCCCGACGGCGCCGGCGGCTTCAACCCGGAGTTGGAGCCCCAGGAAGGCACCTCAGCGGAACTGGGCGTCCGGATCCGGGCCGGCGAGATGGTCTCCGGGGAGGTGACAGGGTACCGCACCAACCTGCGGAACGAACTCATCCCCTTCGAGGTCGTGGACTCTCCGGGCCGAACCTATTTCCGGAACGCAGGGAGTTCCCTTCACCAGGGCCTGGAGACCACCCTTACCCTGGATCCGCCCACGCTCCCGATTCGGGGTGACCTGACATACACCTGGACCGACGCCCGCTTCCGATCCTTCGAGCTGGAGGACGAAGACCTCTCGGACAACCGGATCCCTGGGCTGGCCCCCCACCGGGGTCACGTCGCCCTCCGAACCACTCCTGGCGACCTCTTCGGAGAGGTCTCGGCAACCTATGCCCACCGGATCCCGGTGAATGATTCCAACTCGGAGTTCACCCCGTCCCACACTCTCATGGATCTACGGATGGGGCTGAGGCAGATGCCTGTCGGCGAACTCACCCTCTCTCCGTGGATCGCCGTCACCAACGTCCTGGACCGGAACTACATGGCGTCGGTGGCCGTGAACGCCTTCGGGGGCCGGTACTACGAGCCCGGGCCAGGGCGCTCCTTCCAGGTCGGGATGCGCGCCGGATTCTAGAAGTCTGACCGCCGGCCCTCTACCCGGTGACGGCGGTCACCACCGCCTGAAGTCCACGATCAGCGAAGATGTGTTCTGGATTCAGCCGATGGGTCCCCTGTATCCTCCGAATGGATCCGGAGCGGGCCCGGATCACCAAACTCTCCGTCGTCACGCCCAACCCCTGGTCGTACCGGACCCCATCCATGAAGGCACTCCCGGTAATGGCCGTGGCGGCAAAGAACGCGTCATCTCCGCGGAGGAGCTCCTCCAGCTCCAGGACCCGCTCCCGCTCCGCTTCATCCATCTCCTCCGCCAACCGTTCTCGCTCCGCCTGGAGCTGGGGCGCCCGGCGTCCCTGCATGCCTCCCCCCAGTGCCTTCACCGCCCCGGCAGCGATCACCCCTTCAGGGGTTCCACCGATTCCCATCAGGAGATCGATCCCGGTACCGGGATAGGCCGCCAGGATGGCTCCCATGACATCCCCGTCGGTGTGAAGGGCAACTCTGGCCCCTGCCTTCCGGATCCGTCGGATGAGCTCCTTGTGACGAGGCTTGTCCAGGACGAAGACGGTGAGCTGACTCACCGGCCGCCCCAGGGCCCCGGATACCTGCCTCAGGTTCTCCTCCACCGGCGCCGTGATGTCGATGCGGTCCCGTGCCTCCGACCCTACCACCAGCTTCTCCATGTAGTAGGAGGATCCGGGCTTCCACATGCTGTTCCGAGGCGCTGCCGCGATGACGGCGATGGCATTGGGCCTGCCCAGGGCCAGCAGCCGGGTCCCTTCCACCGGATCCACGGCCAGATCCATCTCCGGGTCCTCGCCGGTCCCCACTGCCTCCCCGTTGAACAGCATGGGAGCGTCGTCCTTCTCCCCCTCCCCGATGATGATGGTCCCCTTCATACTGACGGTGTCCAGGACGGCCCGCATGGCCCCCACTGCGGCGGCGTCGCCGGCCTTCCCATCACCTCGTCCCATGTGGGGGGCTGCCGAGAGCGCCGCTGCCTCCGTGACCCGAACCAGCTCCATCCCCAGGTTCCGATCGATGCCGCCGCCTCCCTGGGAAGTCCGTCCTGATCCATCCTTCATCCGTCCCCTCCCCTCAGTGCGGTCCGCACCTCATCCAGCACACCCTCGGACTGAAGCTTCTCCGCCTTGTGCTGGATGAAACGGGCATACTCGTCCACGAAGACCTTTCCCGGCGCTCGGAAATCGAAATTCTCGGGATGGTCCCGGAAGTGCTCCCGGTGGACCCGAGTCCAGACCAGTCGCCCATCGGTATCGATGTTCACCTTCGTCACACCCAGGGGGACGGCCCGGGCGAACTCATCTTCGTCCACCCCCTTGGCCGACGGGTCCAACGCCCCTCCTGCTGCGTTGATTCGCTCCACCTCCTCCTTGGGAACCGAGCTGGAACCGTGCATGACCAGGGGAAATCCAGGGAGCCTCCGCTGAATCTCCTCTACTCGATCGAAGTGGATCCCCTGGCTTCCGGTGAACTTGTAGGCGCCATGGCTCGTTCCGATGGCCACGGCCAGAGAATCGCATCCCGTCTCCTTCACGAAGGTCTCCGCTTCTGCCGGATCGGTGAGCTGGGCATGCTTCTCATCGACCTGGATATCCTCTTCCACCCCACCAAGCATCCCCAGCTCGGCCTCCACGCTGACACCTGCGGCATGGGCCCGCTCCACGACCCGGCGGGTGATGGCCACATTCTCTTCGAACGGCTCGTGGGACGCGTCGATCATGACCGAGCTGTAGAAGCCCGAATCGATGGCGTCGTAGCAGCTCTCTTCATCGCCATGGTCCAGGTGGACGGCAAAGACGAGCTCAGGGTACTCTTCCTCCACAGCCCGGAGGATGGCCTCCAGCATCCGGACCCCGGCATACTTGCGGGCCCCCCGGGAGAGCTGGACGATGAAGGGAGCGTCAGCCCTGCGGTGGCCTTCAAAAAGCCCCCGGGCTTGCTCCATGTTGTTGATGTTGTAGGCTCCCGCGGCGAATCGGCCATACGCCACATCGAAGAGTTCGCGAGTAGTGACGATCATCCACGTGCTCCTGGAGTCTCCAATTGTGTGCCGAGGCGATTGAAGGAAGTGGGCCCCGGATCCCTTCCAACCTGCCGCCGGAACGCCGAATATGGAACCCCGGCGCTTGAAGGCCGTTGAAAAAGTACAGGGACCACCGCGACGGGGTCTTGCGAGTCCGGGTCGAGGCGGAGGTCCGAAAGCGATGCGACAGCATCGGTGAGGAACGCCAACGAAGATCCCGGGCCGCAACCCCCCGTCTCCCTTCGGGTTGGGGCGGCAGGGAGCCCCCTCGCTCGTTGGCCCCCCTCAACGTAGCTTTCGCTATGCCTGCGGGTCGCCGCCTACGACGTGGCTCCCGGGCGCTCCCAACGGTGGCGCCCTGTACTTCTTCAACGGCCTTCTTGTACCGGCCCTGTAACGGCTATTCATTTGTGGGCTGACCCCCGTCAGGGGACTCGCTCCCAGGCCCCCGGGCCGGAGGAGCAGAGTCCCGACTCCACCACCTTTCCGATTCCGGACCGACATCACATTCATGGGTGAAACCCTCGCCACCACCGCCTCCCTGGAGGAGGTGATCCAGGACGATGGACCACCGGAGCCTGCCATCCTCTGTCAGGGGCTCCGGAAGAGCTTCGGATCCACCCATGCCGTCCGTGGCGTGGACCTGCAGATCCATCGAGGGGAGTGCTATGGGCTCCTGGGTCCGAACGGTGCCGGAAAGACCACGACGGTGGAGATTCTGGAAGGTCTCCAGGAACCGGATGAAGGCCGGGTGAGGATCCTGGGAATGGAGTGGGGCCGGGACGGTCGGGCCATCCGCCGGAGACTGGGGATCCAACTCCAGGAAGCCCAGCTCACCGAACGCCTCCAGGTGGAGGAGGCCATTCGCCTCTTCCGCTCCTTCTACCCTTCCGGCCCCCAGGTGGAAGACCTTCTGGACCAGGTCCAGCTCCAGGACAAACGGAGCACCTACGTTCGCGACCTTTCGGGAGGCCAGCGCCAGCGTCTCTCGGTGGCCTGCGCCCTGGCAGGGGCCCCGGACATCCTCTTCCTGGACGAACCCACCACGGGCCTGGACCCCCAATCGAGACGCGCCCTCTGGGACATCATCGAGGAGTTCCAGGACTCGGGTGGGACCATCCTCTTGACCACCCATTTCATGGATGAAGCCGAGCGGTTGGCCGACCGGGTGGGCATCATGGACCATGGCCGGATCCTGGTGGAAGGTCCGCCGACCCAACTGATCCGGACCCTGGGCGGAGCCCACATCGTGGAGTTCCAACCGTCTCGCCGGATGGAGCTCAGGGAGCTTCGACGTCTCCCCGGCGTGGAGAACGTCCGGACCAGAGGAGAACTCTACCTGATCACATGCGAAGAGCTGCACCTCACCCTCCCGGCGCTGGTCGAGCAGACCCGAGAGCAAGAGATCCGCATGCTCTCTCTGACCACGCACCGGGCCACGCTGGATGATGTCTTCCTGGCCCGGACCGGCCGGCAGCTACGGGATGAGTGACCCCGGCGCCCTCCGACAGCTCACGGTGACGCGGGTCCGGGTCATGCTCCGGGAGCCGGAGATCATCTTCTGGGTCTTCGCCTTTCCCATCTTCCTGGCCATGGGGTTGGGTCTCGCCTTCTCCGACCCGACCCCGGACGTCCTCGTGGTAGGGGTGGAAGCCGGCTCCGAGGCCGAACGGTATCTGGCCCACATGCCGGCTCGGGACGAATTGCGTTTTCAGATCCTGCCGGCTGACGAGACCGTCGACGCCCTCAGGCGGGGAGAGGTGGCTCTGGTCCTATCTGGAGATGACGGTGCCGTCACCTTCCTCTTCGACCCGACCCGGGCCGACGGACGGACTGCCCGGGCCCTGGCCGACGGAGCCCTTCAGGAGGCCGGAGGTGGGACCCGGCCGGTAACAGTCCGGTCCCAGGAAGTAGAGCAGCAAGGGCACCGCTACATCGACTGGCTCATTCCGGGGATCATCGGCTTCAACCTCATGAGCACCGGGCTCTGGGGCGTTGGCTTCTACGTGACCCAAAGCCGCCAGAACCTGCAACTGAAGCGGCTCGTCGCCACGCCCATGCCCAGGGGATACTTCCTCCTGGCGCAGATTCTGGCCCGATTCTTCTTCCTGATTGGCGAGGTTCCACTCCTGGTCCTCTTCGCCTGGCTCGCCTTTGACGTCCAATTGGAAGGAAGTCCGGTGGCCCTGGCCGTGGTGGTCCTGGTGGGTGCCGCCTGTTTCTCGGGACTGGGACTCCTGGCCTGCTCCCGTGCCCGGACCACCGAAGGAGTGAGCGGGATCATCAACGTCATCATCATGCCCATGGTGGTCCTCTCCGGGGTCTTCTTCTCTCCCACCCGTTTCCCTGACGCCCTCCAGCCACTCATCCAGATCCTTCCCCTGACGGCCCTGAACAACGCCCTTCGGAAGGTCTACAACGATGGCCTCCCTCTGTCCGCCACCCTGGGAGACCTGGCCCTTCTCCTGGTGTGGACCCTCCTGGCCTTCTTCATGGCTCTTCGCTTCTTCCGGTGGAAGTGAGCGCCAGTGGTCTCCGAGCCGCATCTTGCCAGGAGGGGCTCCGAATCCAACTTTGGGGATGATCTTCCTGGAAGGGAACAAGGGAACACCCTGGCCGCTGGGGATAAGGAAGACTGGGGCACGACCCTGGAAGCCTGGTCACCCATTGTCCGACCCGGACCCGTCCCTCTGTTGATGTCGGGATGCTGCGAATGCTCACTCACCCCTCAAGCCTGATGAGCAGGACGGTTTCAGGGCTCCTGGCCCTGGTATTCTCCCTGGTCCTCATGGGAGAGTCGATGCCGTCGTTGGCCTGTCCCCATCATGGACCGGCCGCTGAAGACCATTCGCCCCATGACCAGGGTCACACCCACCCACTCCCGGATCCCGGTTCGGCTAACGGGGACGCCGGCCACGAGCCTCCGGACCAGGGGTGCGACTGTCCGGGGATGTGTCCGGTATCCGGGACCTCCCCCCTTTCCCTCACCTCCCTCGTCACCGGAGGTGACCGGGTCCCACCCCCTGCCGACCGAGCCACACCTCCAACCTGGGAAGCCCGGCTCGATCCGCAGCTGATCCCCCACATGCATCCATATGCCATGGCGCCTCCCCAGGCCTTCCTTTGACCCGATCCCTTCGGCACGAATCCGGAGGTTGATTGACGCACCCTCTGGAGTCCCGTTTCGACCCGGTCTCCGTTGGGCGCAACGCACACCATCCATTCAAAGGAAGTCTCATGATGAAGCACGAGTTCTGGAACCCGGTTCGCGGTGCGCACCTTTTCATGGCGTCAGCCGCCCTGGTGCTGCTGACTGTCTTCTTGATTCCCACCTCCGGCCTGCACGCCCATCCCGAAAGTGAAGGCGCGGTAGCTCCCCCGTCCGCGGAAGCTCTCCACCTGAGCCTCCGGGCCACCATCCCTGCCGCCGACAGCACCGTGAACCAGTCCCCGGAGGAGATCCGCCTCATCTTCTCCGAGGCCCCTCAGCTGGATGGCACCCGGATCCGGGTCCTGAACGACGCCGAAGAGCTGGTTCCCACGACTGACGCCACCGCCGATCCCGATGACGCCAAGGAAGTATTCGTCGTTCCCGAAGCCGCTCTGGCCAACGGGACCTATACCGTGGCCTGGCGGACCATCGCCCAGGATGGGCATGCCCAGAACGGCAGCTTCGAGTTCATGGTTCAGTCCGGACAGTGATCGAAACCCTGGTACCGCCGCTCCAGCGGTGGCTGCTTTTCTCCGGGGTGCTGGTAGTGGCTGGAGCCGTGGCCTGGCGGGGTGTCATCGCCCCCCGGGTCCGGTTCCGGCTCTCCGGAGAACGAGTCGATCTGGAGACGGAGCCCCCGGAGCTTGTGGCCATCGAAAAGCGGATCTGCTGGACGGCCGGGGTCGTGAGTGCTGGGCTGGTTGGAGTCTGGGGAATGCGACTCTGGGCCCAACTCCTGGAGTTCCGGGATCCCTTCGCCCCCCTGATGGAAGACCTGGAGTTTCTGGTCCTCCAGACCTTCTGGGGGACGGTGTGGATGGCACAGGGTGTGATCCTGGTGGGGCTGGCAGCAGGGTTCTTCCTCCTCCGGTACCGAGCCGGGACCACGCCTCCCCCCCCACCCGGAACGACCCTGGAAGGGGTCCCCCGGAGTGAGCCTCGCTGGCTCGAATTTCCTCTCCGGTGGAAGGTTGTGGTGAGCGGGGTCTTCCTCCTCCTCCTCACCCTGGGCCTTTCCAGTCATGCCATGTCCGTGCCGGGCAATCGGGCCCTGGCCGTCTCGGTGGACATGACCCACACGGCAGCGGCTGGATTCTGGATGGGCGCCCTCTTCCTGATCCTCTCTGCCACTCCGGGCCGGAATGCCCCCCGGGGACAGGAATCCCAGTTCCAACTGCTGGGGATCCAGCTTCAGGCCTTTTCGCCCCTGGCCATGGTCTCCGTGGGGGTCCTGCTTTTCATGGGCATCCTCCTCTCCACCTTCCACGTTCCCGACATCCCAGCCCTTTGGGAATCGCAGTACGGAAGGAGATTGAGCCTGAAGGTGCTGGTGGCCTTCGGCGTCCTGGCCATGGGGTTCTGGAACTGGCGCCGGGGGCTTCCATCCCTGGCTGTCGCCCCGACGGATGGTGGGAAGGTGGGCCCTGGATACACCACAGCCGCAGAGCGACGGATCCGTCGCTCTGCGGCTGTGGAGGTACTCCTGGCAGTCATCGTCCTCCTGATCACCGCCATCCTGGTGGCGACCCCGGTACCCCCTGGAGCCCACTGAAACAAGGGGGCGCCGAAGGGCTCCTACCGGACTCGGACCGGTCAGTCCGTGATGCTCACCAGTTCGATATCGAAGGTCAGATCCCGGCCAGCCAGGGGATGGTTCGCATCCAGGTGAACCACCTCTTCCGAGACCTGGGCGACCTGGACCTGCACCGTCTCACCGTCAGGGGTCTGGAGGTGCAGGTGCTGCCCCACCTCTGGCTCCAGGTCTTCAGGGAGACGGGTCCGCTCTACCTCGTGGATCAGCTCGTCGCTTCGGGGGCCATAGGCCTGACCGGAGGGGATGGTGACCGTCTTCTCCTCTCCTTCCTTCATCCCTACGATGGCCTCCTCGAATCCTGGGATCACCTTCCCCGACCCCAGGGTGAAGGCCAGGGGATCCCGGTCCTGGGAGGAATCGAAGACGGTGCCGTCATCGATCCGACCGGTGTAATGGACCTGAACTGTGTTGCCGTTCGTTGCTTCGGACAATGTACTGATACTCCTGAACTGGAGTGGCTTATTGAGATGGAACTCCAAGGACCCGTTCTCCGACTGGAAGGACGGGCCCTTGGACCTTCAACCCCGGAGCCGGCCCGAAGGTCACCTGCCGGGAAGGTTCGGTTCTCAGCGAAGACTTCGTCTCCGTTCCCTGACCGTGTCCATCAACCGCTCGATCCGGCCCTGGAGCGCTTCCTCCAGATCCTCCATGAGGAGATCCTCCCCCTGGATGGTGATGGTGTAGGGCACCGGATCCTCATCCAGTGTGTCAGCCAGCTTCTCCCGGGTCTCCTCTGCCTTACCCAAGGCGAAGAGGGCCTTCTGGAGCCACGCCGATTCCCGCTGCTGCAGCCGGATTTCCCTGCGCTGTTGCCTGCGCCGGTCGCTCAAGACCTTCCTCCTTTCAAGTGGATTGAACGGACACCCGCAAGAGCAGGAATGCCAGTCTCGGACCAGGGACCTGGCCCATCGATGAGCTCAGGACCCGGACCGTTCTCCCGCTCTGCTTCCTTCCCAGTACCGCAGAGCCCCCTCTGCGTTTCGAATCATTCCACCTCCACCACCACTTTCCCGAAGACCTGACCCTCTTCCAGGAGTGCATGAGCTCCTGCCACCCCGTCCAGATCCACCCTGGAGTGGACCGGAAGCCGGACCCGTCCCTGGAAGACCTCTCGCATGGCGGCGTGGAACTCCGGTGGACTCCCCATGGTGGTCCCCAGGATGGAGAGCTGCTTCCAGAAGACATGACGGAGATCGGTCTCTGCGCCGTGGCCAGTGGTGGCCCCATAGGTGACCAATCGCCCTCCAGGCGTCAGGGCCCGGATGAGGGTCGGCCAGAGCACGGCTCCCACCGAGTCCAGGACCACGTCCACCCCATGGGGCCCGGTGGCGTCCCGGATCAGTGTGCGAGGTTCGTCACTGAGGCGATCCAGGGCAACATGGGCCCCCAGCTCCAGGAGGCGGCGGCAGTTCTCCGGCCCGGAGGTCAGGACGAAGACCCGGGCTCCGGCGTTCCGGGCAATCTGGACTGCCGCAGTGGAGACCCCCCCGGAACCTCCGGTGATCAGCACCCGTTCACCGGCCCGGAGACCAGCTCTGGAAATGAGGGCCCGCCACGCCGTCACGGTCACCAGGGACGCTGCCGCTGCCGTAGCGAAGGACACCTCTTCCGGAAGCTGCAACAGGTTCCTGGCAGGAACCACCGCGAACTGGGCGAAACCGCCCTGAGTGTGCTCGCCCATCACCCGGAAGGTGGGATCGTCCAGATCAGGACCCCGCCGGACGCCCTGAAACCACTCCCAGTCCAGAGAAGGATCCACCACCACCCGGGTCCCTGCCTTCACGTTCTGGACACCTGCCCCCACCTCGTCAACGACGCCGGCCATGTCCGATCCCCCGATGTGGGGCATGGGGATCTGGAAGGGCAGCCCCCGGCGGACCCACAGATCCAGATGGTTCACCGACGAAGCCCTGATCCGGATCCGAACCTCTCCGGGCCCTGGTTCAGGCACCTCCATGGTGCTCACCCGGATCACCTCCGGCCCTCCGTGTTCCTCGAAAATGGCTGCTTTCAACGGTCCCTCCTTCACTGAATATTCATCCGGCCAGGTTCATGCGTGGGCCTGGCTCTTCCACTACCCTACCTTCCCGGTGATCCCAGGGATACCTTTCGGGTATCATTACAAAGTCCGTGCTTCATGAATTCGCCGTGAGTTCCCAGGGGATGAGAGCCTGCCGGGGCCCCGCCTCGAGCAGGATCGCTTCACCTCTCGGGATTCGCCTGCACCATCCTGGACGGGATCGTCTACCATGACCGATGATCGATCCGGAAAACAGCCCAGCAAAGACTCGCCAGGCTCTGATGGAATGCCTCTCCTGAACGGAGACATCCACGGGACCCCTGATGCAACCCTGGGAGGCTATGTCCGGGAACACTCCCGGCCCCCGGCCTTCGAAGGAGCGGACGGGGAACCGTACACGGTCTCGGTGGAGGTGGCCAAGACAGGAAACCTCCTGGCGCCCTACGAGGGGTATCTGATCTTTCCTCGGTGGGCCGCCACAGGGTTGGGGGTGGTAGACCATGTGGAGACGCCGACCCTTCTGTCGGGTACGAATCAGGAAGAAGTGGCCGGACGCCTGGGCGACCTCCCATTGGTCCAGGTGAAGCTCCTCCTGGATCAGGCCATCGCCAGGAGCGATGAGGACTCAGGCTCGGCAGACATCCCCTGACCCAGACACCCTCTTCCATCGACCAGCAAACCCATGATCCGTCGCGGCATCCTCTACCTCAGTGAATCCTCCAACGCGAAGAAGGTCCTCACCGGCACCCCCATGACCAGGTCGGTGAGCCAGCGCTTCGTGCCTGGAGAAGGTGTCGACGATGTGATCCGGGCAGCCCACGAGGCCAATGAGCAAGGACTGAAGGTCACCGCCAACTATCTGGGTGAGGCTGTCACCAACAAGGATCAGGCCCGGGCTGCTGCCGACACGTACCTGAAGATACTCGACCAGATCCAAGACCAGAGCCTGGACGCGAACGTCTCGCTCAAGTTCACCCAGATGGGTCAGGACATCGACGAAGATTTCCTGGCCGAGAATCTGGGGCGGGTGCTGGAACGATCCCGCCGGGGTCAGACCTTCGTCCGGTTCGACATGGAGAGTTCGGAGTACGTCCAGCGCACGCTGGACGCCTTCGAATCCCTCTGGGAGGAGGGCTGGCGGGACATCGGCGTCGTCCTCCAGGCCTACCTGAAGCGTACAGCCGGCGATGTTCGTCGCATGATCGAACTGGGGGCCCGGGTCCGGCTCTGCAAGGGTGCCTACCGGGAACCTGAAAGTGTGGCCTACCAGGACATGGATCGGATCCGAGAGAACTTCCTGGAACTCATGCGATGGCTGGTCACGGAGGGGAACTACCCGGGACTCGCCACCCATGACGATTTCCTCGTCGAGGAGATCCACCAGTTCGTCCAGCGGGAAGGAATCGAATCCCACCGGTTCGAATTCCAGATGCTCTATGGCGTCCGGAGGGACCTGCAGCAACAACTCCTGGATCATGGCTACAATGTCCGGGTCTACGTCCCCTTCGGCGAGAAGTGGTACCCCTACCTCATGCGTCGCCTGGCTGAACGCCCCGAGAACGTCTGGTTCATGCTCGGGAGTGTGGTGAAAGAATCTCCCCTGGGGTTCTTCTGGAAGGGGCGAGGTGGATCTGGCCAGACCCTGGGGCAGGCCTGATCCGTGATGGCGGACCAGAAGGGCACTCCTTCCGAACCGTTCCTCCGGATCACGGAGATTTTCCACTCGATCCAGGGTGAATCCTCCTGGGTGGGGCTCCCCTGCACCTTCATCCGCCTCACCGGCTGTCCTCTCCGCTGTCGTTGGTGCGACACTGAGTACTCCTTCCATGGCGGGGACCGGATGACGCTCTCCCAGATCATGGCGGATGTGAAGAGAATCGGTTGCCCTCTGGTGGAGATCACTGGGGGCGAACCCCTCATCCATCGGCATGTCTTCACCCTGGCCCGGGACCTCCTGGACCAGGGCTTCACCGTGCTGGTGGAGACGTCCGGCTCGGAGGATATCGAACCGCTGGACGACCGGGTCCACGTCATCATGGACCTGAAGTGTCCGGGCTCCGGCGAATCGGAACGAAATCGGTGGGAGAACCTGGATCACCTGGATCACCTGGACGAGGTGAAGTTCGTGGTGGCCCATCGGGAGGACTACGAATGGGCTCGGGACACCATCCGACGAGAAGGTCTGGATGAGCGGGTGGCTCAGGGGACCCTTCGGGCCATCCTCCTCTCGCCGGTCTGGGACGAGATGGATCGGCGAGCACTGGCAGAGTGGATCCTGGAAGACGGGCTTCCCGTCCGATTCCAGACCCAGTTGCACAAGCATATCTGGGACCCGCAAGCGCGGGGAGTGTGATGAGCAGCCCGGGGCCCAGGATCACCCGCCCGTCGGCTGGAGGCAGTAAGCGCCCACCCGCCGAGTCCCTCACCCTCCCTGAGGGTGCCTCCATTCAGGTGACTCCGTATGAAGGTCCGGACCAGGACCCCATCATCCCACGAGACGGCTTCCTTGCCGCCGTGGCCCTGATCCTCGCCCCGGTCTCGGCCCCATCCTCGCCTGGGAGCCATCCAGGGGAGGCCACTTCTCTTGAATTCCTCCTCATCCGGCGAGCAAGACACCAAGCGGACCCCTGGTCTGGCCACATGGCCCTCCCCGGCGGACGACATGACCGGGCAGACAGTTCCCTTCTGGCCACCGCCATCCGGGAAACCCGTGAGGAGGTCGGGATCGATCTGGAGCGTTCAGGCCAGCTCCTCGGCTGTCTGTCTGTGGTTGCTCCCCGGAACTCGGCCCTCCCTCCCCTCACCATCCTCCCCTTCGTCTTCCGACTCACACGGCCCGTCACTCCCCAGCCGGCGTCCCATGAGATCGCCGAGGCCCTATGGGCCCCCCTGGAGGTCATCTCCCACCCACAGGCTCGCTCGATCCACCACCACCCAGTCGGAGAGGTTCACGTTGCCTTTCCAGCCTTCCAGGTGGAGGGACGGACGGTCTGGGGGCTGACTCACCGGATTCTCAAGGACTTCGAGTCCCGGCTGGGCCATGCTCGGATGGATCAAGAGGACCGGAGGTCGGTGGACGGGAATCGGGAATAACGTGAAAGGGCCCCGCCCCCTGGCGTGCCAGGACACGGGACCCTTCACCTATGGGCCACCTGAATTCTCAGGACACCCGACTCCAGCTCAGAACGCGTATTCCCAACCCACGTTCAACGTCCAGTCCTCGCCCATCTGAGGGCCGTTCAGCGACTCCGCCAGAGCCCCTCCCCACTCTACGGCCAGGCGATGGCCCGCCAGCGGACCCCGGGGGACCTGGAAGTTGGCCGAGAGATAGGCGCTGAGTCGACTTCCGCCCTGCCGGTCAGGATCGTTTTCAGGTGAGACCATGGGATCCAGGTGAGGATCGGTGCCGGAAAGGTCACCCCAGAAACGCCCCTGAACCCGAACGCCCGGGGCCACCCATTCGCTTCCCCGCAGCTGCGTCCAACCATTCAACGCCAGGCTGTTCCCCCACTTGTAACCTGCATCGTTGTCGTTCAGGGGAACGGAGCTGAGTCCCTGGGCCCCAAGGCTCAGACGATCCGTCTGCTGGAGGAAGGTGACCCCGGGACGCGCTTCCCAACTTCCCGACCCCAATTGCATGGGGTAGGGCATCCGTTCATGGCCGCTCCCCTGCATCCGGTCATCCTCGGCGTCGATGGAGCCGGTGGGGATCCCCAGGCCCAGGTTCAGGTGGACCCGGCGGCGATCCCGATCCAGGACGGTCACCAGCGCCGAGAACTCCGAGTCAGCCCATCCTGAAACACCGTGGGCATGGTTATGGAAGGGAGCGTCCGGGCCGTGTCCGTGCTCCTGGAGATCGGGCCCCCCAGGCGCCATGTCCGCTCCATGCATCCCTCCGCCGTGGCCAGGCATGAGTGTGTTGGCCATCCGAACATCCATCTGATGGTCCATCCACATGAACATGGCCATGAGGGTGACCCGGTCCGAAGGCGCGTACATGACGTGTCCCATGTGCATGTCCATGGTCATGTCGATGGGAACCATGGGGTAGGTGGCGTACACGTCCTCCACCGAGACCCGATTTCGGCCATCCCTGAGGACGGATCGGAACTCACGGGTGAACATGTAGGAGAGCATCCACTCCCCGGCGTGATGGGTGTGGTCCCCCATGACGCCGATGGGGGCATGCCCTGCAGGGCCGGACGAGGACCACCGCTCTCCATCCGGCGCCTGGGCCTGGAGAGAGACGGGGTAGGGAATCATTGAGAGGAAGGCCCCCAGAAGGGCAATCAGAATCAAACGGGACATTGGGTTCTACTCCAATCGCAGGTGTTCGCGGTGGTCTCCCGTGGCCTGGAAGTGGCTCACCCCCAGGCACAACCGACAGACCCATCCCCCCGGATCCAACAGGTGGGGAATGCCGAAAATCAGGTGTGTGTGCGAACGAGCCCGGAGGGGGGCGCTGTGGAGTAGGGAAGGACGAAGGGGGTGTGAATCCGGTGGAGGCGTTCGTCTCCCCGGGTGTGGAACGGCTGGTTCTCCTGGGGCGGAGGGGCCAGGGGCTGGAAGCTTCCAGCCACCCGGGAGATGTCCGAGGCAGCGCCGACACAGTCCCCGATGCAAACGCAGGGACCGTGGTCGTGCTCCTCATCTTCCTCGGCCCCATGAGCGTGACTCTCAGGAGTATGCTCGGCCTCCATCCCCGGGATTGAGCCCAGGTGATGAGGACAGCTCCCAAGACCAGCCGCATCTCCACCCCATGCCCCCAGGTAGCCCAGGGCCACCAGGACGAGGGCCAGTCGGTTCAAGAGGGCTTGGGGGGAAGAAATCATGACCAATTAAGAACGCCTGGCCCCGGGAGATGTCAAGGCTGCGGCCACCGCCACCCAGGCGTCAGCCGTACCCCTCCACATCAGTCCGCTGGACCTGGATGCCCCGACGGGCCAGTCCGTCCACATAGGCGGGTGGCTCCACGGTTTCGTCTGGCGTCCGGACGCCCTTCTCCCGGATCTGTCCCTGACACTGCATCACCCCGGTCAAAGCCAGAGAGAATCCAGTGGTGCGCATCATGGCCGTGATGCCGGTCCCTTCGTCGTAGTAGTCCAGGAGATCGAAGCGGATGGCTCGGGGTCCGCCACCCTTGGTGCCGCGGACCTCCACCCGGAGCGCCACCAGGTCTCTTCCGTCGGGCTTCCGGAGACCAGGACTCACCCGATCGATGAAGAACTGGCGCGGAGTGATCTCGGCGCCATCCACCTTCACTGGCTCGTCGCTCAAGAGACCCAGATCCCGGATGGCCTTCATGATGACGGCATGACCAGGGTAGCGGAGCGTCTTGTACTCCATGGTCCGGAGGTCGCCACGGTACCGATAGGGAAGGGTCGAGATCCCGCCGGCGGTGTAGAAGGCCTCGAGCACGCCCAGGGGTTCGGGGAAGGTGACCTGCTCCAGCCCCGTCAGGGCCTCCACGTCGACGGGCTCCCCCTCGTGGAGGACCAAGCCCGGCGTCGTATAGTAGTCCAGGACCCCTTCCATGGAATAGACGATCTGATAGTTCAGGGGCGGTTCGGGCTGCTGAGGAAGTCCTCCCACCCACATCCGGACCGATTCGGTGGAATCCAGTTCGTCGATCCCGGCCTGGGCCAGGATGTTCACCATGCCCGGTGCCAATCCACAATCGGGGAC
This sequence comes from Gemmatimonadota bacterium, assembly GCA_003562075.1. GTDB lineage: Bacteria > Gemmatimonadota > Gemmatimonadetes > Longimicrobiales > Gaopeijiaceae > PWLA01. The sequence goes on from PWWP01000350.1 coordinate 23,790, forward strand.
GACGCTCACTCCCTTCTGGCGAGCGACTTCGTCCAACTCCCGCTGCGCCTCCACGATCTCGGTGTTCCCACCCAGGTCCGCGAAGTGGGCTCCGGCCTCGATGGCCAGCCGTGTCATCTCCAGGTTGAAATAGTAGGGGAGGGCACACAGCACGGCGTCCATCCCGGCCATGACCGGTCGAACCGAGTCCGGGTTCCGGGCATCCACCTTCTCCACCCGGAGCCGTCCACCCAGGAAGGGCTCCAGGAAGGACGCCACCGACTCGGTCTGGGCGTCACCGATGACGACCTCCTCCACCGCGTCATTCTGTAGGAGGTCATATGCCGCTGCGGAGCCCTGGGCCCCTCCTCCGAGCACGAGAAGCTTCATTCCCCTCTCCTGATCCTGGTTTCAAGTCACGGTTCGGGACGGACTCGGGGGAGCCCCGTCCCAAGGCCACCACCCTCGCGTGGGACGCGGCCAGGGTCAATCCCCTTCGAAGAGGTCCGGTTGGTCCTCCCCGGACCCATCGTCCCCAGCTTCCTGGGCGTCCACTCCCACATCCTCTTCTTCCTGATCCGCCGGGTCCGTTCCCAGACTCCGTGTCACCTCTACGATTCGGTCACCGGCCGGCAGGGAAAGGAGGCGAGTCCCTCGGGTCCGGCGACCCTGCTCCGGCACCTGACCGGCAGCCAGGCGTTTCACCTGTCCTCCAGCCGTCACCAGCGACACCTCGTCTGCCGCCACCACCTCCAGGGCCGCCACCAGTCCACCACCAGTCTTGCCCGAGGGGACGGCCAGCGTCCCCAACCCACCCCGCTTCTGGAGCGGGAACTCGGAGAGCAGGGTCCGCTTCCCCCACCCCTCGTCGGTCACGGTCAGCACCCAGGCATCCCTGCGGACCGGGATCATTCCCACCACCTGATCGTCGCCCCGCAGATCGATCCCCTTCACTCCCTGAGCCGTCCTTCCCATGACCGAGACCTCCTTCTCTTCGAAGCGGATGGCTCGGCCATCCCGGCTCATGAGCATGAGGACGGCCCGGCCATCGGAGAGGACCACGTCCAGGATCCCATCTCCGTCCCGGACCCCGGCAGCGATGATTCCACCACTCCTTGGATTGGAGAACTCCTGTAACTCCGTCCGTTTCACCAGTCCTCCCCGAGACAGAAAGACCAGCACCTTCTCCTCGTCCTCCAGCTCTTCCACCGGAACCAGACTCATGATCCTGTCAGACCGGTCCGCTCCCGTGAGGGCATAGACCGACTGTCCTCTGGAGGCCCGTGCCGACTCGGGCACGTCCAGCACCGAGAGGAAATGACAGTGGCCTCCTTCGGTGAAGGCCAGGATCCAGCCTCCGGTCCGGGCTGTGAAGACTCGCTCCAGCCAGTCGTCCTCGTAGTTCTCCATCCCGGCCAGGGCTTTCCCGCTCCGAATCCGGCGCTTGTAGAGGTGCATGGGGATCCGCTTCACGAACCCCTCGTGGCTCACGGTGATGACCACGTCCTCGTCAGCCACCGCATCTTCCACCGGAGCAGTATGCTCCTCGGCATCCACCAGGACCACGGTCCGGCGTTCGTCACCGTACTCCTCCACCACCTCGTCCAACTCGTCCAGAACCACACGGAGCTGCTCCGTCTCCGAGTCCAGCACGGCCCGGAGCTCCTGAATCAGGACCTCCAGCTCCTCCAGTCGGTCCCGCAGGGTGGCTCGCTCCAGGGATGTGAGGCGGCCCAGGCGCATGTTCAGGATGGCGTCGGCCTGGATCTCCGAGAGCCCGAAGCGATCTTGCAGGCCCTGTGCTGCCTGGGGTCGGTCCTGGGACTGACGGATGATCTTCACCACCTCGTCGATGTGATCCAACGCCACCAGGAGACCCTGGACGATGTGCCGTTCGGCTTCCGCCCCCTCCAGGTCGTGGCGCGTCCGACGCACCACCACCTCCAGCCGATGGTCCCGGTATCGCTCCAGGATCTGCTTGAGGTTCAGCTCCTTGGGCTCGCCCTTGTCCAGCGCCAGTAGGATGGCTCCGAAAGTACTCTGGAGATAGGTCCGCCGGTGGAGGGTGGCCAGGGTCGTGGCTGCCGGCGCCCCCCGCTTGAGCTGGATGACCAGCCGGAGCCCGTCACGGTCCGATTCGTCCCGCACGTCGGTGACATCGTCCAGCTTACCCTTCCGGGAGAGCGCCACGATCTGTTCGATGATCTTGGACTTGGAAACACCGTAGGGGATTTCCGTCACCACGAGCTGCTCCCGGCCACCCCTCAGGGCCTCCTTGACGATCCGGGCCCGCATGACGATGCGACCCCGGCCGGTCCGATACATGTCCTGAATACCGTCATTGCCCACAATGAAGGCACCAGTGGGGAAGTCGGGACCGGGGACGAATTCCATGAGCTCGTCGACGGCGCACTCCGGGTTCCGGGCCAGATGCCGGAACGCATGGGCCACCTCCACCAGATTGTGGGGAGGGATATTGGTGGACATCCCCACGGCGATCCCCGACGACCCATTCACCAGGAGGTTGGGGAGCCGGGCCGGGAGGACCGAAGGCTCCTTCAGCCGGTCATCGAAGTTGGGAGACCAGTCCACCGTCTCCCGATCCAGGTCTTCCAGGAGCTCAATGGAGATGGGAGAAAGGCGGGCTTCGGTGTAACGATAGGCCGCTGCCGAATCCCCATCGATGGATCCGAAATTCCCCTGCCCGTCTACCAGGGGATACCGGAGGGAGAAGTCCTGGACCATCCGGACCATGGTGTCGTAGACCGCCGAATCACCGTGTGGATGGTACTTTCCCAGGACCTCTCCTACCACCGACGCACTCTTCTTGTACGGTCGATCCGGGTTGAGCCCCAGCTCCCGCATGGCATAGAGAATCCGTCGGTGCACCGGCTTCAGGCCATCCCGGACGTCGGGCAGGGCCCGGGACACGATGACGCTCATGGAATAGTCGATGAACGACTCCCGCATCTCGTCCTCGATGAGGCGAGACAGGATTCGCTCCCGCTTCTGGGCCACGGACATCCGCACTCCTCTGGCTCAACGCTGGCTCGGCTGTGATGGAAGAACCCTTTCGGAAAGGGTCCGCACGAAGATGGGGGGGAGGAGGGGGAGAGGGAAGGAGCCGGCGCTTCGGGAGGCGTTCGGGCTGGGCCGCCTCAGTCCCAGTCGTCCAGGATCTCCCGGAACTCGTCGGCCATGGTGGGATGCCCGTGCCGGTCGGCCGCCTCCACGCCTTTGACGTAGGCTTCCCGAGCTTCGTCGTCCCTGCCCAGCTCTCGGAGAGCGGAACCGAGCCGGCCCCAGGCGTTCCCTTCGTCCTCGGCCAGCTCCAGGTATCGGCGAAGCTCCCGAACTCCCTCCTCCGCCCGTCCAGCCGTCAGGTACTCCAGAGCCAGGCCGAAGCGGAGTCGAGTGTCGTCGGGTCGGGATTCCAGCATCGTACGAAGGGCATCCACTCGCTCAGAACTCATGACCGATCGTGGGTTGAAGTGCAGGGGACGGGAAGGTCAATCGGGGAAGTGGAAGGTGCGGATGGTCCGCTGGGTGGGGGAACGACCCGTCATGACCTCGATGAGTGCTCGCATCTCACTCCCAGCGTCCTCCACCCGGCCCAGGAAGGCCAAGGCGTGGGCAAAGTCGAAGTATGCCGCCACCGTCTCCTCTGCAGCAGGATGGATGGTCACCACCAGAGCATCCATCTCCTGACGAAGGTGCTCCACGATGAGCCGTGCTCCTCGCTCCAACTCCTGCTGGTCGGCCATGGTCCGGATGGAGAGATCGCCGGTGAGTCGGGGAAGGAGGGATTCCACCGCCGCCCGTCCCGCAGACGGGGCTGCCACGGACGACTCTTCGCTCCCGCCATGGGCCAGGAACGCACGCCCCCCATGCTCAAGAGCAACAATCTCCTCGTAACTGCAGGTGACGATCATCCGAACCTCCCGGGAGGACCGGTCCGGCCTGGATCCCGACAGGACTCCCCTGTCGTCCCGAATCGAGCCTGCCTGTCCTCCACCTATTCCTACCTGTATCCCGACCCAAAGGTTCTGCAAGAGATGGACCGGAACGATCTCCGGTTCCTGTCGACGATGACCAAGCAGGGTCGGGCCCTGGATCCCACACACTTCAGGCCTGGACGCCACCCTCCGAGCCGGGTGGGACGATCACCGGTGTCGGCGAACCCCCGCTGGGTCCTGACCTTCCCTTCCGCCCAGTGCCTTCCTCCACCAGGATGGGCAGCTCTCCTACCTCCTCCTCATCTACCGAGATGACGAAGCGGTACTGGCCAGGTGCAGGAAAGACCACCCCGTCCAGGTTCAGGACCTGGGGAATGCGGACCCGCTCGGGAGCCGTGCCCGGACGCCCCTCCACCTCTCCGTTCAGCCGGAGGACCTGATCGCCGTCCGGTCCCAGAAGCTGGATGGCTACCGCCAGCTTCCCCTCGTCCCCCTCCTCGGGCTGGAGGCGCAGCACCAGCGCTACACGTCCGTGGCGGAGGGGGAAGCGGGGACCGCGAATGCGATGAAAGATACCCAGGACGTTCAGCTTTCCTGAAGCGTCCACGGTGGCGGCGTCGGCCAGAAGTGCTACGTCGAGTTTCATGCCGGAGCCTACTCCTCCACACCTGGGAGAACAACCCCTTCGTCGTGGCCGGTCAGGAGGTAGGGGCCCAGAACCAGCCCGATCAGGAGGTCGATGAGTGCGTGAGCTGCCATGGATGGGAGAAGACTCCCCGTCATGACCACCGGAACCGCCAGGATGAAGCCCATGGTGCCCGTTCGCAGGATCCCCACCGGTCCCTGGTAGGCGTGGAGAAAGGCGAAGGGGACGGACGAGATGAGCGCCGCACCCCAGGGCCCCAGCCCCAGGAGCTGAACGGCCTGGTACGCGTATCCCCTGTATGCCAGTTCCTCACCAATCCCGGCCGAGAAGGAGAGGCCCACGAAGAGGCGCCGCTCCCGCCGAGTCTGAGGCAGAAGGTCCCGGAGGAGGGCACTCCGCCCCCCGCCGATCCGCTGCTCCAGCGGTCGGAAGAGGAGGATGACGACGAAAGCCGCCAACGTGGTCCCCAGGGTCCACGCCAGGAGCTCCACAGTGGGCAGAGGGAGAAGACCGGCAGGTGCCACACCCTCCAACCGCATCGACAGGATGGCCCCAAGAGCGCCCACCCCCAGGATCGTGACGATGGACCCGATGTACACGGGAACCCGCTCCAGGGGCTCCCAGTCCAGGAGGGGAAGCTGGGCCACAGCCAGGGCCGGAAGGAGGACGAAGAAGACCGGAAGGGCCAGGACCTCCACCACCGACAAGGAGGTGGCGAAGGCCAGGAGAACCATGAGGCCGGCTGTGAGAAAGGCTCCGGCCCGAAGGCGCCACCCCACGCGAGCCGCCGCCTCCCGGAGGCCCTCGTCGTCAGGATCCGTCGTCATCAGGACGCCTCGGATTCGGCAACCAAGGCCCGCCCCTCCGCCAACACCCGGTCCAGAATGTGATCCAGGTCAGCCCAACGGGTCCGGTGGTTCAGGATGCAGAATCGGAGGGAGTACCGGCCGGCCAGGCGGGTGGAGGACATCATGGCGTCACCTGCCTCCAGGAGCCGATCCTGGATCCGGGCATTCAGCTCCTCCAGCGCCCCCTCGTCCCGTGATCCGCCACCTGGCCGATACCGGAAGCAGACGACTCCCAGGGCAGGTGGGTGGAGGAGCTCCAGCTCCTCCTCTTCCTGAATCCGTGCCCCTGCCTGCCTGGCCAGCGTCATGCCTTGGCCCACTGCGTCCTCCAGCGCCTGGCGTCCCACGGTCCTGACCGTGAGCCAGACCTTCAGGGCCCGGAAGCTTCGGGTGAGTTGGATCCCCCGATCACCGAAGTTCACCTGCCCATCCCGCAACGCCGTATCCTGGAGATACTCGGCAGAAATATGGAATGCAGATTCTAATTTAACCGGATCCCGAACCATGAGGCATCCACACTCATAGCTCTGGAAGAGCCACTTGTGGGGGTCCAGCGTCACCGAGTCGGCCTGCCCCAGCCCTTCCAGGACCTGCCGTCCCTCCGGGGTGAGGACCGCGAAGCCCCCGTAGGCCGCATCCACATGGAACCAGACCCCTTCTTCCCGACAAAGCTGAGCCAGCTCCCCCAGGGGATCCACCGTCCCGGTGTTGGTAGCACCGCCGTTGGCACAGACCATTACCGGAGTGTGACCCTGGTCCCGATCCCGGGCCAGTGCCCGAGCCACCTCCCCGGGCTGGAGCTTCCGATCCGCTCCGGTGGGCAGGACCCGGATCTCATCGGGCCGGAAGCCAGCGATCCGGGCACCCCGTCGCAGGGAGCTGTGGCCCTGGTCCGACACATAGACCACCGGCCGCCGGGGCCATCCTGCCTCCTCGCGGGCTGTCACCACAGCCAGGAGGTTGGCCGCCGAGCCCCCACTGGTGAGCACCCCCCCCCCTCCAGCGGGCATGCCGATCCATTCCCGGAACCACTCCAGGACCGTGAGTTCCACCTGACTGGGCCCTGCCGACTCGAGCCAGGTTCCCTGGAAGCAGTTATGGCCCGAGATCAGGATGTCGGCCAGCACCGCAGGCCACCCCGGGCTGGACGGAACGAAGCCCAGGAACCTGGGGTGATCGATGCGGCCGGCGTATGGGAAGATTTGAGCCACCGCCTCTTCCATGAGCTCCCCCGGGTCGGTCCCCTCCTCCGGTGCATCCAGGTGAAGGAGGGCCTCCATGTCGGCTCGGGACGCCCCCTGCCAGGGTCGATCCCCCTCCAGTCCCTTCCACCGGGCCACCACGTGATCGACGGCCTGGTAGCCCAGTTGTCGCATGGTTTCGGCGTCGGGCAGAAGGCTGGACGCCGACGGGTCCGGCGCTCTGGCGGAAGACTTCGTGGTTCGGGACCTGCTCATCCGTTGACTGTCCAACCTTCATCCTCTAAGGTTTGCGCCATCCGGGGTCGCACCGTATGGGGTCCCGGTCTCGGGCTTTCCCGACGGCAATGCTTCGACCCTGCTCCATGGAGATACATGATGGCGAAGGAACATGATGGACGGATGGTGCTCCAGGTCATCGATGCCCTGGACCACCCCTACTCCGGGCGAATCCTACGAGTCAAAGTCCGCCATGGGAAAGCTCCGTCAGCCCGCGATCTGAAGGGGGTCACCCTTCAGGCTACCGGCCCCGAGGGCCAGGAAGCCAAGGTGACGATCCTGGGCTTTTCCCTTACCGGCGGAAAGGTTTCCGACGAGCGGATTCGGGACACGGGCCGGATGGACCTCCACGTGGAGGAGGAAGGAGGGGACGAGCCGGTCAGTCTCCAGTGGACCCTTTCGGGCGTTTGAGTACGCCAGGATCACCGCCCCGCCCGGCCAGCCGGAGTATCCCCCCTCACTCCAGGTCGGCTCCCTCCGCCGAGGGCCGGTAGCCCGGGCCATCCCGTTCGAACGTCCGCTGGAAGAAGTCCGTCAGCTCTTCCTCCCAGTCGGGATTCTCTTCGGTGAACGCCGCTCTTTCGTCTGAGAAGCGCTCGGCCTGGGTGGCCAGGATGAAGGGGCGGAGGAATCCCCGTTCGTTGGCGTAGGTCAGCTCATCCAGGGGGCCGTGCGCCTGGGTGTCGAAGACGGATCGGCCCAACAGCCAAACCTCGGCCACCCACTCCAGGATGGCTTCCTCGGCGTCCAGCCCCTCCACCGGATCATCCCGGAAGGGCAACCACTCCAGGAGCTCTCCTCGCTGGTCCATGAGGTGGAGGTGGGCGTAGACCAGGTAGGGCGTCTGGGCATCCACTGCGGCTCGTTCCAGGAAGATGGTCGCCGTGTCACCCTCCATCTCCAGGGTATCCCAGGGATACACGGCATCGTCCTGCCGTTCCAGGCGGATCAGGAAGCTGGGATTCGCCTCGATGTCCTCCAGTTGGGTCCGGAGGTGGGAATCGGCCTGGGCCATCCGATCCGGATCGGGCTGAATCCGTTCACCTGAGAAGACGATGACGGACCTGGGCTGAGGAACCGTGCTGGTCCCTCCACAGCCGGCTGTCAGGAGACCCAACAACAGGCTCCCCATCAATAGACGTCCCCAGATCTTCATCTTGCGTCCTTCTCCTGGTCCAAGGGCGCACTCAAGTCGTGATTGTCTCCACAAGACACCCGAATGGCGACCCGCTGTCAAGCGCAGGGGGTTCGGAGTCCGGGAAGTGTTCCAGGATCCCGGGAATCGGGCCAGGTCACTCTTGAGCGTCGCCCTCCTCCTCAAGCTCCTCCAGGAGGTCTACGGCCCGGCGGAGATGGGGGATCACGATGGATCCACCCACCACCAGTCCCACGGAGAAGGTCTCGAAGAGTTCGGCTCGGCTCACCCCTTCCTCACGGCACCGGACCAGGTGGTAGCTCACGCAGTCGTCGCACCTGAGGACCAGGGAAGCCACCAACCCTAGCAGTTCCTTGGTGCGGGTAGGGAGCGCCCCTTCCCGGTAGGCCCGGTCGTCCAGGGCAAAAAAGCGGCGGATCTCCAGATTCTCCTCGTCCAGGATCTTCCGGTTCATCCGCTCTCGAAACTGTCGAAACTCTTCCAGACGTTGGCTCAAGAGGAAGTGCCGGGCCCTTCCGGGTCCGGGTCCTTGGCTTCACGGTTGTCGTCGGCTTGCCGGCCGGTCCACTTCATGTGTTCGAAGGGACTCCGACAGCTCCGGCACCAGAAGGTCGTCACCGAGGCGTGACTACCGAAGAGGGAATGTAGCTCGGTTTTCTTTCCCCCACAGAAGGGACACGAAGGGGAAGTGGGGAGTCGGCCCGGTAGACGGGAAGAAGAAGCGCTACTCAACGAAGAGCGCTCGATTCCGGTCCCCCCGGGCTCGCTCCACCGCCTCCAACCCCGGGTGCCCCGGGCCTCGGCCCCGGGTGGAATCCCATCCTTCGTCCAGGGCCACCTCCAGGGGCACACTCATCCCCAGGTGGCTCAGGCTCGGATCCAGGCGAGCGGCGAGTCGACTCCGCAGCGCTTCGGCGCCGGGAAAGAGCCCCTCTTCCGCCAACACCGCGTGGGCCTCATCGCCAGGAGCCAGACAGGACAGAGTCGCCGGCAGCACGGCCTCCACCGCCGACTTCAGGTGGACCCGTCCCTCCCCCTGGGAGCTGGCCAGACGGGTGAACCAGGCCTCGGCCAGCGCCTCGTGGAACTCCTCCTCGCCGAGCATCTTCTGCATCCGTCCCTGGAGGGGCTCGTAGGCTCCTTCCAGAATCCCCTCCAACGCCACGGATAGTCCTCCATCCACCACCATCATGGTGGCCGTGACCCAGGCCCAGTCCGGAAGGGGCTCATCCAGGGGATCCCAGGAAGCATAGGCGTTCTCGTGCCGGTCATGCTCCAGCGCCTCCGGGTCAGCCCCGAAATCCTTCAGGGTGGCGTAGAGGAGCCGGGCATGGCCCCACTCGTCCTGGGCCATGGAAGAGGCAGCTATGCCCGCCTCGATGGACGGAGCGCCCAGGAGCCAATCCGAGTAGCGGATACCCAGGATGCGCTTGGTGTCGGCCATTCCCAGGAGGAGCCGACGGAAGGCCTGCCGCGCCGGCTCGGGGTGATGGGGGAGGCCCGGATCCAGGACGTTCATCCCCGTCCTCCTTGGTCCACCCTTCCGGGTCCAGTCAGCGCGGCGCCGGCAAATGGACCATCGGTCCGGTTCACCGGGATGATCTGATCCCTGGGAACAATGCACATCTCGAACCAGTTCTCCTCGTCGTAGGTCTTCCAGGCATAGACCCGGGCCAGTTCGGGGGTGAGGGCCGAGAGATAGCCGATGTGGGTCAAGGACTCGCCCCGGTTCTTCCGTGCAAAGACATCAAAGACCTGCTCTTCCATTGCCGGCCACCCTGCAGTTGAGATTTCCGATGTGGAACGTCACGGCTGACTATCCAGCCACGCCCAGGCGTCGGAGTTGCTCACGTCCCCTCTCCGAGATCATCTCCCGGGACCAGGGAGGGTCCCAGACGTCCCGGATCTCCACCTGGCGGATCCAGTGCTCCTGCATGAGCCGATCCCGGATGTCTTCCCGGATGAACTCCATGCAGGGGCAGGCGGTGGCGGTGAAGGTGAGTTCGATGTGGGCCACGTCCTCCCCATCCAGCCGAGCACCGTAGATGAGGCCCAGGTCCACCAGGCTGATGGGAAGTTCCGGATCCAGGACCTCCATGAGGAGTTCCAGGAGTGCCTGGTCCGGCTCCGCAGGCCGCTCATCCAGGGGAGGGGACCAGAGATCACGTCCTCCACTGGCGTGGGAAACCACATGAGCCGGCAGGGGGCCTTCGTCCTCCGGCGCCACCACCGGCAGACGGTGGGTTGCAGTCAGTTCAGCCACGCACCCACCTGGCTGCGGGAACGGCGGATGGACTCGACGTAGGTCTTGTTCATGGGTCCTCGGCCCTTCCAACGCTTGAAGACCTCGTCCCAGCTGATCTGCCCCTCTTCGAAAAGCCACCGCTTCTCGTCCGGGTTGTATTGGCAGGGGAAGGGGTACTCCAGCTCGTAGCTCTCAGTGGCCTCGTCGAAGTGGGCCGGCACGTCCAGCTCCAGATTCTCACAGAGGGGAACGGTGGCGGCCATCCAGGTCTGCCTGAGCTCATCGTTGGTCTTCCCCTTGAGCCGGTACTCCAACTGACCCGAGTGCCGCTTCAGATCGTCCGGGAGTCCGAACCACTCGATGGTCATGGGGAACATCCAGTCCACCGCCCGCTGGAGCATCTCCCGGGCCTCGCCCCCAGCCTTTGCCAGCCGGCGCATCCAGACTTCGCCATGCCGCAGGTGGAAGGTCTCCTCCATGTCGATCTTCACCAGCGCCCGCTTCAGGGGCCCGTAGGAGGTATTCCGATGAACATCGGAAAGCAGGGTGATTCCGGCCCGGTCGTAGAAGCCGTTGGCAACCACCAGTTCAGCCCAGTTCTCCAGGGGCTGATCGAAGCCGTAGGGATGCTTCCACTCGTGGGGCTCCCGTTCGTAGACCAGCTCCTCCCGCGAAATCCCCAGATCCTCCAGGAGTCGGTAGGCAATGTTGGCGTGGGCCAGTTCATCCTGGATGATGGCGTGAGCGCTCACCTGGGTGTTGGTGGAGGGAGCGTCCCGGGCAGCCATCCAGTACGCCGGGGCCGAAATGAGCTCGGTGTCGGCCTGGACCGTGAGCTGAACAGCCAGGGCCTTTCGGTACCCCTCGGTCATCTCCTCCACGGACTCGACGATGTAGCCGTCCTGAACCCGGGCCTTCAGTTCGTCTTCGGTGAGATCGGCCATCGCCAACTCCTGCTGATTGTCGGATCCAGGATCCCGGTCCGGCAGTTGGGACCCTGGGGATCGAACGTCCGTTCGAACGCTCGTTCGAAACTGTCTATAAACTACCCTGGCCTCGCCTGCTCGGTCAACTGCCAAGAAGCCGTGGCGCCGGCCGTTCCGGCTATTGCCCTTCTCAGAGTCCCAGCGACGAACGGATGAGGGGGCTGATCCGCTCCGGCGTCCAGGGTGGGTCGAAGGTAAGCTGCACTTTGGCCGTCTCCACTCCCTCCACACCCAGGATGGCGTCCTCCGCCATCTGGACGATCTGTTCCGCCACCGGGCACATGGGGCTCGTCAGGGAAATATGGGCCAGGACGTGGGAGTCCTGTACATCTACGTCGTATACCAGACCCAGCACTACCAGATTCAGGTTCAGTTCCGGATCCTTCACCGTCTTGAGTGCGTCCATCACGGACTTCTCGGTCGCGGCCATGGGGCCTCCTTGGGACCAGTTGGGGGACCTGCGTCTGGAATGGTAACCATCTGATCATCCCCCGTTCCAGGGTCCCCGCAACCTGACCCCCAGGACCTCCCGCAACCCCCCGACACCCCATTACATTGGCCTTTCATCGTCCCATCGGGAGCAACCGTATTGGCTTACCATCCCAACCGAAGCGCATCGGGGCCGGCCTGGCTCCCCCTGCTGGGCCTC
>PWWP01000107.1 GCA_003562075.1 Gemmatimonadota bacterium
CCGGCCCGAGGGACTCTCTCCCTCGTTGGTGGACCACTGAACGGCGTCAGGGATCAATTCGATCTCCGGGGGTGGGGCTCCCACGGTGAGGCGAACCCGGAGTTCCTGGGCCGAGTTGTCCGCCGCCGGAGACCTCACCTCCACGGTGGCATTGTACATGCCCGTCCCCAGTGACCCGGGATGCACCTGGAGGGAGATCTCGGTAGGCGCTGTGGTGTCTTCCAGCTCGGCGCTGAGCCACTCGGGGTTCCCTTCCTCGACATAGGCCACCGACAACGCCAGTCCGGTCAAATTGCCGCCCCCCTCGTTGGTCACCCCCACCGGCTGGGCTGCGGGTGGTGACTGTCCTTCCTCCCAGACGAACCCCACCGACGAGGTGGAGAGGGCGATGCGGGCCGGGGCCGCTCCCACCTCCAGTTCCACCTCCACCACCCGGGGCGAGTTGTCGGCTGCCTCCGACCCCACCTCAACCTGAGCCTGGTACGTCCCTTCGGCCAGTTGGGCGGGAGAGGCCTGGAGGGTGAGGGTGGCTGGTGCCTGGGATCCGTCCAGTGAAGCGTCGAGCCACCCCTGGGGCTCTCCTGACGGGTAGGTCACCGTGGTGGTCAGGCCAGAGAGGGTGCCGGCACCGTCGTTGGTGATGGCCACGCTCTCGGCCTGGGATCCGTCGTCTCCGGCTACGGCGTGAAGGGTGATCTGTGCGGGGGAGATGGCGATGCGGGGTGGCGCACCCACCGTGATGGTGGCGGTGCCCTCGGCGTCTCCGGCGCTCGCCCGGATCACTGTCTGTCCCGGGGTCAGGCCCTCCACCACCCCCGAGCTGCTGACCTTGGCCAGCGAGGTGTCGTCGCTGCGCCACGTCACCGGTCGGTCTCCCAGCAGGTTCCCGGACGCACCTTGGGGGGTGGCGGTGAGCTGAACGGTCTCGCCGGGGAGAAGGGTGGCCTGGGACGGGCTCACCGTCACCGAGGCCACCTCCACCGCCGTCACCTGCACGTCCTCGCAGCCGTGGAGGGTGGCCAGCGAGACAATGGCAGCCAGGAGCGCCAGCAGAAGGGGCGTTCGAAGGCGCGGGGGGCTGGGGATCCCGGATGTCATGGCGCGCGTTCCAGCGGGTGTCCTGGCGCGCGTCTCATCGGGTCGCATGGTGCGCGTCCAGATCTCCGCGAGGCGTGTCCCGGTGCTCATGGCCCCTCCCCCTGGGTGCGGGCTTGGACGGTGAAGGTCACCCTCAGCTCACCGGGCTCGTCGGCGGCGGGCGAGTTCACCCGAACCCGGGCCGTGTACTCCCCCGGATCCAGTTGGCGGGCCGAGGCCACCACGTCCATCTCGGTGGGCGCGGTGCCGGACTGCAGCTCGGCGCTGAGCCAGCCGGTGGCGCCGCCGTCGGTGTACTCAATGTCTACGGTCATCTCGTCCAGTTCTCCGCCCCCGTCGTTTCGGATGCTCACCGTCTGGGTTGCGGGCGTGAGGCTCCGTTCCGGGGCGCTGGGGGACCAGGAGGCCGGGTCCAGCGCGATAATGGCGGGCGGGACCTGGACCTCGAACCGGAGATGGACGGGTGTGGGGCCGTCCACCGCTGCCGGGGAGCGGACGGTGGCGGTGGCGGTGTAGTCGCCTGGTTCCAGCTCGGCGGCGGAGCCTCGCAGCGCCAGGACGGTGGGGGCGGAGGTGGACCGGAGGACGGCCTGGAGCCACTCCGACTCGGCGCCATCGGCTCCTTCCACATCCACCTCCAGGCCACCCAGGGCGCCTTCGCCGCCATTGGAGACCTGGACCTCCGTCTCAAGCATCTCGTCATGGCCGGAGAGCCCCTGCCACTGCACCGAGGTGGGGGAAAGCTGAATGGAGGGACCGGGCAGGACGATCACGTCTGCGGTCCCCTCCACCCCCTCGGCGGCGGCTCGCACGAGGGTGGTGCCGGGAGCACGCCCTTCCACCACGCCGTTACCCGACACCTCTGCGATGGACGGGTCCGCCGATGACCACTCCACGGTGCGGCCGGAAAGGGGGCGCCCGGCTGCGTCCCGGAGATTCACAGTGAGGCCCCCGGAGCTGCCCTGCACCACGGAGAGCTCGGCCGGTGAGATGGACACCTCCGCCACCTGCAGGACGTTCAACGTGTCGTCCTCACAGGACGCCAGGAGAAGGACGATGGGAAGAACACCAGCCAAGAGAACTGCAGGCAGGGAAACCGCGGCTCGGCAAACAGCGGCTTCGGAGCTGGCAGACCGGGAAATGGCGACCAGGAGCCTTTCGAACCCGAAGCCCATCGTCCGGGATCCCCTGGCCATGGGTCAGAACCTCAGGTGGAGGTACGACCGTACCCCTGAGTCGCCTGGCCGAAACGACGGGCTGACTCGGAGGAAGGCCCGGAGGGAGCCCAGCATGCCGGTCCCGGAACGGTCCAGCCCCGGAAGCTCCACCGCCAGGCCCGTTACCGGACTGCCGGCGTCCGGATCGGCCCGTGCGCCTCCTGCCGCCTGGCTCGATGCTCCGCCGCCAGAACCTCCGCTCCGGACACCTCGAGCTGCGTGGAGGGCGCCCAGGACGGTGACGACTCCCGCAGCGGCGAGGCCGGGGACCAGGAGCGGCCGTGTCGTCCGCTCATCAGCCACCTGACTCGGGGGACAGCGGCCGTTTTCGGGAATGCTCAGGCAGTCGATCTCCACGTCGGTATAGAAGATGCCGACGGCGGCGGATCCGCCTGCGGTGGCCAGCACCAGGGCCCCCAGGCCGGGCCGTCCGGTATAGAAGTGTCCCATCCCCGGGACCACCAACCCCGAGATAAGGGTGGTGGAGGGACTGTACTGGGGCACGACGGCCGCCAGCTGCTCCACCTCCACCTCCACACGCCGCCGATCGGGCGCGGAGGGGTCCAGCGCCAGGTACTCCTCCAGGTCCGAGAGGCCGGCCCGTTGCCGGTCAGTCGCCAGGTAGGCCAGTCCCCGGTTGAAGTGGGCCGGGGCCCAGCCCGGCAGCTCCACCAGGGCGCGAGAGAATTCCCGGATCGCCTCCGAATAGTTTCCGTCGTCATAGAACTCCACGCCGGCCTGGAAGGCGGCCCGGGCCGAAGCCGGAACGGGGTCCTCGGGGGCCGGACGCAGCTCGTTGAGGCGGGCCTGGGCGTCGGCCCGGTCCGGCCCGTCGGGGGCCAACTCCAGGTAGCGACAGAACTGGTCGGCTGCTTCGTCGGGCCGGTCGAGTTGCTCCAGCGACCGAGCCAGCTGGAAGGCCACTGCCTCTGAGGTGGGATCCAGCTCGGCGGCCTCTTCCATGAGTTCCCGGGCCCGCTCGTGCTCACCCAGGATGGCAGCCTGGCTGGCCTGGGCCACCAAGCGATCGGCTTCTTCCCGGTCCGTTTCGGGGGGAGTGTCGTTGGGCGTGCCCACATCCGGACACGGAGTGTGGGCCGGGGGGGGCGGGATCGCCCGCTTGACGGGGAGTCCCTGGGCCGCGGCGTGGGCGGGCGATGCGGCAGCGGCGAGCGTCAGGGTTGTGGTTGCAATGGTGAGGGTGGCCGCCGCCGGCGCCCCCACGACCCATCCGGCACCCCACCCAGCGGCCCATACGGATGTGCATGCGAGCATGGCGCCCAGGAGACGGGTCGCGCCCAGGAAACGGGCGAGAGGGGGTGGGCGCGCATGCGAAGTGTTCACGGATCTATGGTGGCCAGGTCGCCGCCGGTTCGGGGATGGACACGCCAGCGGTTGGTCCCTTCTTCGGGAATGAGCAGGCCGTTGATGTTCAGCCGTTCCCCCGACTGGAACTTCTCCGCAGCCTCCTCAGAGGTGAGTCCCACCGAGGCGAGGCGCACGTAGACCGTGACCTGACCGGTGTCGTCCTGTACCGTGACAATCCAGCGCTCGGAGTTGCCTCCCGAGGTCACCACGGTCACCTCCCGGACCCGGACGGCATCGGCGTCGTCCACTCCCCCGGAAGCGATCCGGGCGTCAGCAGCGGTGCGAATGAGCGACCCCGGCACCGCGCCTTCGGATTGGACGAAGGGGGTGACCTGGGTCAGCACCATCTGGCCTGCCACCCGGGCTGTCCGTCCCCGGACCCGGAGCCGATCTCCTGCCAGCACGGTGGCGTCGACCTGAAGGGTGCGCAGGGCACCGTCATCGTCTCGGATGTGCACAGAGTTGTCCCCCAGGGCGCTTCGGGCGTTGAGGGCGATGCCCTGGAGGAAGACCGTCTCCCCCTCGGGCAGCTCCCGGATTTCGGCCGAGGTGACCTGCGGATGGCTGATGACCACGGAAACGTCGACCCCGCCGCCGGTGGGCACGTTGATGGTGCCGGGATTGATGCTCCGGACCACCAGGGAGTCGGGGATCGTGGTTTCGTCCACCTCCAGCACGTAGCTGTCCACGTCGAGGGGAGCGATCTGGAATCGGCCCTCGGCGTCGGATTGCACCTCGGCCACCGGCGTCTGCAGGTCCGAAGTCTGAAAGAGGCGGAGGCGCACGTTTGCAAGGGGAGTGTCCTCCGGGTCCAGGCTTCCACTCCCATTCCGGTCGAAGAAGGCGCGGCCGGTGACGCCGCCCTGGGCTTCGGCCGTGATGTCGTCGCCGGACCGGGTCCGGAGTTCCCAGTTCGACGCAGTTTCCTGATAGAGGAGAATGCCGCTCACCGAGAGGACCGCGCCCGGCTGAAGGGTCGGCAGACCGGCCTGGTTCAGGTGGGCGTTGGGGATCCGGATCGAGGTGGGACCGGATCCGTCGGAGGCGGTGGCCACGAGCCCTCCTTCCACGGAACGCACCTCCGAGACCACTGCATCGGTGACCCGGACCAGCGCTCCGTCCAGAACCCCGCCAGAGGTGCCGTCGGAGGCACTTCGAGCCCGCTGGGTCGTGACCTCGATGGGATCGGGGGCATCGAGCTGTACGGTCCGGAATCCTCGGCCGTCGATGAGCGTCGTGCGATCACCCGTCCGGCTGACCCATCCCAACATCCGGATGCTGTCACCTACGGAATGGGTGAAGCTCTCCACGTTCACGGCCCGCATAGCCCGCTGGCCGTCCCAGACGTGGACCGCGTTGTTGGGCAGGCTCCCCCGGTCGTTCAGCACCACGCCTTCCACGTAGAGGCGGGTGCCTACGGCCTGCTGGCGCGCATCGGCGAAGCTGTAGAGCGGGAAGCTGATTCCCACCGATACCTGGGCGTTGCCTTCAGGGGTGATCTCCACTCGCTCCGGGTTCACCCCGGTGACCACCAGACTGTCGCCGAAGACCGGGCCGCCGGCACTCACCTGGTACGAGCCCAACCTGAGGTTCTGGGCCTCGAAGCTTCCGGACTGGTCGGTGGTGAGCCGGGCGACGGTGTCCTGGCTTCCCGACATGAAGACGCGGATGTCCACCCCGGCCAGCGGCGGTTCGCCCCCGGAGGGCAGGCCGTCCCGATTCAGGTCCAGGAAGGCGAGTCCCTCCACCGCGCCGGTTCCGTCCAGAGAGAAGATGTACTCGTCGCCGGCGCCGTCGCAGGAGAACAGTCCCAGGAGAAGCCCCAGGATCAGGACCGGAAGAAGGCGGCGAAGCACCGAGTGTGGCGCGGCCGTCGTCGATTGATGCGCGAGATGCGGGGTGGGCTGGGTCTTCATGGTCAGTACCTGATTCCGATGCCGATCCGGAGAGAGCGTCCAGGGGAGAGCCGGACGAGGGGTTCGCCGAAGTGTTCGTTGAGGGTGACCGGGAGGTTGAGTCGACCTTGCACTGGTGCGTTCAACTCACCGCCGCCATCGACCACGAAGAGAGCCGGATCGGGGATCACCGGTCCTGAATCCAGGAGGTTCAGGGCGTCCACGTTCAGGAGCATGTCCCAGCCGGTACCGGTGCCCAGTGTGACCTGCATCCTCAGCTTCAGGTCATGGATGCCCTCGGTGCGGCAACTGTTCCGGGTGCGAGGGGCGCCGACGAGATCGTTCAGGCAGGACGCGCGGGAGAGCACCTGGTCCAGGCCGTCCATACCGGATGGGAGGGAGATGGGCGCGCCGGAGCCGGTGCCCCCCGGCCCCATCCCCAGGGGATCAGATCCGTGAAGGAGATCGCGGACGGTTGGGGTGAAGGGGGTCCCCGACTGGAAGCCGTACAGTGCGCCCAGTCGAAGGCCCGGACTCTCCATGATCTGCATCTCGCCGCTGAGGACCGCCCGGTGGGGGACGTCCATGTCGGAGCGGCCTTCGATCCACCCGGGGAGCGCGCCTCCGGGACCCGGGCGCCCGGGGATGTGGACCGGCCAACCGGTGATCCCCTGGGGCACGTTGTCTCGGGTCTCGGAGAAGGTATACCACGCCTCGAGGGAGAGGGGCCCTCCGTTGCCGTCGTAGGAGATGCCCGATGTGACGCCCGTCCAGGTGGATGAGCCGTCGGACTCCAGGGCGGAGATGACGTCGAAGGCAGCAAAGCGGCGATCGGATCCTGGCCGGATGGAGATGACCCCGTCGTGCTGGATCACTTCTCCGAACAGGGGTCGACCGAACTGATCGGTGGCGAAGGCGGATGAGACGCGATTCAGGTCCCGCCGGCGGGGGAGGAAGTCCGTTTGGCGATGCCCCAGACCCACTTCCACCGTCAGTCCCGGTGTGAGGGCGTGCCTGACGGCCAGATCCACTGCCTGCGTCCGGGGCGCATCGAAGCGGGGGCCCAGCACCGAGATCCGGGAACCCTCACTGACCAGCGCCGTGCTGGACCCGGATCCGCCGCCCACCACACCCAGGGTTCGGCGGTTGCTCACCTCGCCTGTCTCGGCCAGGACCTCGGCCAACACACCCGGATGCACTTCACCATGGTAGATGCCTGCAGAGCCCTCCACGGTCCAGCCCGGCCCGGTCCCTGGGGACCACTCCACACCCAGGCGAGGCGAGACGCGCCCGCGTGGATCCTCAGTGGGTGCCCGGCTCACCCCTCCAATCTGGGCCAGTTGCTCGGACGGCATGACCTCGTCGAAGGGAAGTCCTTCGCCATCGGCCCGGAGGCCTGCGGTGATGGTAAGCCCTTCGGTGGGCGTCCACCGGTCCTGCACGAAGGCGGCGATCGTGGTCCGGTCCACCTCCACGGCCCGGCGCGGCCCCTGAAGCAGCACGGCGAGCCCCCGGCCGTCCTGGAACGCCTGCAGGTCAGGGAAACCGGTGGCCCGGGCGGGCCCCATCATGGACTCCTCTTCGTAACGCCGGCTGGCCGCCTCGATCCCGAACTTGAACCGGTGCGACCGGGTGGCGATGTGGAAGGTCGGTGCCAGGCGGAAGGCCCGTTCCTCGAACCGGCCGGGGGTGGTGGGATCGCTTCCAGCCACGATTCCACCCTCCTGGATCCAGGTGCGTCCGTCCAGGACCCCTCCGGGTCCGGAGGCACCCCCGTACTCGCGGGAGCTGGACTCGGCTCCGGCGCGAACCTCCAGTGCCGACCGCTCACCCAGGACGCTGAAGAGGCTGGCGGAGATCATCACGTCAGAAGCATCTGATCCCTCCGACGGCTGGATGGGGGAAGTCGGGCCCGTCTCGTCGTCCCCGGGACGGGACACGCTCACGTTGGACCGGAGGGTCAGTGTATGGTTCTGCCCCAGGCGCCAGTCCATCCGTCCGAAGGTGCTCAGCACGTCCCAGTGATCGACCCGGGCCACGCCCAGGCGCTCTCCCGCTGGACGCTCGGCGTCGCCGATGGCTTCCAGGAACGAGCTGCGCTGGGGACCGGACGAGGCGGCCAGGGGCGACAGGGTTCGGGCCGCCCTGCGGGCCTCCAGTCCGAAGGCGAAGTGGAGGGGGTCGTGGATGATGGGTCCGTGAACGAGGGCACCGACCTCCGGGCCGAAACGGTTGTCCACGGAGCTGCCCAAGGGTCCGTCGGCACCCATGGGGGTCCCGAAGGCGTTCCCGAAGGCCTCTGCCCTGAGGGTGTTTCCGCCCTGGATCGTGGTGGCTCGAAGCCGCGCTCCCGGCGATCCGCCCTGCTCCACGTCCACGCTCTGGGGGGCCAGCTCCACCTCCTGGAGAAAGAGGGGGGACAGGGCCGTGAGATGCAGAAACCCGGGCCCGATCCGTGGATGGAAGACCGGCTCGTGACGCATGCCGTCCACACTGAGTCCGGTGAGGTGGGCAGGCATGCCCATGACCCCGGCACCTGACGCGGAACGAGTCCAGCGGCTCATGATCCCCGACAGCTCCCGGCCGTCAATGGGGATGCCCTGGAGCTCCGAGCGGGAAATGCCCCGGCCGGCACCCAGGGATCGCTCCCGTCCCACCTCGGAAAACTGGTACGTGTCCGTTTCGGTCACCGGGGGCTCGGTCTCCCGGAGTGTGACCTGGATCACAGCTTGTCTGGCGGTTCGCAGAATCACGTTCCGGACCCTGACCGGTACGAACCCGAAGCGTTCCACCACCAGGTCGTACTGGCCGGGAGCGAGGTAGCCCGCCTGGAAGTAGCCCTCGCGGGTGGCGGTCAGGGTACGCTCGGTCTCCTCGCCGGCCCGCAGCAGGGTCACATCGACTCCGTCCAGGGGCGCACCATCGGTGCCGGTGACCATGCCGGACAGCGAGCCGAAGGCAGTGGATTGACCCCAGGCTGGAGTAGCCCCCGGGAGGGCTGTGGCCAGGAGGACGAGAGCGGCCATCGTCGGCACGAGCCTCGTCAAACGAAAGGGCGTCGGGCGGAGCGAGCGTGTGGAGTTCAAAGGCGGTCTCTCGGCCGGAGCTGGGAATTCGGATCTGTTCAGGGTTGTGGAGCGGTCCTGATCTTCATGCAGGCCTGACTGTCAGCCGGGCCTCCATGCCATGCAGGAAAGGGTGCCAGGATCGGGCTTCGTGTCCTGGTGGTCGTGCTCCCTTCGCTACAACCGGTGATGGATCCTTCTACGTAGCAGGTTGTGTGCCGGGCGGGGGGAGGCGGCCCGAAGCGGGCTGTCGACGGTTCGAGACCACCCGGTCATCCCGTCTTCGGGGGACCCGACCCCGGATGTTGCGAGGGCGCAACGGGCGTGGTTCGTGGCCGATCTGCGTAAAGATGACAAAGGCTGCGTCGAATGAGGGTTCCCAGGGCGGCGCCTCCGACCAGGAGAGCCAGGTCGGTCATTCGGACCCAGGCCATGGAACCGGTGGCCCACGGCACGATCCAGGCGAACGCCGTCAGGCCGGCGGCAAACCCTCCCGCCCGGAGGACAGAGCGGGCCATGAGCCCCGGGAGGAAGCCGAGCCCCAGGAGCCAGAGGACGCCCATGGGCTGGCGGAGGTCGTGGGGCAGGCGGGTGGGGGGATAGAGGAGGCTCCACCCGTCCCGGATTCCGGGGCGGAGATCGCAGGCCGTTCGGCCGGCGGCGATGAGACACGCGCCGGTGCTGGCCCCGCGTCCGAATGCGGGTGGCTCGGGGCCGGTCTCCATCCAGTAGCTGAGGGTCATCTCGTGGCCGGGAGCCATCCCTGCCAGGCCGCCTGGGAGGCGGAGAGCCGGGGGGTGCAGGCTCATGTGAGCGGCCCGGTAGGGGAGCCGGAGGACCACGTCGTCGCGGTGAACGCCCAACAGGAAGAGTTCCCGTTGAGCGCTTGTGTAGACGGAAACCAGTGGGGCGAGGCGGGGTGGTGGAGGGCCCACCTGTACGTGGGCGTCAAGGCGGGCCCCTCCGAACAGGCGGTCCTCCAGTCGGTGGGGGTCGGGGTAGCGCCCAATTCGCAGTGCTTCGTCCGCGAGTCGGGCCTCGGTCACCTGTCCCCCATAGGTCTCCAGGTGGCCCAGGCTGGGAGTGATCTGGACGAAATGGGGCGGGGCCGGGGGGGCCAGCTGGAAGGCCACGGCCGTGCCCGTCAGCGCACCGAAGGGGAGCAGAATCCAAGCTGCAAGGGCCAGCCGACTGGTCCCTGGCGCTCGAGGTCCAGCGGCTTGCGCCCGAAGTACATCGCGAAGGGACACCAGGAAGAGGACCCCCAGCGCCGCCCCGGCAGCGTTCGCCAACACGTCGATGGGTAAAGGATTCCGGCCAGGGATGAAAAATTGCAGGGCCTCGATGCCGAGCGTGAGGGGCAGGGCAGGAAGCCAGGCCAGCAAGGGCCTGCGGATGACCAGTCCCAACCCGAGCCCCAGTGGCACGAAGAGCAGGACGTTGCGAAGAATGTTCGCCAGGCCGAACTCGCCGCAGATGATGCAGAGCCGGATCGAAGGGGCGAGCTGATGCTGAGGGCCTGCGGGGGTGAGGGTCAGGAGGAGGATGACCAGCGTCGATCCGCCGACGAGGGTCCACCCGGCCAGACGGGCCGCTCGGGGGCCTTGGGGAGGCGGACGGTCGGTCGGATGGGTTCTCGACTGGGTCATGGACGCCTCTCCTGAAAGTCTGGGACAGCGCCCGTTTGACGGGCAAGCTGGCCGGAGCGGCCGCCCCGGGTCGGCTCGGGGTTGGCGGGACCGCTTCCCGGGCACGAGTGTTGCACGATCCTATGGCGTTGTCCAGTCACCTACACCCATGCCACATGTGCCCGAATATGTCCGGACTCCTGGCACATCCCCAGTCGCGGTCCACCGGCCGCGTTCCATACCCGATCCTGCGCCGACATTATTCGCTTACGGCCAAGAGTCATGGAGAGGCACCCTGCCCATGGGTGTGAGTGGATCCACCACTGAGCCCGACCGGGAGATCCGGCATCACCTCTCGGTAGATGTGGAGGAGTACTACCAGGTGTCTGCCCTGGAGCCGCACCTGCCCCGGGAGCGGTGGCCCGAGATCGAGAGCCGATTGCAGGAGGGGATGGCGCGTCTGCTGGATCTGCTGGATGAGTTCGACACCCGCTCCACCTTCTTCGTGCTGGGATGTGTGGCCGAGAAGCATCCTGGGCTCATTCGTGATCTGGCCCAGGCGGGTCACGAGATCGCCTCACACGGCTGGGACCACCAACGGGTGGGGCGCCTGAGTCCCGAGGAATTCCGCTCGCAGGTGCGGGATACCCGGGCGCTGCTGGAGGCTCTATCCGGGACCCGGGTGGACGGCTACCGTGCACCCAGCTTCTCCATCACCCGGGGCGCGGAGTGGGCGCTGGAGATCATACAGGAAGAGGGCTACGGCTACGACTCGTCGCTCTACCCGGTACGCAGGCCCGGTTACGGATACGCAGGAGGGGAGCGGGGGATCACGACCTTGGAGCTGGAGGGGGGCAACCTGGTGGAGGTGCCTCCGGCAACCCTCCGGGTGGCAGGGGCGAACCTCCCGGTGGGCGGGGGCGGCTCTCTTCGGCACCTCCCCCTGGGGCTGGTGCGGGCCGCCCTCACCCGGTACGGTCGCAACGGCGGGGGCGCCACACTCTACCTTCATCCCTGGGAGCTGGATCCGGACCAGCCACGGGTGGAGGGAACCAGTTGGCTCACCCGGCTCAGGCACTACGGTGGGCTGAGGAAGACCGAACCGCGCCTCCGTCGCCTCTTGTCCGAGTTCCGGTTCCAGACCATTCGTCAGACGTTGGGTGAGAAGGGATACCTATGAGCGAGTTCCCCTCGGACCCAGACGATCTGCACGTGAGCGCGTCGGACCGGCCGGCTGCCGATTGGGACCCTTTTGTGGAGACGGCTCCCGGAGGGACCTACTGCCACCTGGCGGCCTGGCGGGACATCATGGCGGATGTGCTGGGCCACGAATGCATGTACGTTCACGTGCGGGATTCCGGCGAAGGCGAGATTCAGGGGATTCTTCCCCTGGTTCGGGTGCGGAGCCGGCTCTTCGGTCACTTCCTGGTCTCCATGCCCTTTCTGAACTACGGTGGACCCCTGGGCACTCTGCCGGCTCGTCGGGCCCTGACCCGCTGGGCGGTGGACGCGGCCAAGGGCGCGGGTGCGGATCTCCTGGAGCTCCGGTGTCGACCGGAGGGAGGGACCGGGTTGGAACAGGAGCCCGAATCGGCCCAGCAGGGAGGGACCGAGCGGCCGGAGGGGATGGCGGAAGCCAGCCAGGACCTGGCGGTGAGCGGCCGCAAGGTCACGGTGATCCTTTCCCTTCCCGACGATCCGGAGGTTCTTTGGGAGGATACCCTCCGTTCCAAGGTGCGAAGCCAGGTGCGACGGCCCATGAAGGAAGGGCTGGAGGCCCGTTTCGGTGCAGACCAGGTGGAGCCGTTCTACCGGGTCTTCGCCGAGAACATGCGGGATCTGGGCACGCCGGTGCTCCCCCTGGAGTTCTTCCGGGCGCTCCCGGGCGCCTTCGGCGAGAGGGTGCGGTTCTGCGTGGTCTATCGGGAGGGCGAACCGGTGGCGGGGGGCTGCGGATTCCGGTGCGTCGACGAATTCGAGATCACCTGGGCATCGGCCCTCCGGGCCCACAGCCGGGC
>PWWP01000045.1 GCA_003562075.1 Gemmatimonadota bacterium
CAGCGGGCGGCGGATGCGGCGGCCCATGCGGGTGCCGGCTTCTACCAGTTCAACCGGGATGAGGCAGCAACCCGCGCCTTTGTGGCGGATTTTGCCGCCAACAACACCGTGAGGGGGATTCCCGTTCGGCTGGATCCGGATGCTGACATCGAAATCGATGCGGCAGATACCAGGGTCCGAGTGCGGGTCCTCCGGACACAGGATGCCGACGACGGTCCCATCGGCACCTTGTTTGCCCGGGTTCTGGGATTCAATGAGGTGGACGTTAGCGCCACTGCAGCCGCGCAGCTTTTTGGTGCCACCATTGCCGAGTGCATTCTGCCCATCGCAGTGCCGGATCAGTACGCTCGATGGGATGGAGATCCCGTTGGCCCGGAGGAATCCTTCGATCCCAATCTCCACTTCTATGATCAGGGAACCACTGGCTTTCGCTTCCCCCAGGATGTGGGACGGCAGCTCCTTCTTCGACCGGAGGGGGACGGAGCTACCCGCATCAACCCAAGTTGGTGGAATACGGTACAATCCAGGGACCTGGACTTCGGAACGCCCGGGTCTCAGGGACTCCGGCAGGCAATCCAGTCATGCAGCGATGCGGTATTCGGCGAGGGTGAGGATAGCCTCGAGACTGCTCCCGGAAATCGGGCCACTCTCATCTCGGCCTTCGAAAACCTCATCCAGTCCGATCCCACCGCTCAATGGGAATTGGTGAACGGCGTCGGCTGTGTCACCAGCGGTGACGGGGTCTGTCGTGCCAGTGCACGGCTCAGGCCGGTTGTGGTCTTTGACCCCCGATCGGACATCCGGCAGGGCCGCACCTCAGTCCCGGTGACCCGTCTCATTGGTGTCTTCGTCGAATCTGTCAGTGGCAATCCCAACAACTTCCAGGTCACGACCCGGATGGCCCGAGCCACCGGAATCGTTCCCGGGGACGTGGGCGCGGGCCCGGAAACCTTTCTCACCGCCATCCGCATCGTTGAGTAACTCACTCATGCCGTCTTCCCCTTCCCCCGACGCTGGCTTCGTCTCAGCCGCCATCGTTTCCACCGACGCCACCTTCCACCAAGGGCTCACCCAGAGCCTAAACGGAAAGGCCGAGCGGTTCCGGATCGATGTGTGCATCACCGAGCCGTTCACCGCCATCGCTGATCTGCACCTGGACCGGCTCCGTGAGGCGGCACCGGACGTCATCTTCGTGGATCTGGAATCCGATCCCCAGGTGGGACTCAAGTTTGCGGAGTACCTCCTGGAGTCGAAGCTTACCCGGTCAGTGGTGGCGGCGGGGCCGGCCGATTCACCGGATCTCCTCCTCTCGGCCATGCGGGCCGGGGTGGTGGAGTTCATCCCCAAGCCCCTGGATATCGAGCAAGTCCGGGGGACGCTGGACCGGATCTGGAAGCGGGCGGGGAAGTCTGGCGCCGCGCCGGCCACCGAGGAGAAGCGGGCAGGGCAGACCCTCTGCGTGTTCAGCGGAAAGGGCGGATCCGGGAGCACCACCTTCGCCGTGAACCTGGCGGTGGAGATCCACCGCACCACCCGGCAGCGGACCCTTCTGGTGGATCTGGATCTGGAGTTGGGCGATACCGCCCTCCTCCTTGGGATGGAGCCGCGCTTTTCGTTTGTCGATCTGATTCGAAATTTCCACCGGGTCGATGCCGGACTCCTGGCCTCGTACATCGAACGCCATTCCTCCGGTGTGGAGCTCCTGGCGGCCCCACTGAAACCCGCCGGTTTCGAGGATGTGGAGCCGGAGCAGGTGGCCCAGATCTTCGCTTTCCTGAAACAGCACTACGACTACATCGTGGTGGACGCCCCCAAGTCGCTGAACTCGGTGACCCGGGCCGCGATTCAGGTGGCGGACAATGTCCTTTTGTTGGTTACGCCGGATCTGCCCTCGGTGCGGAACGCGGCCCGGTGCCTTCCTCTCCTGGACCAATTGGAGCGTCCGGGACGCCCCGACTGGATCCAGGTCGTGGCGAATCGGATCAGTCCCCGACAGCTCATCTCCCTGGGTGACATCCGGAAGACGCTGAACCGGGATGTGGGGGCCACCCTCCGGAACGACTACCAGTCCACCATGGATGCCATCAACGAGGGGCGGCCCGCCGTCCTGGATCGGAACTCCATCTTCGCGAAGGACGTTCGGGAGATGGCCTCCCGGATCACTGGCGTACAGGTCGCCGATCGGGACGGGGGATTCCTCTCCGGACTCTTCGGACGCTCCCGCTGACCCTCTGTCTTGCCCTGAACCCGAGTTCATTACCATGTCAAACGGCGTCGATTCATCCAAGACCACTTCTTCGTCCACTGCGGGGAATCGGCCTCGCTGGGCTCAAGGAGGGCAGGTATCAGAAGAGGGTCGCGCCGTCACACGCCGGCCCGATGCCAATGTGGTTCCGGCGGGCACGGACGACCTGGCCTTCAATCCCGAGATCCAGGAGACCCGGATCCGGATCCATAGGAAGCTCATGGACCGGCTAAACCTGGCCTCGCTGGCGAAGCGGGACCGGGAAGAGGCCGAGACGGAGGTTGCCCGCATCGTCCACAAGCTCATGGCCGACGAGATGGTGGCCCTGAACCTGGATGAGCGGGAGAAGGTGGTCGAGCAGATCCTATACGAGATCTTCGGGCTCGGACCGTTGGAGCCGCTCCTTCAGGATCAGTCCATCTCCGACATCCTGGTGAACACTCACGATCAGGTGTTCATCGAGCGCAACGGTAAGCTCGAGGAGGCCCGGATCTCCTTCCGGGATGACCGGCACCTCCTGCAGATCATCGACCGGATCGTCTCGGCTGTGGGGCGGCGCATTGACGACTCATCCCCCATGGTGGATGCGCGGCTGGGCGACGGATCCCGGGTGAACGCCATCATCCCACCGCTGGCCATCGACGGCCCCCACCTCTCCATCCGGAAGTTCCGCCGGGACATCCTCTCGGCCGAGCAACTTCTGGGCTACGATACACTGACGCAGGGGATGCTGGAGTTCCTCCAAGGGTGCGTGAAGGCTCGCCTCAACGTCCTCATTTCAGGGGGAACAGGCTCCGGGAAGACGACCTTCCTCAACATGCTCTCCGAGTCCATTCCCGCCAACGAGCGCATCGTCTCCATTGAGGACTCTGCCGAGCTTCAGCTTCGGCAGCCCCACGTGGTCCGCCTTGAGACCAGGCCCCCCAACATCGAAGGCACCGGGATGGTGGATCAGCGGGCCCTGGTCATCAATGCTCTGCGGATGCGTCCGGACCGGATCATCCTGGG
>PWWP01000220.1 GCA_003562075.1 Gemmatimonadota bacterium
CCGGGTGACGAAGTCAGGAGCGTGCGTTACGGCGGCGGTCTCCCAACACGGAGATCATTCGACGGGACATCCCCTGCCGAACTTCGAGATCTGGTTCTGGCAGCCCATGAGCACCGCCTTCGAGGTCTGGGCCCCTGGATCTCCAACCTCGGGGACCCCGCTGAACTGGGGTGCGGATTGGATTCCGGCTCCCTTGAACTGCGAGAGCTCCATAGTATCATGAGCAGAACCATCATGTTTGTCCGAGCTATCTCCTCCTGTGCCTTGGTCGCCACCCTCCTGGTGGGCGGTCCGGTGACCGCCCAGGAACCGAGCTGCCCGGAGCCGACGATGACTTTGGAAGACCTACAGGCACGCTTTCTCCAGCTGGCGGCAGAGGGCCAAGAGCGGTCTGCTCGGGGATATACCTTGGCCGCCGTTGCACCCCGTGGTCAGCCCCCTTCCTGCCCGATCCTGCGAGAGGAGCTTGATCGACAAGAGGCCTTGGACGCACTCATCCGGTGGCTCGCGGTGGAGGAAGTCGGTCCCTTACGCAGCCCGGTCCTTGGAGCGATCCGGACGGCGTTGCAGGTGAACCCTCCCCCGGCACCTCCGGATTTCCCGGAGCAAGCGGTTCGATTTGCCGTGGAGAACTCCCCCGATCCGGTTCCCTTCGTGACCCTGACCCATTTCGCTGCCAGTGATTACCCTCAGGCGCACGCGTTCCTGATTTCGCTCGTTCGGGCCGAGCGTGGGCCTATCTCTCATCCCGACCTGCCCGCCGGCCTGGCCGAGGCCATCTTCCGGTTCCCCGCCGAACGCGATGCTGCCCTCCGCTCCGAGCTGGAGAGCGCACCCGAGCTCATCCGGAACCCCCGCGCCCGGTGCCTGATCGAGGAGGAGGACTTCCGATCGCATGAGCCCCGACGGTGTCCGGAAGGTGGCACCCGATGAGGCCGAAGCTGTATCGCGTCGGCCAGCCCCCCTTCGGTGTGGGTTGACGGTCCGAAGGTAAGGTGACCAGTAGGGTCGGGTCGACCATATGGAATCCGGGTGGCTCCTGGCACGGGGAGTCGGTGGAGCTGGTCGCCCGGGAGCGGGATCATGTACAATACCAGAGGGTTGACGTACCCGGCCGACTCGGACGGATCCGGGACGATGTGCCATCCAGAGCAGGCTGTGGTACCGGGCCGCAGGTTCTCCTCGAGCAGTCGCAGGACCCGAGCTTGGCTGGCGCTGGGTGCATGCTTCGGAGACGTGGTCGGTGTATCCCGCTAACAACGCGTGGTGGCCTCCCTACCCCATCCCGATCGGGTGCAACACACCAACATCATGACGAGCCTGGAGCTTCCGATGGCCCGGATCCCCTTCATCACCGCTGTGCTCTTCAGTCTTTCCGCCACGGCTGCCGGAGCTCAAGAGCCATGCCCCCGTCCGGTCTCCTCCTATACCCTCGAGTCGGCGAAGGAGCACCTGGTGGAGCTTGTGGAAGGCGAAGACGCTGACCCACATACGGCAGCCGGTGGGCCACGGGTTTCGGGTTTTGTTAGTACCCTTCTCCCGGCAGGGGATTCGTGCTCGAGGCTCGAAGAGGGGGAAGACCGCCAAGTGGTGCTGGAAGAGCTGATCCGGTTTTCGGCGGACCAGAGCGCGGGCCTTCATCGTGGTGTGATGAGGGCAACATCCGTGATCCTACAACTCAGTCGAGACAAGTACGGTCTGGACGTCCCGGTGGAAGCGCTCACCTACGCCCTGGAGGAAGGCGCTACGGAGGTCACGCGTGACATCACGCTTGCGTCCCTGCTCAGGCGTGTGGACATTCCGGAGATCCACGACCTGCTTCTCGACCGGGCTAGAGCTCCGCGAGGGCCTCCCCGGTTTCCGGACCTCCCCGAGGTGATCGTCGAGAGGGCGTATTTTTCATTGGGCGCCGAGTCCCCGTTCCGCGCAGCTTTGGAAGAACATCCGGACCAGATCAAAAACCCCCGAGCCCGGTGCCTCGTGGAGGAACGGGGAGCACGTCATCGCGCTCCCGGTCCGCCCCCCTGTCCTTAGCATCGGGCCCCTTCCGAACGCCTATTCCGACGACCGGGGTAGGTTTCCAACCGGAGTTGCAGCGATTCAGCTTATCGCCACGGTCGCGAAGCGTGCGGCACGTCAAGGCTTCGGGGTTTCCCACGCCCCTGAGGTGGGGTGGGATTTCGTGACCCTGGCTGGGGGTTCCTGATCATGTCTCGGTACGGGTATGGGCCTGCACGGACAGCCGCCTCGAGGAGCCGATAGAAGACCAACCCTCGAGATTTCGCTGCTCATCGGTTGAACCGAAAGACGAGTGCAGCCTTGGCCGTGACCGGCCGGGCCTGCCTTCCTCCGCTACCCCGACGAAGGTCTCGTCCATCTGGATGGTTCCAGAAAGGCGGTCCTTTCCCTCTTGGCTCATGCACGATCGGAGCTTATGAAGCGAAGATCGTTCCCGCGGTCACGGAGGTCCGGTGCCCGCACCCCATGCACATGTACCGCCCATCGCCCGTTCTCCAAGCATGTCCGGTTACGCCACACCTCTCACATCCGAACCCATGAGGCCACCGCAGCCAATCCAGGTAGTCGAGGCGATCCTCGTCTTTGGGGAATCAGCGGTTAGAGTCGGCCCGGTTCCTCGGATAATCCTTGCCCGCTGTAGGAGATGCCATACGGACGACATACGGTTACTCCGCTAAGATGGATACCCCAGTCCGCTGATTGGGGGTATCCATCTAACCGGAGCACTGCTGACTGCTCCCCACGCCTGAAGGCGGGGGGGAGCTCGCCGAGATTGCTGAGCCGACGCTGCTCGGGATCGATCAGCCGTACCGGTCAGGGGAGTGGGCGTGATTCGGATATCACGTTCTCGATCCGCCTGGACGTCCCGGTTGAGACGCCGGCGGTTCTTGCGAATCGACTCCACTGCCCCACAGCGAGCCGAACCCTCTCGATGATCTCGCTTGCCCGACTGCTATCGATATCGCAATCTTCTGCGACCCGGATCATGTCGTTCTCACCAGGTCGTTCCGCCTCTCCCCCGACGGCCATGGTATGCTCGCCCCCAGGACCTCGTGAAAACACGAGATCGTACGCAGGTGCGAGTTTCCACTCCCCGGTTCGATCCATCAGATAGGAAAAATTCTTGACGTGATCGTCACGGTTATGGGCCAGCACATTGAAGGCCATGCGCCTATACGCCTCCTCGACCTGCCGCCTATCCTTCGTCAGAATGAGCGTCGCCTTCAGAAAGC
>PWWP01000126.1 GCA_003562075.1 Gemmatimonadota bacterium
CCCAGGACCCCGATCCCCTCGAATGAAGGGGTTCGCATAGCGCTGCTGGGGGCCGGGTCGGTGGCCCGGTGCAGGACCTCCTCCAGGGCGTCCAGCCGTACGCCGCTGGAGGCCTGCCGGAGGGGGTCCACCTCAATGACCAGCTCCGAGACCTCTTCCCGACCCATGTACACAGCATCCACCCCGGGGATGGACCGGAGGCGGGGGAGGAGGTTGGCCCGGATTCGCTGCCGCAACTCCACCACCGAGTGGGTGGTGGAGCCGAAGGCGAATTGGATGACCGGATCCTCCATGGTGGAGACGGCGAAGATCCGGGGCTCGGGGAACTCAGGCGGGATCTGGGACTGGGCCCGCTGGGCCGCCTGGGTCACGTCCCGGAGGGCCCGGTCCAGGTCGTAGTCGGGCTCGAAGAAGAGATCCAGGTAGGCCCGCCCGTCGCCGGAGCGACTCTCGAGCTGGACGATCCCCGGCACCCCTTCCAGCGCCGCCTCCATGGGCTCGTTGATGCTCTCTTCGATGACCCGGGAGGTCTGGCCCGGCAGGTCGCCGATGATCCGGATCTGGGGGTAGCGGATCTCCGGGAGGAGCTGGAGGGGCATCTGGAAGAGGGAGACGATGGCCAGCACCACGGTGGCCGCCGCGATGGCCCCCACTGCCAGACGACGGTTGGACAGCCCCTCCAGGAGAGCCAGCAACAGGGCCCGGGGGCCCATCACGAGCGGGGCTCCGCCGGTTCCACTTCCCGACCCTCCGGATGGGCCCGGGGCTCATACCGGATCACCCGATCCCCTTCCTCCAGCCCACCCAGGACCTCGATCCCTACGGGATGGGCTCGCCCCAGCTCCACGAAGCGACGCTCGATGGTGGGCGGATCGCCGGTGAGCAGCGCCACCCAATCGCCGTCCTCGTCGCTGGCCACCGCCGTCCAGGGGACGATGAGGACCTCCTCGGACGACTCCCACCGGACATCCACCTGGCCCACCCGGCCATTCCCCACCACCTGGCCATTGGCCGTCAGGTAGAGATCGGCGCTGACGAAGGCCGGGTGCTCATGAGGAGAGAAGGCCACCCGTTCCACCGTCAGGGCGTTGCCGGCATCATCCCGGAGGCTGAGCTGGTCCCGAGCCTCCAGGTAGGCGGCCTCCCGAGCCGGCACGGTGAGTCGGACCCCGAAGGTCTCGGCGTCATCCAGGCGCAGGAGGAGCTGCCCGCCATCCACCTGGGACCCGACGCCGACCGCCAGGGCCGCCACCTGACCCGGGGCAGGAGCCCGGATCTGGTAGCTCTCCAGGTCGGCCTCCACCGCCGCCAGGTTCTCCCGGACCTCCAGCACCCGGAGGGTGGCTTCGCTCAACTCAGCCGGGCCGGCTGCACCGGCCTCGGCCAGCCGACGCCATCGATCCAGCTCCTCCTGCAGGTGCTCCAGGCGGTCGGCCAGCACGCCCCGGCGGGCCTCCAGCTCAGGAGCCGCCAGCCGGACCAGGAGATCCCCTCGCGCCACCCGGTCCCCGTCCCGGACCTCCACCGCTGCCACCCGGGCCGGTCCCGGTGCCTGGAGCTGTAGGGCCCGGAGGGCCTCCAGCCGACCGGACCAGTCCCGGTGCTCCCGGAGGGACTCGAAGCCCACCGTCCAGACCTCCAGCTCCACCGCCGGATCGGACGCAGGCTCATCGGTGTCGGTATCCGAGTCGCACCCGGTCAGGAGGAAGGTGAAGCCCAGAATCCCGACCAGGAGGAGAGCGGCCGGAAGGCGCGACCCTCGGGAAGCCTCGGTGGCAGTCTCCGTTTCGGTCTCCATCATCGCTCCACCTCTCCTTCCAGCCATTCAGGAAGTTGATCCAGCCGGCCGGTCCACTCGGCGTACTCCAGGAGGACCAGACCCATCTCCTGCCGAAGTCCGGCCGCCTCCACCCGGAGCTCGTCCAGCCGCTCTCGGGTCTCCATGACCTGACTCCATTGCCCCACGCCCTCCTGCCAGCGGAGCCGGGCCACCTGATCCCGCTGGCGGGTAGCCTCCAGTTCTCGGGAGAGCGGGGCCTCCCGCTCATGGGCGTGGGCCCAGTACTCGGCCAGCCCGGCGACCTCCCGCTGGACCCGTTGTTGGTGGCTGGCAGCCTGGGCGTGGAGGGCTCGGGCCCGGCCCCCTTCTGCTGCTGCCTGCTGCCGCCGGGCCCCGAAGAGGTCCGGACGCCAGCTTCCGCCCACTCCCACCAGGTATTCCTGTTCCACCCGACTGTCATCGAAGGCCCTGGAGTAATTGGGTCCCGTGATCCCCAGGAGCTGCAGCTGAAGCCGGTCCTGGGCGCCTGTGGCCCCGGCGAAGGCCTCCTGGGCCCGGGCCTCCGCCTGCAGTCGGCGAAACTCCGGGTTCCCCTCCACAGCCTCGTCGTTGATCCCGCCCGGAAACCTGTCAGGGAAGTGCTGGGCCAGCCCACCGGATTCGGTCCCGGGAAGGTGTGGCTGGACACAGACTCCGACCAACCCGGCCAGCTCGGCCTGGGCCGCCTGGAACTCCTGCCGAGCGGCAGCCAATTGGCCATCGGACCGGGCTCGGGCCTCCTCCAGGAGAGACCCTTCCCAGTAGGGCTCCACCCCCGCCGCAATCCGCTGCTCCACCAGGGCGGCCAGCCCTTCCAGCTCCTCCCGCTGTTCGTTCAGGAGGATCCACACGGACCGGGCCCGGCCGGCCTCCAGATAGGCCCGGGTCACCTCTGCCCGGTGCTGATCGTGGAACGCTTCCCCGGCGAAGCGGGCCTGGGCCTGGCGCCGCTGGGCCTCGGAGGCTCGCCACCGACGGCTGCTGTCCAGGAAGGTCCAGGCCCCCACCAGCCGGAGTTCGCCCCGGGGACCCACACCCAGGACCCGCTCCTCCCCTGGACTCAGGCGCTGACCATGGTCGCCGATCCCCTCGATGGCAAAGGAAGGAAACCACTCGCGGGTGACGGCCCCCCGGGCCGCTGCCTGGGCCGCCTCCGTCTCCAGAGCCGCATCGTAGCCCGGCTCCACCCCCTGGGCCCGGTCCCAGAGCTGGGCCAGGGAGAGGGGCTCCCCGGCCGTCGGATCCGGGCATGCAGCCGGGGGCGCCTGGAGGGCCCCCGCCGGCGCCGCCACGATTGCCGCGCTGAACAACGTGATGGCGGTCACCCTGAGCGCCGGTGCAACCGCCCATATGACCGCCGCCTTGAGCCCCACGATGACCGGGGCTGTAACCCCCGGCGTGGTCGCATGGTTGGCCGCAGGGCCG